>DDIK01000001.1:0-6527 GCA_002338505.1 Bacteriovorax sp. UBA1852
ACCTAAAATTAATCCTTTCGGGCCTAAACACCAAGAGACGTACTTTAAGAGCTCTCTAAGCTTATTTGTTTCCATTTGTGCCATAAGTGAATAGGAGGTATTGAGGAGTCCGTCTCCTGCAAGAAGTGCCTGCCATTCACTAAATTTAATGTGAGATGATGCTCTTCCTCTTCTGGTTTTATCGTCATCCATTGAAGGTAAGTCGTCATGCATAAGGGTATATGTATGGTGTATCTCAACAAGGCTCGCTAAGAGCTGATGATCATTAGAGAAGTCATTGTTAAAGTCACTTGCAATAGCATAGACAAGCTTTGGGCGAAATAACTTCCCAGCAGGGACTAAAGAGTATTCGTAAACCTCTTTAAAGAAGTTGTCATAGGTGTTTTTATTGAAAGAGTCTAAGAGTATTTTCTCTAATTTATTTGTTTCCATGCTCGACTTTTTAGCTGTGAACTACTTTTGAATTACTGTATGTTTCGGTTTGTTGAGCGTACCCGTTACATTTATTGTATAAAAGCCGTTCTCGTCTTGTTTGTTACTGTCTAAGAATAGGCTGATGATACCAAAGCTTTCTTGAAATTGCTCAGAAAACTTTACAACTATATTTAAATCTAGCTTTGATCTTATAATTGACTTCATATTAAGATTGATTTTACCCTTAATATTTGCCCTTACAGGAGACCTTTCATCTCCAATAATAAGTTTCTTAATATTGAGCATGGACTTATTTGCAAGATTTGATATGAGAGAAAAGTTTCTAATGTCTAAGTTAGGAATAGAGAAGGAGTTTATATTTTGTGCCGGAATCGTTAGGTTATTTGACTTGAGATTTAGTTGTAATGACTTTAAATCTCTTGCACCTAAAGTACTAACAGCAGTTAAGTCAAAGTTTCCTTTTATCTGAGCTAAACCTAGCAGCGGGTTAATTGACTGAGAACTCAGTTTTCTTGATTCGATTCTTACCTTATGTTCAGTAAGGCCATGAGCACTTTTTATATTTATATTTGAGAATTTATCTTTAATTACTGTATTTAAAGAAGGTCCAATAGGAGAGAAGCTTGGAAAGCCTATGTTAGACTGAACACTGTTAATTATTAAATCATCTTGTCCTTTATAACATCTAGGTGAAACACTAATATCATTTAAGTTTATGCCGGGAACCAAGTAAGTAAGATTTAATTTTTCAAAACTGACTGGACATGAACGCATTTTTGCTAGTTGTGCTTTTAAAGTGTCTTCGATTTTCTTCTCGAGAGAGAAGTTTGAAACGAAGCCATAAATTAGTGCCAGTGATGATAGGAGAATTAAAAGAAAGTAATGATTCAGTCCTATTTTATATATTGGTTTTTCTATTTCAGCATGTCCTTGCATTAAAATGCCTTTGAAAGAAATTCGATATTAAGAGAACCAGACAATCGAGACTCTTTTGTGTCTTTATTAATAGCTAGGTCTAAAACTTTTGCTTTATATTTGACTTGTAATTGCGATAATAGTGTTTTTAAGGAATTATTCGCGATAGATTCAAACTTAATTTCAGCTCTTATTACCTTGAGTGTAGCTCCTCTCTGGCCATCGTCATAATTATCAACGCTTATTTTTCTTACAGGAAAATCTCTTCTTTCTAAGATTTTGTTTAAGTCATCAACGAAGAACCTCTTATCCTCAATGATAGTTCTTGTTACCAGAACATTTGTGAGCTTATTTAGTTTTCCTTGATTCGTTTTAACGAGGCTCATGACATTATGAATTTCTTTTTGGTCATTTAGTTCTGATGACTTAATCATAGAGAATAAGAAAAAGATTAGAAGAATTAGAAATGGAAGTAGTAGTAGTGCTATATTTGAAACTTGATTAAGCAGTATTTGTTTTTCTTCAGGAAAACTTCTTACTGTATCAGTCATCTTTTCTACTGAAAGTGATTTTTTGAGAGTTGATACTTGTTCAAACAAGAAATTATCAATATTCTTAAATAGGCTATTATTTTCAGTATTCATGTCTTCCATTATTGATCCACATTAAAAGAAACGAGTAGCACTCTGTTTACGAGATCATCTTTGAGCTTTAAATTTGGCACTGATAAAGTTTTAACAAGCTTAACTAGCTGCTCATAGTCTTTCTCTGTTTCAGTTCTAAAGGTTGCACTCGCTTGAGTGAGGTCACTTTTATAGCTTATGAGTGAAATATTCTTGTTGTTCTTTATAGCTTTTGAGAGTGTTGTAAGCGGTAAAATTGCATTTTTCGATTGATCTATATTTAAAACTTCTAGATCTTTTTCAAGGCTATTCTTTTCCTTGTTTAGCTTTGCTAGCGCCATACTTGGTTTCTTTCTTATATACTGACTTAAACTCTTTATTTCTTTAAACTCAGGGGCTTTTGCTCCAGTGACATTTCTCTTCAGGTATGTTTTATATTGACTAGCGTTGAATATAAAAACTTCTGCGATTATTGAAAGCATTATTAAACCTGCTATAACAGAAACTCTAAAGAAATTAAAGATACTATCGTTTAGAGATATTGCATTTGTCAGTCCTATCGCGAACTCTTTTGTGAGAAAGTTTGAAGCGTGAAGCTTCAGCTTACTACTAAACCCAAGAATATATGGTGTAACAAATGATTTTGCATTTATATCATGATTGGCAGTAAGTTCAGATATTTTTAAGACTTCAACTTCTATTTCTAATTGTTCAGCAAGAAAGTTACTAATATTTTCAATATTTGAAGTACCACCACAGATGTAAATTTTTTGGATCGAAAACCCTGTCTTAATTCGATATCCTAGTATCCATCTGTGAAGCTGGCTAATCAGTGGATCAAAGTTTCTTTTCATTAGAAGTGCAAAGTTTTTCTTATCTTCATCTACTTTTTCAAGAACGCTATTTGTTAAAAAGAATGATTCTTCATGTTTAAAAATTCTTGCCTCTTCAAGACTTATCCCATAAGTACTAGCGATAGCTTCATCGATTTTTCCACCTGCAATAGAAGACACGTGATTGGTTACAATTCTGTCATTGTATCCTAAGTAGGCTTTTGTGTATTGATGGCCTATATCTATAATACAAAAGTGATTACCGTATTTAATATGATCAACATAGCTCTGATATGAAGATAGCTCTGATGTTAGTAAAGAGGGAAGAGTTTTATTGATTTTAAGCATATCAAAGAAATCTCTAAAGTAGCTCAGTTCACTGATCTGGGCCATCGCAGAGAGTTGATTTTTGGCATTTTTAAAATAAGTAGTCACTATGTGAGAGTTTTGAGAAGAGAATGGTAGGTCTTCATCAAGCATGAAAGGCGTCATCAGCTCGGCTTTCTTTCTTTGATTTGTTGGAAAGTCTATAAAGCGTGTCGTTAATAAGTTGTGAGGCACCTGATTGATAATCTTTCCACTAAACTTTGAGTCTTCAAGGTATTGTTTTATGATGATCTGCTGAATAGACTCGATGGCAAGATCACTGTCTAGACCACGGACATCTTCGATTAATACTTCATCGGCTTCTTCAACAAAGAATTCTTTCTTTAAAAAAGAGCCTTTTAAAAATTTTACACTATAGCTTCCGCTATCAATGACAAGTGTATCCACTAAAGCAATCACCTTTATCAAGTTAAGTTATAATTATTATAACAATCCTTAAGAATATTTCAAAGTAATAAAGTCGAGAAAGAATTGGTCAGGCATTGTTAATAAACCGAGTGTTGTAGTCGGTCTACTGGTGTCGAAGCTCTACGATTCGTGGATCTAGAAGAATAAGTTTTCTTTTCTTGTCTTCCTTCTTTTTTTCTTCAGGATCATCTTCTCTGTTGTCTTCAGGAATATCTTCAGGAATATCTTCTGGGTTATCTGGATTGTCAGGCCTCTTGGGCGTATCTTCTTCTTTTTCTTCTTTCTTTGGCGGGGCTTCTGGTCTTATGGGAAGATCAATATAGGCAGTGATTTGATAACTAGAGTTTGCAAAGTTCCCTTTGGATATGACCTCAAAAACCTTTCCTGCAACACCTAGATAGATTTTTGCAGCTTCAAACTCTTTGATTCTCTTATCATAATCACTTGATTCTAAAATTGCTAATTGTCCAACGACAAGAGATTTGAAGTCCTCAGATGTTTTAAACTCCTTTGGGTCTGTATCTAATTCTTGGTCTCCATCTCGATATTTAAAGAATTCTTCAATTTGAAATTCTGTGACTTCTGGAAAGAGTACTTTGAGTTGATTTGCTGTTATTTCATTGACGTTGATAACGCTTACCTGGTGAATGCTAAGTCGGTCTTTGATGAGGTTGACGAGGTTGTCGTCCCATCCTGCCAGTTGATACATTTCATCAATTGATGTCATTGGAGCATGCTTCGGTGTTAGATCTTTTTCTAGATAAAGTTTTTCTATATCTGCTTTTTCAGCTTCTTCATATGAGCCTTTCTCGCTGACATAGTATTTTACTTCTTTGACGAGAAGTTCTACGTTTACATTTGAGTATAAAATAGCAAATTCTTCGTCTTGTTCTATTTTTTCTTCGAGAGACTTTTTTAGAGTCTCGATAAATGTTTTCTCCATAAATTCGTAAGGACTCTGCTTTTTCTTTTCCTCTCCATTTCTCTCGAGCTCTTCGGCGCGGGCTTGCTTTTCTTCCTCTGTCATTTTTAAAACTCTAAGTGAATTTGGATTAATGAAGCCGGTGAGAGAGGTCATCGTTACTGCGAGTTGACCTACTAGGAGGTTATTGTCTTCAAATTCCTTCAATGCGTTTCTTTGAATGACATTTGCAGAAGCTCCAAGCGGTATAGGATAAATAAAAGGCTGTGTGACAACTTTTTCAGCATCACTTGGAGAGATACTTCCTTTCATGCTCTCATTCTCCTCTAGGAGATTCCAGGCCTCTTTATATATTTGTAGTTTTGCCAAGGCAAATTTGACTCCTGCTTCTGCATTGAGTTTCGCTTGAAATGAGTCAACGCTATTTTCAACTCTAATCTTGTTAAGTTTAGTCTCGAAAGTAAAGTCAGCGAGAAGAACTGAAAGAATAGCGACAGCAGAGGTCACCATCATAATGGCAATACCACTATTCTTTTTTTCATTAAGCATCTTAATAAATGATCGCTTACTGGTCATCTTCGCCTCCACCATTTCTTTTTGTACTTAGTCCCCCTGTTGGGGTGGATGACTTATCCTTAACATATTTTTTTTTCAAGACTTCCTTGGTATCTAATAGAGGAAATAATGGACGAAAAATTCTGTTTGCAAAAAGGGTGTCTCCTTCAGGCCCCTCAGTTTCAACTTTTATTTTAATAAGTCGAGGTGTATTGAGATCGTTGTCGAGAAGTCTTGTACTTTCAACGAACTTCTTTGACTCTGTATTGAAGAAGTTAAATTCAAGTGTTTTTACGTTGTCTAAAATAGGGTGGGCCTTAGCTTCTTTAAGATCGAGATTAGGATTGTAAATATCTTGTCTCACAGTTGCTCTGGTTAAAATATAAGGAGCTTCTTGATTAATTGGCTCTGGATTATCTCTTAATTCATAAATGACCCAATAAAGATTTGATTGTTTTGTGTTTTTAACGAGTCTTCGACCAGCTGAAGTAAGAAAAGCTATACTGGTTTTGTTCTCGTTAATGAATTTTGGAATAGGGATATTACTAGCTGAGTAATCGACATAGTAATCACCTAAGTCAGTCGTTGCACCATAAGATTCATCAACTCGATAAGCCGATGCTCCTGTTGCTTGTGGCGTAAGAAATGCTTTCTTATAGGCGGCTTCATCTGTTTTCTTATCAGTTTCATAAAAGAGAGGAGTGTACATATATTCAATATCTGTTTGAATAATATTCATTGCAGACTCAAATTGAATGAGAGCTCTATCCTCGTTCTTAATTCGATAATTAGAGGCACTTGAATTATCAATTATCTGATAGATTGAAAGCATGAGAAAAGACAGAATAACAATTGCTATTAGAACTTCTATTAAAGAAAAACCTGCTTGATTCTTTAAAAATTGTTCTCTCTTAGAAAGCCTCAATTGTCGCCTCGTATTCATTGTTAACAAGCCAAGTGGAAACTGAGTACTTCTGATCAGTGTTTGTGTTGATAACTGTAATTCTTGCTTGCCATATCATTTTTTGTAAATTTTTCTGTATATTTTCGAAAATCTTTTTTTGAAGAGCATCTTGAGGACCTGCCTGTTCTTCTTGCTCCTCTTTCCCTTGAAGTTTGTTATAGTCAGGAACCTTAAATTCTTTATATTCAATTTCCCACTCATATCCTTCATCTTCTTCAAACTTTCCTTTATCAGGCTTGAGAGTAAGGCTTAAGGTGAATTGAGGTGGATCTATTACAAGTTCGTTTAAACGATTTAGAGCAAGCTCTTTTAATTTTAATTCAGTCCTGAATGATGCTGAGTCTTGAATGTTATAGCCTTGCGCGGCCATAAAGGTGACAATGAATATTGCAAAAATTGCAAGTCCAATCATAACTTCAATTAGTGAGAAGCCATTGGACTTTTTCATAGATCTTATAAAATGGTTCATTCGAGCCACTCCTTTT
>DDIK01000001.1:6693-8530 GCA_002338505.1 Bacteriovorax sp. UBA1852
AATTAGTGAGAAGCCATTGGATTTTTTCATAGATCTTAAAAAATGGTTCATTGGAGCCACTCCTTATAAATCTCATTAGCACGATCAATTAAAAACTCTTCGTAGTCACTGGGGATTTCTTCAGGCATTTCCGCATAAGTTCTATTGATAACTCTTCTAAAGGGTTCTATTTCTAATGTTGCAATCTCATCCTCTGTAGCAAATATTATGATAGAGGCGTCTTTTTGTCCATTAGGATAGAAGTAGATTTGAGTTTTACCTGTTGTGCGAAAGCTCTCTGTTAACTCAGAGCCAACACCTAAGACTCTTACGTTTGGTGGAACTTCAAATTCTTCTGCATCGAATTCTTCGACTATGGAAAATGAGCTATCTTGTTTTTTTTGTTTTTCTTCAACGAACTCTTTTTCAGACTCACTAACTTCGCTTAAAGACTTTTCAAAGTCAGCATCGATAATAAAGTCTTTATCATCACTATATTCGAGAGTCAGATTTTGTCCATTTTCTTGTTCAAAATTAATATTCATTCTGACGAAACTATTCTTAAGTGATGCCTCATCAGTTGAAAATCGAATAATTCTTTCGTAATTATCAAGAACTTGGTCGAGACTCTTTCTATTTGAGAAGTCAGAGCCTACGGCTATAAGAAGTATAATAGAGACAAGGGCCATTGCCACAAGTATTTCTATGAGAGAAAAACCTTTTTGACTATGACCCTTGTTTTGCATATCTTACTTTTTTCTTAAACTAATATCGGCTTCTTTCTCTTCTCCGCCTTCAATTCCGTCTTCACCGTAAGAGACGATATTGATATTTTTTCCATCAGAGGTATAAATGTACTCATTTTCCCATGGATCAAGTGGAATCTCTCCGCCGTCAATGAAACCATTACTTGGATAGTTCTTACACTCTCTACCACCTGACGGCTTATTGATAAGTGCATCTAATCCCTGGTCAGAAGTAGGGTAAAAATAACACTTCCTTCTAAACTCTTTTAACTGTGATTCAAAAGCTTTCATTTGAATTGTTGCTGTTTTAACTCTTCCTTCATGAAGTTGGTCAAAAACTTTACCAGCAATGAATGTCCCCATTAAACTGATAAGTGTAATAGCGATTAAAATCTCAATAAGTGACATACCTTTTTGTGATTCTTTGATGCTTTCGTTGAAGAATAGCTTAAAATTTCTCCATTTTTTCATTAATAAATCTCCTTTAATTAATTGAGTTTAGTTCCATCATTGGCACAACAACTGACATAACAATAAAAGCAACAGCTCCACCCATGCCAACCATCATAATAGGTTCTAGGATAGAAGTCAGCCCGTTTAATTTGGCCTCAACTTGGTCTTCGTAGTTATCTGCAATGATATTTAACATTGGTTCTAATTCACCTGATTTTTCACCTAGACTCACCATATGAGTTACCATTTTAGGGAAGTATCCACTTTGTTCAAGGGGGGCAGCAAGTGATGACCCTTCAGAAACATTTATTCTTGAGTTTTCGATAGCACGTTGCATATGAACATTACTGATTAGGTTTTTAACAATTTTCATTGATGCCAAGATAGGGACACCTGAGTTTAATAGAGTTGCTAAAGTCGAGCAAAAACGACTGACATTTATCATCATGACAAGATCTCCAAAGACAGGCACCTTCAACGTGAAGCTATCCCATAATGCTCGACCTTTCGGAGTTGAAATATACTTTCTAAATGCCCATAGTCCAACAAAGAAGCCGATGATAACTAGCCACCAATAGTGTTGGAGAAAGTTAGAAAGCCAGATACAGATCTGTGTAGGTAGGGGTAATTCTTTTTTTAAAGATGTAAATATCTTTGTG
>DDIK01000011.1 GCA_002338505.1 Bacteriovorax sp. UBA1852
CCCAGGGCAGCCTCTACGAATAATATCTTCTTCTGTGTGACGGACTTCAAGGTTGGTGAGGATTATTTCTCTCTTGATGCTTTGAAGGTTGGTAATGAGCTTCTTTCTCACACTCTCTTTTTCTGCAGGAGTTCGTGATTGTAGTTTTTGATTTCTCTTTGCGAGGGCAATAAGTCTTTGACGATGTCGGACTTTCTTTCTTCTATCAGTTGTGAGTATTTCGCACTTTTTCGTAATGCTAGGGTCTGTGATGATCGTCTCTTTCAGACCTTTACCAATGTCATAAGCATTCGAATTAAAAGTAAGTAAAACGCCAAGCGTTAGCATTAGTTTGAACATATTATCATTATACACTCTTTACTGGCTTCACTCTAGGATGTTATTATTATTACAAAAGGATATATAGTGAAGCAAAAAGCTCTGATATTAATACCTGCGCGTTATGCCTCTTCTCGTTTTCCTGGTAAGCCCATCGCTTCAATTCTTGGTCGGCCGATGATTACTTGGGTTTATGAAGGAGCCTTGAAAGCAATTTCAAAGTTTCCTGGTTCTGAAGTTGCTATCGTGACAGATGACTCACGTATTGAAGATGTATGTAAGAAGCATGCTTTAAACGTTGTGAGAGTTGATGATGATGTTCCATCTGGTTCGGAGAGAATTCAACTTGCTTATGAGAGACATTTTTCAGAGAAAGGCTTTGATCTTATTATTAATGTTCAAGGTGATGAGCCTTTGATTAAAGGCGCAGTTTTAAGTGAGCTTATTGAATTTCATTTAAACTCTAATTATGATGTTGGGACAGTAGTAAAAAGTGTAAGTGATTTAGCTGAGAAGACCAATCCAAATAAGGTAAAGGCCATATATAATAAAGAGTCTAAGATGTGCCACTACTTCTCAAGATCACCAGTGCCTTTTGATCGTGAAAATGTTGGTGGTGTTCCATGGTTTCTTCATGTTGGAATTTATTCATTTAGGCCAGATGTTTTGAAGAAATTCTGTTCTTTAGAGCAGACGGAAAACGAAAAGCTAGAGTGCCTTGAGCAACTGAGAATTTTAGATAATAGCATGACGATTGGTGCGATTTTATCAGACGTTGAATTCCTGGGAGTTGATACTCCTGAAGATATTAAGAGTGTTGAAGAGGTCCTTAATGGCAAGTAATCAAAAGAAATATATTTTTATCACTGGTGGAGTTTCAAGTTCGCTTGGTAAGGGCTTAGCTGCAGCATCAATTGCCTCTCTTCTTGAAAGAAGAGGAATTAAGATCAATATGCTTAAGATGGATCCGTATATAAATGTTGATCCAGGTACTATGAGTCCAACACAGCATGGTGAAGTGTTTGTTACAAATGATGGGGCCGAGACTGATCTTGATTTAGGACATTATGAGAGATTTACTTCTTTAACACTTAATAAGAAAAGTAATTTTACGACAGGTCAAGTTTATCTTGAAGTCATAGATAATGAGAGAGAAGGGAAGTACCTTGGAAAAACTGTTCAGGTAGTTCCTCATGTAACAAATGAAATTAAGCGTAGAATCAATATTGCCGCTGAAGATGCCGATCTTTTAATTGGGGAGATCGGAGGAACTGTTGGAGATATTGAATCTCTTCCATTCATTGAATCTATTAGACAATTTGCTCATGACGTAGGGACAGAGAATGTTCTCTTTGTTCATCTTGTTCTTGTTCCATACTTAAGTGCCGCTGGTGAGTTAAAGACGAAGCCTGCTCAGCACTCAGTGAAAGAAATGCGCTCTTTAGGTCTTTTTCCAAATATCATTATCTGCAGAAGTGACCGCGAATTGAATCAAGATATTATCGATAAGGTCTCTTTATTTTGTAATGTCTCTAAGAACAAGGTCTTCCAGTCAATTGATCTGGATACAATTTATAAAGTCCCTCTAAATTTCTATGATCAGGGATTAGATGAGAAGATTATTGAGTCCCTTGGTATTTGGACGGCGACGCCAAATGTTGATGATATGAAAAACTTTATTTACAACTTTCACAATCCACTACGAGAAGTAAAAATCGGAGTTGTTGGTAAGTACACTGAGCTTGTTGAGTCTTATAAGTCTCTTGATGAGGCCCTTAATCATGCAGCGATCAACTTACAGTTAAAACTTAAGCTTGTGTATCTTGACTCTGAGGAGCTTGAGAGTGAAAGTGCAGCTAAGACATTGGAGACCGTGCAAGGTATTTTGGTGCCTGGTGGCTTTGGTACGAGAGGAACAGAAGGCAAGATTAAGGCGATTAATTATGCTAGAGAAAATGGTGTTCCATTTTTTGGGATATGCTTAGGTATGCAGCTAGCGATCGTCGAATATGCTAGAAATATGTGTGGTATATCGAATGCCACAAGTGAAGAGTTTACAGGAGAAGGTAAAGAGCCTTTGATTCACTATATGAAAGGACAATCAAAAGATGGAACAAAGGGCGGAAGTATGCGCCTTGGAAGTTATGACTGTGAACTTACTAAAGGCTCGAAGATTGGTGAAATATATGGAGAGAGCTCTATTCAAGAGAGACATAGACATCGCCTTGAAGTTAATAATCAATACCGAGATAAATTAGTAGATAAAGGACTAATAATATCTGGAGTGAATAAGAAACTGGATCTTGTAGAGACCATTGAGATTGAGGGGCACCCTTTTTATATTGCCTGTCAGTACCACCCAGAATTTAAATCAAAGCCTCATCAACCACATCCTCTTTTTAAAGAGTTTGTGAAACAGAGTGACTTATTTGGAGAAAAAAAATCATGAGAAAAATAGACTTTTTTGTAGGAACTTGTGTTATTGAAAGCAAGCAGATGTGTATGGATGTCGGAGGACGACTCAAAGAAGTTTTCAGTAAATATCCTGAAGTGAATTTCACTTATAAAGGAAGTTTTGATAAGGCCAATAGATCATCAATTGATTCTTTTCGAGGTCCTGGAATGGAAGAGGGGCTTAAGATATTATCAGATGTAAAAAAAGAACTTAGTGTGCCTGTGATTACTGACTTTCATATGCCTGCGCAGGCGATGGATGTGGCAAGCGTTGTTGATACTTTACAAATTCCAGCGTTTCTTTGTCGTCAAACTGATATGATTATCGCAGGGGCTGAGGCCTGTAAGAAGTATGATAGGCAACTTAAGATTAAAAAAGGTCAATTCCTCTCTCCTGAAGAAACTGGGAATATTGTAGAAAAAGCAAATACAATTATAGATAAGAATCAAATACTCTTAACAGAAAGAGGAACTTCTTTTGGTTATAATAACCTTATTGTGGATATGGCCAGCTTTCAAATCATGAAGTCCTTTGGTGTCAGAGCTATTCACGATGCTACTCACTGTGTTCAAAGACCAGGTGGACTTGGTAAAACGACTGGTGGAAAGAGAGAGCAAATTCTCACACTTGCTAGAGCAGCTATTGCAGCAGGTGCTGATGGGATTTTTATGGAAGTACATCCTGATCCAGATAAGTCAAAATCAGATGCTTCAACGAGTTTAGATTTAAAAAATGTCGAAACAATTGTTGATGGGCTCATGAGAATATTTAAAGCCGTGGAGAATTCGTGAATCAATTATTAGAAGTCGCAAAGAAGCATAAAGAAAAACTTTCAAAGATTAAGGTTTTGGCCTTTGATATTGATGGTGTTTTGACTACGGGGCATATTTGGTACGCTGAAAATGAAGGCTTTAATAGATATTCACATACCTCAGATGGTTATGGATTAAAAGTTATGATGAGAGCTGGCTTTAAGGTTGGAGTTATTTCAGGTGGAGATTCTCTTGGAGTAAAGAAACGTTTTAAAGAAAACCTAGGTCTTGATTTTTGTTTTCTTGGTAATGAAGATAAGAGAGAGGCTTTCAAAGAAGTTTTAAGTATGGGCTATAAAGAGGAAGAGATTCTCTATATGGGAGATGAGTTCTTTGATGTCCCACTAATTAAAAAAGCAGGCTTTGGCGTAACAGTACCTCTTGCAAGCTATGAAGTTAAAGGCTTTGCTGATTATGTAACCACGAGATTAAGTGGACAGGGTGCAGTCAGAGAAGTTATCGACATTTTAAGATATGCTCATGGTATTTATCCAGAGGTTCTTGATTTCGATGACTGTAAAATTGATTTTACTTCTTAAGCAATATTAATTTCCGCAATAATATTTCCAGCATCTTCTTTGATACTAAAAGTATAGCCGGTACGCTTAAGTTCAAGGTGAAAGACTTCTTCCCTAAATGCTGAAATTTCTTCAAGTTCATTATGTAGAGTAAGACCTTTCGTCTCTTCTTTTGGTGTGATTATAAAAATTAATTTATTTCCATCAGATGTAGCTGTCATGAGAGAGCCGTCAGATGATGTTAATTTATCTGAAATATTTACGAGTGCCCCATTTAAAACCATTGTAAATGATTTCTCATTTAAGTTAATCATAACATCAGAAGGAACTTGATTATCAAAGTTTATATTCTTACTTTTTAAGGCAGGCTTTGAGAAAATATAATGGCTATCGATAAGATTCTTTAAACTGAAGTCTATTTTATTTTCATAGTCAGCATCAAGTCTTCTAAGAAGAAGTACATTATCTAGAATTTCTTCACACTTCTCTAAGCCTACGTTTATATTATCGAGAAATTTAAAGATTTTCTTTTTTACTTTCTCATCTTCATTCTCAAGAGCTTTAGATAGTCTGTCTTCTAAAAGACCTACGGATAGATCAATAATACCAAGTGGGTTTTTGACATCATGTGAAACAGAGGACACAAGCTGATGGGACTCATCTTGAAAATACTTTGAGAGAATTTCAATAGCTTCTTTTGAGCTCTTATCTGTAAGTTTCTTAGTCATTAATTATTCCTATAATTTATTTAGGTTTCTAGTATATCAAATATTTCAGCGAGTGTTCCCCGCCACCTTTTTGCCTTGACACAAAGTGTTGTTTTCGGTAGAAAAATCTCATGAATTTAGATAAATTAGAGTCTTTACTAGACGATCAATATGAATGGCCCAGCACTTATAAGTTTAAGTTTGTAGGAAATGAAGGGCATAGGGATGAATTAACCGACATCATTGGTCAGAAACCATGTAAGGAGAACGCCTCTCGTACTGGTAAGTACATAAGTTTTACTTTCAATGTACAAATTCAAGAGAGTTCAGAAGTCATTTCCATTTATCAAAAAGTTTCCAAATTATCTGGTATCATGTCCTTATAGTAATTTTCTAAGGAATTTATCATGATTAAGTATAAGAATGCTCTTGTTGTTGGGGCCGGTGCATTTGGTACCTCTTTGGCATCTATTCTCGCAGACCGATTTGAAAATGTTGTTCTTAAAGTTAGAAGTCAGGATGTATATGATGCCATTAATAAGAATAGAGAGAACTCTGTTTACTTAAAAGGTATTAAGCTTAAAGAAAATATTCGTGCTGTGCTTGAGTGGGATGAATTAAGCGATGAGTTTGATAATGATATTCAATTACTAGTCTCAGGTTTACCCACAGCTGGAATTAAGCCTTTCTTTGAAGAAAATTACGATAAATTCTTAGGATACTTTAAAAGAGGTATCCCTCTGATCTCTTTATCAAAGGGTATTGATCCTGACACACTTGAGTTAAGTGATGATCTCTTTTTTGAATTCTTTCCACATCATAAAGAACTTATCACATTCCTCTCTGGGCCTAGTTTTGCCAAAGAAATTATGCAAGAACAGATTACTCTTGTAACTCTCGGAGGACGCTCAAGAAGAGTATTAAGAGAGTTATCACTTATGCTTGATACTAGCTATTTTAAAGCACTCCCTTCTTATGACATAAAAGGTGTTCTTCTTGGAGGTGCCTTAAAGAATGTTTTGGCCATTTCTGGTGGTATCATAGAGGGACTTGGATATAATCACAATACAAGAGCCGCTATGATTACTCGTGGTATTGTTGAAATGTTACGTTTTGGAAAAGTCTTCAACGCAAGACCTGAAACTTTCTATGGCCTATCGGGAATGGGTGATCTTATTCTTACCACTACAGGTGGTCTTTCTCGAAACAAGCAATTTGGCCTTGAAATAGCCAAGGGAAGAAACCCTGAGGAAATTATCAATTCTCAAAGAACAGTTGTCGAAGGTTATAAGACAACGAAAGCAACCCATCTTCTTTGTGAGAAATACGAAATTAGAGCAAGAATATTTAATGGGCTCTATGAAGTACTTTACAATGAAGTTGATGCAAAAGAGGTCATTAATATGCTGATGAATACTCCAGCTAAGTTTGAGATAGAGTAGGGTTCTAGACCTTTAATCAAGTGCATTTTTAATTTTGCTTATTGTAATAGTCTCACCAAGCTTAATCAGTTCACCCTTGGAGTTGATTACAAAATAAGCTGGTACACCAACAAAACCATTCTTTTGAAGCCATGCACCTATGACTGGGTCTCGTCTTGTCCAATCACCAAGAAGAAGATTTAAGTTTCTTTCTTTGACTAGGCTTCTAAAGTCATCAGTTTCTAACACAAGTCTTTCATTTACTTTGCACGTGATACACCACTTTGCCGTGAAATCTATGAAGGTGAGACTCTTTTGATCTTGGAGACTCTTCATTTTATCTTCACGCCAGGCCTGCCACTTTACTTCTCCTCTTGATTTCTCATCAATCATAGAACTTAACGCGCCATCAGAAACCGTGGTTTTCGTTGTCGAGGATTGATAGAAAAGGAGAAACATTGGGAGTACAAGAATCGCACTTAGAATGAGATTCTTCGTTATTTTCTTTCTTACATAGATAGTGAAAAAAACCAAGCTAAGAGCTGTATTCATTTGAAAGAGGGCTAGTTGGGAACCTGTTAAAGAAAGAAAAACATCTAGTAGCCAAAGAGTAGTTAGTATTAGTGTTAAGCCTAAGAACTTTTTAACATGCTCCATCCACATTCCCGGCTTAGGAAGAAATTTTATAAGCGCAGGAAATAGTGCTGTTAGAATAAATGGAAGAGCAAGACCTAGACCAATTGAAAAGAAGATAAGAAAAATTATTCCAGGTGATTCACTGAAGGCAAAAGTTAGAGCTGTACCTAGAAAGGGTGCTGAACATGGTGTTGATAGAATTGTTGCTAGAGCTCCGCTGAAGAAATCTCCTGAAAATGTATCTTTTACTTCTAAGCTTCCTAGTTTTGATCCTCCAGGTGTTCGAAATTCAAATAGACCAAACATATTTAGTGCCATTACGAAGATAATGAAGATCATGATAGCAACAAAAATGGGTGACTGAAGCTGAAAGCCCCAACCAACTTGTTCACCGGTTGTCTTAAGAAGAATGACCACAAGAGCAAGGGCTAGAAAAGTGGCCACGACACCTAGAGAGTAGGCCATATTGTGTTTAAAGATTGATTTCTTTCCCTCTCCAGAATGATTAACCAATCCAAAGAGCTTAATTGAAATAACCGGAAGTACACATGGCATAATATTAAGAATTAATCCTCCAAGTAATGCCATAAAGAAGTAGTAGAGAATTCTATTCGGTCCATCATTTTCTTTTGGGGCTGAACTCGTTCCATCTGAATTACTTGTAATTTCATTACTGCCACCGTCTTTATCACCGTGGCGATCAATTTTAATAGGAGTGAGTGATGAGAATAATTGTTTGAAGCTTTCTTCTACATTTAACTTATAATTTGTAATTTCTTTTTCTATAACAAAGACTTCATCTTTTACGGGATCATTAAATAAGAATTTTAATTTATATGGATTCTTAAAAATTCCATCTGCAGGCAGAGGAATTTCTGGTTCCATGAATTCTCCATCCCAATCAATAGTGTAGAGGCCATAGGAATTTCCTTTCTTGTCTTTATAGAGGCTTTCTCTTTTAAACGAAAATGGAACTTGCGGATAAGGTGTTAGTGTATAGAGGTTTGAACTTGACCTTTTGGGGTCTCCTGAAAACTGATAAACCAGCGCCAGTCCTTTTTCATACTTTATGAGACTGATATCAAGGTCCGTTGGGAGGGAAATACTCTTAGGGATTTTTTTAAATTGTTCTTCTAATTGTGTTTTGGTTATTTGAGATTCATTCTTATCAGTTTTAAAAATATCGTTTGTTATAACTCCGGATATCTTCTTTTCACCAGGAATACAGATGTTTTTACAAATAAGGTACTTTGCATGAATGGTGATTTCTTTATTAGCGTAGTTTTGTAAAAAGTTCGCATTGAGCTTATAAAAGAATGTATGGAGGCCTCCATAACCAATCGTTAATAAATTACCTGCTTCTAGATATTTCTTTGGAGTAGGCCATTCTATAGGTGCTAAGTCGACTTTCTCGTCGTCGATAAGTATATCGATCTCAGTCGGTAGACCAGCATCTCCTGGATTGATCCAGTAAGTGTGCCACTTCTTCTCATTTGCAAGTGAAACACTAAGGTATTTGTTGTTTTGGTTTTCAAATAGATTAACGCTCATGGAGGCTAATTCTTGGCCATTTTTTTGCTGGGCCCAAGCTGAGAAGACGATTGTGAATACGAGAAACAGTTTTTTGATAATTAGCATTAAAACACCTATATTAAAGATAATACGTAAAATTCTAGCAAACTTTGATAAGAAATATACTCTTTGCCTAAAATTTGACTTAGATTTTACTATATTAAAGTATTTAAGGAGAAAATGTGACAAATTTTCCAGAGAGAATTATCTGCATAACAGAAGAAGCTGTCGAGTTTCTCTTTGCCATTGGTGAAGGGCATCGCGTTGTTGGTGTTTCCGCTTATGTAAAGAGACCAATAGAGGCCACAAAACTTCCTAAAGTGAGTGCTTTTGTAAATGGGTCTATCAAGAAAATTAAAGCTCTTAATCCTGACTTAATACTTGGCTTTTCTGATATACAAAAAGACTTTGCAAGAGACTTAATCGGTGAGGGCCTCAATGTTTTTATTGCTAATCATAGAAGTATTGATGGGATAATTGATTATCTCTCGCTCATTGGAAATATGGTTGGAAAGCCTCTCGAAACTGAGGAATATATTTCTACACTAAAAGATAAAATATCCTATGCTAAAGACTTTGCAAAGAATTTAGAAAGAAGACCTAAGGTCTATATTGAAGAGTGGGATGAGCCCAAAATTACTGGTATTGAGTGGTTCTCAGAAATTGTCGAACTTTGTGGGCTAGAAAATGTCTTTAAAGAAAAGAGCTTAATGAGCATGGCCAATGAGCGCTATGTGACTGACGAAGAAATCCTGAGAAATGACCCCGATATTATTCTTGCCTGTTGGTGTGGAAAGCCCGTTGAACTTGATTCGTTTAAGGCGCGAAAAGATTACCAGCAAATAAAAGCCGTTAAGAATGAGATGATTTTTGAGCTTGAGCCAGAGATTTTCTTACAGCCAGGGCCTGCTCCAATTGTCGATGGTATTGATTATCTTATTGATCATGTTTGGAAGAAATTTAAATTAAAAAGTTCAGCTCTTTAAGTAAAGACTAAATAAGTCCGATATCTTACTTTATGGTACTGCGATATCTAGCTACATTTACAATTTTTCTTTGTTTTTTACCTTCTTGTTCAACTCACACAAAGTCACGGGGTCTGGCCTCGGACAATTCAGTAGTAAAAAACTGTGAAACGGCTATTTCAACTATTTATAAAGAGAAAAGAGCTGATATCTCTCTTAAGGACTTTGATGATTATTTTAGCTCAGAGCTAATAGGTGATAAAGTCTATAGGCTTATGAGTAATTCTTGGAGCCGTTATAAGAATGATCTTGGTGTTGAAGAATTAAGAGTCGCGATGATCGATTCTTATTATAAGAATGAATCTATGAACTTTAATGGCTTTGTGGATTCAAACTTTCGAGTCTTTATAGAAGATAAGAAAGTTATCATAAATGTTCCTTATGTCAGTATTGGAAATACTTCCTTAGGGGAGCTCAGTAATGGACTAAATTTAAAATTTACTAAATTTCTGAGTACTATCTTTAAGTTGTTTGCATCTTTTAAGGAGATCGACCCAGGCCTCGAGAGTTTTGAAGTTAATGGTATTAGTGTACAAAATCCTTACTTAGCAAGAAATCTCAACTCGTATGGGTTTATGATTAAAGGTTATGACA
This sequence comes from Bacteriovorax sp. UBA1852, assembly GCA_002338505.1. Classification (GTDB taxonomy): domain Bacteria; phylum Bdellovibrionota; class Bacteriovoracia; order Bacteriovoracales; family Bacteriovoracaceae; genus Halobacteriovorax_A. Next base: position 10,059 of record DDIK01000011.1, read on the forward strand.
AAGTCTTGCCTGACGATGGTCGATTTATTGATATGTACAAGCGCATGATTGATCAAGCATTGAGTGAGGAGTTTGGCACTATGGAGAGTTTCTCAGTGACAAGATATAATCCAGATGAAGAACTAATCAGAGAAGTTCTGGATGATTCAGAATTGGACCTAAGTTTCTATCGAGAGTTCAGGTTTCGGTAGGTTTTTACTCGTGGGGAAAATTGTTTTCCTTAAGCAAAGATCAATTGAGTCCGATATATTTCATCATGAGATTTCGATATTTTACTACATTCACAATATTTATCTCTTTGCTCTCTTGTTCAACTAACACAAAGTCACGTGATCCAGCATCGATTAATTCATTTTTAAAAAGTTGTGTAACATCTATTTCAACAATCTTTAAAGTGAAAAGAAAGAATATTTCTTTAAGAGGATTTGATGACTACTATGGCCCTGAGCTTTTAGGCAATAGACTCTATCGACTTATGAATAACTCTTGGAGACGTTATGAGAGCGATTTTGATGTTGAAAAACTAAGAGCAGCAATGGTCGACTCCTATTATAAAAATGAGTTTATTAACTATGAGGGCTTTGTTAAATCAAATTTTCGAGTCTTCATAGTAGATAAGAAAGTTGTTATAAATATTCCCTATGTCAGTATTGGAAATACTTCCTTGGGTGAACTCAGTGATGGACTAAATCTGAGATTCAACAAGTTTCTTAGTGTTGTCTTTAGAGCAATTGCGTCCTTTAAAGAGATTGATCCAAATATTGAGAGTTTTGAAATAAATGGCGTTAGTGTTCAAAATCCTTACTTAGCAAGAAATCTCAACTCGTATGGGTTTATGATTAAGGGTTATGATAAGGCGCTACCAGATGATGATAACTTTATTAAGATGTATAAGCGCTTGGTTGATGAAACAGAGGAAGAGCAACTTGTTGATGAGAGCGGTAACGCTGTAGATAGTGATTCAGTCTCTCGAAGTCCAGTCGACGACGAGCTAATAAATCAAGTTCTAGAGAGTTCCGATTGGGATTTAAGCTTCTATCGAGAGTTCAGATTTCGGTAGGTTTTGCCTAGTTTTATCAAGTATTTAAAAAAGTCTAAACAATTCACCTATAAAACCGATTAAAGAAAAGACAACTGTTATGAGGAGAATTATTCTCCAGGGAAAGAACAATGAAGATAGTACTTTTTTTGATGACATTAAGCTTATTTACGTCTTGTGGCTTCACTGAACATGTAGAGAAGAGGGCAAGAGTTTTGAACTCTTTAGAGGATAAAGTTCTCGTGCTTTCACAAGAGAAGAAGTCTTTACAAGGGGAGATCGTGAGACTCCGTTACCAAGTTAAGTCTTTGGAAAGTAAGAACTTTTATCTTGAAACGCAGCTTCAAAGTAAGAACGAATCAAAGGCAAGAAAAATTGCTAGCATCAAGAAGAATGATCCAAATGACCTTGTTAAGTTTGATGTATATAAGTGGAAGCCAGAAGAAATGGTGAAGATTGCTGAGAAAGAATTTGATCTAAAAAACTATAAGAAGAGTGCTCAATTCTTTAGCTCTTTCATAGATAACTTTCCATCAAGTAAGAGCTTAGACGATAAATTTCTCTTTCAAGCAGGTGTAGCAGCTTATGAAGCTGGTAAGTACTATGACTGGAGTGAAAAGTATTTTTCAATGGTCATTGAAAACCATCCAACCTCAGACTTTTTCTTAGGTGCAAAGTTATGGTTGGCCATGACTTATTTAAAACAAGATAAAGAAGATAAATTCTTTGCTGTCGCCGAAGAGTTTAGAAAGAAATATAGAAACACAACTGAATGGAACGACATCTTGAGTAAACATTATGAAAAAATTGTTCAAAAGTATAAATCTAACTAGTCTTATTCTACTACTCTTTGTGGTAGAAATAAGTGCCTTCGCTAAAGCACCACGTGCTGTCATTTCCTCTGTGAAAGGAAACGTTTTCCTATTAACAGGTGATAGTATGAAGAAGCTTAATACAGGAGATTTCTTGTATGAGTTTGATGAATTATTTACAGAAATCGGGGCAATGGCGACCATTCAAGATTACTATGATAATCAATTTCACCTTTCAGGTTCAGGTCATATTAGAGTAATGAATCGACTTATAGAACTTAAGTCTGGTTACTTATGGACACAGAATCTAGAAGCTAAGAAAGAAACATTTCAGATTCAAACGATCAACGCTGCTGTTAAGTACTCTTCAGGAGAATTTGTTGTCTCTTATGATGGTGAAAATAGTAAAACACAAGTTCTAAGCATTAAGGGAACACATGAGTTAACGAATCTTGAAAATAGATTTATGAGCACAAGTGTTTCTTCTGGATATTTTTCTTTTATTTCTGAAAAATATGAAAGCGGAAATCCACGTCTTCCTACTGAGATTGGTGGAAGTGCCTATGCTTCGATATTAAACTTATTTGAGGATGTAAAACCTCTTAACTCAGAATCAACGAAAGAATTTATGGCAAGTTCTCCAAATAAGAAAAGTGGTCATTACAAGACTGCAAGAGTTCCGGCATCAAGTTCAGTGTCAGCTAGATCGGAAGGTGAGATAACTATTATCCGCGCTCCTAAAGTTGATGAAAAAAGAAGTAAAATGCTAAAGAATATGTACCAATCAAAAGTTAGTGAACTTAAAAAGGCCAGTAGACCAAAGCCTAAGAAGTTTAGTATTCAGTATGATAAGAAGACATCTGTGTCACTAAAAGTGTATAGAGCTTCAAAGAATAGAAAACCGGCTTCATCTGGTGTTAACTCCAATGAAGATCCACGTAAGGAGTTTTCTTCTGTACGTAAGCCTGCTTCCATAAGAGAGCTTAATCCTCAGGTAAAGGTGAAGAAGAGTGCATTTGAGAAATCCTTATTAAAACAGTACAAAGTACAAATGCGTCACTCTAAAGAAATCAATAGTCTTATCAATGATCTAAAAAGTATTGATAACGATTACGATGAAGCGTATTAAATTTCCTCTTACTACCAAAAAGTTTCCTTTGAAGTTAAAATAAATCCAAGTACTTATTTTAAATTGGGGATACTATGTCAAAAGTTCTTACGGATCATGCACTCACATATGATGATGTTCTTTTAAAGCCAGATTATTCTGAAGTTTTACCATCTCATGTTTCACTAAATACTAAATTCACGCGAAATATAGATCTAAATATTCCGATAGTTTCTGCGGCAATGGATACTGTTACAGAGTCAAAGACGGCGATCGTTATGGCGCAAGAGGGTGGAATTGGAGTTATTCATAAGAATATGGCACCAGAGAAGCAAGCTTGGGAAGTTGAGAAGGTAAAGAAGTTTGAGTCGGGAATGGTTATGAATCCTATAACTGTGGGGCCTGAATCAACTCTTCATGAAGTTGTGAAAATTACAGAAAAGCACAAGATCACGGGAGTTCCAGTTGTTGATCAAGAGCACAAGCTTTTGGGGATCTTAACGAGTCGAGATATGAGATTTGAAACTAATCTTAATCAAAGAGTTAAAGATATTATGACAGGTGGAGACAAGCTTATAAAGGGCGAAGAGACTATAGAGATGGAAGAGGCGAAGAACGTCTTACATGCTCATAGAATTGAAAAACTTCCAATCGTTGATACGACAGGAAAACTTATAGGTCTTATTACAATCAAGGATATTTTGAAAAATATAAATTTTCCAAATTCTAATCGTGATGATTTTGGAAGGCTTAGAGTTGCTGCCGCGATTGGTGTTGGCGACAAAGAAATAAAGAGAGCTAAAACACTTATTGCTGCAAATGTTGACTGTATTGTGATTGATACGGCCCATGGTCATAGTAGTGGTGTTATAGATATGGTAAAGAAAGTTAGGGCCTTAATTCCAAAAGATACAGTTGTTGATATTATCGCAGGTAATGTTGCTACTCGTGGAGCTTGTGAAGCACTTATTGAAGCGGGTGTTGATGGGATAAAAGTTGGTATCGGACCAGGTTCAATATGTACCACAAGAGTTGTTGCAGGAATTGGAGTTCCTCAACTTTCAGCAATTATGGAGTGCGCGCCGGTTTGTAAGCAAGCTGGGATTCCATTTATCGCGGATGGTGGAATTAAGTATTCTGGTGATGTTGTTAAAGCAATTGCTGCGGGAGCTAGTAGTGTCATGGTTGGATCTCTCTTCGCGGGTTGTGATGAGACTCCTGGTGAAATGATTCTTTATCAAGGAAGAGCCTATAAAGTCTACCGAGGAATGGGCTCCCTTGGAGCTATGAAACTTGGTTCAAAAGATCGTTACGGACAAGCAAGCGTTGAGGATAATAAGCTTGTACCTGAGGGAATAGAAGGTCAAGTTGCTTATCGAGGACCATTAACTAATAATATTCTGCAAATTATTGGCGGATTAAGATCTGGAATGGGCTATATCGGTTCTGAGACTATTGCGATACTTCAAGAAAGAGCAAAGTTTATAAAAATCACTCAAGCTTCTTTGAAAGAAAGTCATCCTCATGATGTGATGATTACGAAGGAAGCCCCAAATTATCATCTTGATTAAGTTAAAGGATATAAAATGAGAAATCTATGGATTGTAGACTTTGGGTCACAATATACTCAGCTAATTACCAGAAAGAGTCGTGAGCTTGGATTTTCAAGTGAGATCATGACATTGAAACAAACAAAGAAGAGATTTGAAGAGGGGAAGATGCCTCATGCTCTCGTTCTATCAGGAGGCCCTCAGTCAGTCTTTGAAGATCAAACAGATTATAGTTTTATTTTTGATCATGAAGACCTACCTATTCTAGGTGTTTGTTACGGTATGCAATTAATGGGTAAGTACTTTTCTGGAGAAGTCGAAAGAGGCGCGATAGGAGAGTATGGACACGCTACGATTAAGCTTTGTTCGAAAGATGAAATGGCAAAAGTTCCAAAAGAAATAAGTGTTTGGATGAGTCACTCAGATCATATCTCTAAGATTCCAGATAATTTTGAATTGTTAATGGAGAGTAATAACGGCTTAATTGCCGCGATCAAGCATACGAAGAGACCTTTATTGGGTCTACAATTTCATCCAGAAGTTGAACATAGTGAACATGGAAAAGATATTTTAAATTATTTCTTCACTGAGGTCGCCTCGCTTGAGCAAGATTGGGGCGCAGAAGAGATGCTTGAAGAGGCCAAAGGTCTCATTAGAGGTATTGAAAAGAGTCAGGTGCTTTGTGCTTTCTCTGGTGGCGTTGATTCCTTAGTTGCAGCTACTCTCTCTCATGAAGTTATTGGTGAGAACCTCCATTGTTTCTTTGTTGACCATGGACTTCTAAGACCTCAAGACTATGGCCATATTGAAACTTTAAAAAAAGAAACAAATCTAAATATCGAAATAATTAATGTAAAGGATCTATTCTTTGAAAAGCTTAAAGGCTTAAGTGATCCTGAAGATAAGAGAAAAGCAATTGGTAAGACATTTATTGAAGTTTTTGAAAAGAAAGTTCATGAGTATGAAGAGAGTCGTGGTATTAGCTTTGAGTATCTCTTACAAGGAACTCTTTATCCTGATGTGATTGAGTCTATTTCACCACATGAAGAAGATGGAAAGTCCGTGACAATTAAGTCTCACCATAATGTTGGTGGACTACCAGAGAGAATGAATCTTAAACTCTTAGAGCCTTTAAGATATCTCTTTAAAGACGAGGTAAGAGTTCTCGGTGAAACATTGGGACTTAAACATGAATGGGTCTTTAGGCATCCATTCCCCGGACCTGGAATAGGGATCCGTGTACTTGGAGAGATTACTGAAGATCGTGTCTTAAAAGTTCAAAAAAGTGATCAGATTCTTTTTGAAGAACTTACAAATGAGAATCTCTATCAATCTACTTGGCAAGCGCTTACAGTTTTACTTCCGGCTAAGACAGTTGGGGTAAAAGGTGATG
>DDIK01000063.1 GCA_002338505.1 Bacteriovorax sp. UBA1852
TGATAATGATGTTATTTTCCACAAGACTTCAGACCTAACTATAAGTATTGGACAAAATAGTAAACTCAAAAACATTACAGATTTCCTTAGAATTACTCATAAGAGTTCTCTAAGTCTTGTAGATATTATTGAGTTTGCAAAAGAAAATAATGCTTACGATTCTATTGCAAGATTCATCAAAGATACAAAGCACTATGACAAAAATACGAAAACGTTACTTCTTATACATCACCTAGAAACTAGTCTTTTGCCAAATACACTTGTTAAATTTAAGGCGCTACTTGGAAGCTTTAGCAAAAAACTTTATTCCAATCAAAACATTGAAGAAGTTGCAAATGCTAGTCTCAGGATTCAAGGTGCTACGACAAAAGCCGAACTCGAAAAGATTCTTATTGATATTGCTTCTCTCTCTCACAGCAAACATCAGTTTTTTTCCATATACCAAGAGGTCATTCTTCCCTACCTTGCAAATCATAGTAAATATCTAAAACTAGAGGACTTCAGAAACCTGAGTAATAACATATATAAGTTTAAGATTGACTCAAATAGAGTCAATGATGAAGTAACATCAGGCACATTTAGAACAAGACTCAAAAACTACCTTCAAGACTCCTATCGAACGAAGTCAAGTAGGTGCCTAAACAAGATAGATAAAATCTTTAATAAACTTTTAAAATGATTAGTAATTAACAGTTGTTTCAGATGCTGTTGGAGACAAGTTCATATACATTGAAGCTTCACTATTTACAGGGTCCAGAGACAATACTTTTTGCCACTCTGCTTGTGCCTGAATAACGTCCCCTCTACCATAATACAAAACACCTAAGGAGATCCTACCAGGAAGGTAGCTTGGATTTTCATTCTTAAGCCTAGTAAGTTCCTCATGAGCTTTATTAATAAAGCCTTTCTTTGCATAAACTTTTGCGATCTTTAGTCTTGCTTCAAGATTTGCTGAATCTAGTCTTATAGCATTTTCAAATTCTCTTAATGCTTCATCATATCTATTATAAGTTAAATATAAGTCCGCTGTTTCATAATGCTTTAGAGAAAACTTCTTATCTATATGCTCATCTGTCAAAGATGTTTCGTTCGATACTTTCTTTACTCTATTATTAACTTGGTTGAATAACTTTCTCGCTTCATCATAATGACCGATATCATTATAAAGAACGGATAAACTCACTGAAGCATCAGTGTGGTCTGGATCAATCTTGAGAACTTCTTTAAAGGCCTTGATTGCTTTTGATATGTCTCCGCGCATGTGAAAGATATTCGCAGCACTAAACATTGCTTCAATATTTTGAGAATCTTCTTCTAAAACACGATTGTAAATACTTAGTGCTTTTTTAAAGTTTCTTGTATCCATAAGAGCTTTTGCATCTTTCAAAAGCTTTTCATGTTCTAAAGACTTAAGCATATCAACTCCTACAGACAACTAGATTTTAGTTTATTAGCACTTTCAAGTTCTTTGCCTTTCAAGAATACCTTTGACGTCGAATAGGTCTCTGCACATAAGCTCGTATTTTTTGTCTTCATACCAATTCTCATCAACCTTAGTGCAGCTAGAGATTTTAAGTCATATGATCTAAAGTTATTTAACATATTCGAATATCTAAACTCAGCTGACTTATAGTCCTCTGTCTTAAAATAGAAATCTGCAATATATTTCTCTTTATCCACCAACATTTTACGACACACCTCGATCTTTTCTGTAGCATCTTTTAAATATTTTGAATCAGGATAGAGACTCTTTAGCTCATTGAAGTATTTAATTGCCCTAATTGCAGGGGTTAAATCACGATCATAAGTATCTGGCTTTTGGTTAAAGTAAGACTCTGCTATCTTGAATAGGACATAGTCTTGCTGCTTATTCTTTGGATGAAAGTCTCTAAAAAGTATGTACGCAGCCGCTGCTTCCTCATAACTCTCTTGCATAAATAAAATATCAGCTAATGCTAACTCAGCATAAGTAGCATAGTAAGAATATGGGTATTGAGAACGTAAGGTATTTAGTTTCTCTGTCGCTAAAATATACCTTTTATCGGCCATCAAGTCCTTTGATTCTTTGTAAAGAACCTCCGCTTCTGTTTTTCCACTTGGTCTTTCAACAGCACACGATACTATTACTGAAAATATAATTACTACTCTGAAAAAATTCACTTTATGCTCCGTATTATTAATATAATACTTTATCATTTATAATTTTGAGTAGTCAAAGAATGATAAGTGCTTATGAGTTATAAACTTCCTCTAACACTTCAGAGAAAATCAGCTTTATAGCAGCCGCAACTGGAATCGAAACAATCATACCAACAGTCCCCAGAAGTTGGGAACCAATGATAACACTCGCAACAACAATCATTGGATGTAAGTTTACGATTTTAGACACCAATATTGGAAAAACGAGGGCCAAGTCAACAGCATTGGCAATCATATAAAGCGTGGCAACAGCTCCCAGGTCTGCACCCCACCCATATTCTGCAAGGGTGAAAAGAATCACCGGCACTGTCCCCAAGACGGGACCAAGATATGGTATGACATTTGTCACTGCAGCAATTATCCCAAATAATAAGGCGAAGCGGATATCTATAATAAGCAAACCTGACGTAATGATGACTCCCAAGATACTTGCTTCAATAAATTTAGCTAATATATAGTCACCGAGTTGCTTATTAAATTGATAAAAGAGGCTATATGTTTTCTCAAAGTACGAATTTGGTATTAGTGACAGGACACGCTTTTTAAATAGCGGCATGTCTTTAAGCATAAAAAATAGAAATAGTGGGATGATGAAAACCCACTCTACTATAGAAGCAAGAAAGTTTGGTAGATCAAGTATAATTCCACTTATTCCCTCTCTCACATAATTGAGCCCATCAGTTACATAATCGTACTTTAACTTAAAGCCTGTGGAAGCATATATTTTCTTTTGAATTGCTGCCGATTGAGTTTGAATGTAATTTTCAATTTTTGGAATATAGTACTGAACGTTTTGTACCTCCTTTGTAATAAGAGGAATGATCTTAACAACGGGATAAATTGAAAAAAATAAAACACCAATGAGTATTGAAAATGATGCCAGAGTTCTACTTATCCCAACCTTCATAAGCATTGTCACGAGCGGAGATAGAATCAAAACAAGTACATATGAAAAAGCCATCGGTGAAGCAACTCTTGGAAATAAGAATAGCGCAGAGATGGTAAAGACTATCATTATAAAAAAGAGAAGAATCCGTATTTTTTCTTTTGTACTTTTTATGACTCATCCTTTTTAGACTTTCGCTTCTCTTCTGACACTCTTAACTTCTCTTTTAATACTCTTACCTCTTGGGTAATGCTGTAGAGTCTGTTGGCAACAATCAAAGATATGGACTGTAATAGTTTAGAGGCAATAATTGGTTTTTCATAAATAAGATGATCAAGGTCTGGTTTAAATATTCCAAGAAGAACACAAGTTGATGCAGCTCTAGCAGTTGCGTTACGAGAGTGCTTATCCTGCAAGAGTGCTAACTCCCCAAAGTAATTATTCTTATTAAGCTGGACAACTACACTACCGCCCTTTCTCTGATCCTCTGGGTCGGCATGATTTTTTTCTATAACGATATTAACTGTACCTTGCTGAATAAAGTAAAAACCTACGCCAGCGTCTCCTTCACTAAAAATAACTTCACCTTTTTCAAAAGTTCTGCGGTGTAAATATTTAGAAAAGTTCCAGAGCTCTATGTCAGTGAAAAGATCGAAGATCTTTAGCTTTCGAAGAAAGCTTGCCTCTGATTTAGAGTCAGAGTTAAAAAATGGATTAATCTGCCAAAAAAACTTTAACAATGAAACATCAAGGCCCTGTGACTGATCAATGCTTTTATCCAATAACTTTTTTTCATATGACATATAAAACCTTAGTAGTAAGCTACTTTCTTGCGATCAATCCATCCAGAGAACTCGATCGGGTACTCTATAAAAACCCATTCACTGTAATTCTTTGAAATAATAAGTTTCTTGCCTGCTGGAACCATGTCTATGACATCATAGATATTTGATGGTCCCTGAAATAGTTCAACTTCTTTCAAGCTTAGAGCAGTTGAATATCTCTGCTCAAAATATCCAACCTTAAACAAAGTAGGTAGAGCCAAGAAAATAAGCACTAAGGTGATTATCAATTTTCTCACTTTGATATATTTCAATATTATTAATGCAATTAGAGATACCAAAAGAGAACTAAATATAAACATAGATGTTGGAGTAGTAACATAGAAACTTGTGATATTTTCAAAAATTCCACTTGGCTTAGCATTACTATCAACACGCTCTTCAACAACATTTAGATTCTTATATATTGCTGGGTGCGCAAATCCTTTTTTCTTTGCAATTTCAAAGTGATATCTTGCTCCTGCAAAATTCCCCTCTTCACCAAGGACCACTCCCATATTGTAATGAAATAAACCTGGCTCAAGTTCAGATTTTTTTCCCAAGAGATACTCTCGTGCTTCACTAAATTTCTTCGCGACAAACAGCTCTTCTAATTCTTTTAAGCCTATATTTGTGTTAGTATTATCCATGGGTTAATTATACTTAGAGGCATATTCTTTTCAAGCTGAATAAAGTTCTATATCGATATATTAAGGAGATCTTCTTGGAAATCAGAGCAAATAATACAGAAATACAAGATCATATTAATAAGCTATTTACAGAAATTCTTAAAGAGCAAAAAAGATACATGGGTGTGCGACCACCAAACCATGAAAAGCTACACCTTACTAAGGATTTACTTCAAAAATATGAAAACATGCGAGGAAAAGGCTTCTTCTATAACTATCTCTCTTCCGGTCGTGGGCATGGGCCATTCACTGAGCTGATTGATGAATCTATAAAGTACGATCTTATCGGTGGGATTGGGCCAAACCTACTAGGGCACTCACACCCACTTTATATTAAGGCTCAGCTTGAGTCTGCAACTAGTGACACCATAATGTGCGGTAATCTACAGCCATATCCTGAGGCCCTACAACTTACTGAAGCTTTAATCTCAAATGTCTCAAAAAAGAGTAAGCTTAAAAACTTTTGGTTTACAGGTTCTGGTAGTTTCGCAAACGACCTCGCCCTTAAGCTTATCTGGCAAAAAAAAGAACCTCGGTACAGAGTTATTGCTTTTAATAAGTCATTTGCAGGTCGTTCTGTAGCCACTCAGGACCTCACTCATAACGAATCTTATCGTCAAGGAATGCCAAGTACTGTTCAAGTTGACCATGTTCCACACTTTGATCAAAAGAATCCCGAAAATGCTCTAGAAAATACACTTTCAGAGCTTAAACGTGTTGTGAAAGAGAACCCTAAACAGCATTGCGCCATTATGCTCGAAATCATTCAAGGAGAAGGCGGTTTCATCTATGGAAACAAAGAGTACTATGAAGAGATTTTTAAATGGGCAAAGGCTCAAGGGCTTTATATCTGGGTTGATGAAGTACAAACCTTTGGAAGAACAACGGAGCTCTTTGCCTACCAAATGATGGAACTTGATGAGTACGTCGACATCGTAACCGTTGGTAAAGCATTACAGGTTTGTGGTGTGTTGTATACAGAAGAACTTAATCCAAAACCTGGACTTATTGCTGGAACATTTAATGGATCTGTATCTGCTCTAAACGCAGGTCAAAAAATTGTAAACTATTTAACTGAATCACATTTTTTTGGGGCCAAGGGTAGAATTGCTGAAATTGAAACTGCTTTTCTTAGCAGATTCGAACATCTTATGAAAACTACATGTCGAGATAAAATAACATATGCAGGTGGTGTTGGCACTATGATCGCCTACGAAGTTGGTGACTCATCAAAAGAAACGACAATGAAGTACATTAGAAAATTGTTTGATAATGGTATCCTCTGCTTTATGTGTGGTGCAAATCCGACTCGTGTTAGAATGCTTCTTCCTTTATCTCTAACAAATGAGCATATTGATGAAATCTTCAAAATTATAAACGATACTGTCACGGAGATGTTTGATGAATAAATTCAAACTTCGCTCTGTCGAGCTTGGAGACATCGATGATCTTTTCGAGCTTAGTAAACTTTATACTTTCATAAATCTTCCATCTAATATTGATATAATCACAAACAAAGTTAATAGTTCATTAAAGAGTTTTGAAAAACCTGCGCAAGACTTATCAAAAAATCATTATATTTTTGTTTTAGAAGATCTCGAAACAAATAAAGTTATAGGCTGTTCAATGATTCATGCACAACATGGAACAGAAGAGGAGCCTCACTTCTTTCTAAAAGTCTCACAAGAAAATAAATTCAGCGCCACGATTAACACAGGCTTTATTCACGGAACCCTTAAATTAGGTCACGACACAAATGGACCAACAGAGATTGGAGGATTAATTTTAAATCCCAATTACAGAGGAAGTGATCAAAAACTTGGAAAACAATTATCCTTTATTCGTTTCTTATACATGGGCCTAAATCAAAAAAGATTTAAGCCCGTTATCCATTCCGAACTTATGCCTCCCTTTGACGCTGAAGGCAGATCGCCGCTATGGGAAGCAATAGGTAGAAGATTTCTTAATATGGAATACCAAGATGCTGATATCCTAAGTAGAAAGAATAAAGAGTTCATTCTAAGCTTATTTCCAAAAGGAACTATTTACGAGACTCTTCTACCAATTGATGCCAGAAATGCAGTTGGAAAGGTTGGTAAAGATACACAACCCGTAAAGCGAATGCTTGAATCTATTGGCTTCAAATATACAAATGAAGTTGACCCCTTTGATGGTGGTCCACATTTTCGTGCAAAATTAAAAAATATCTCAATAGTAAAAAATATTTCAAAGTCTAAGTTAAAGTTTAGTACGACAGACAAAGGTGATATTTCTTTGCTCGTAACTCCTTCGAAAGTCAGTGGGAGTTCATTCGTAGGCTTTTACTGCAAAGGGCAAGTCTCAAAAGACTCTGTTATGATAAATAAACAATATAAATATATATTAAATGAACTTGATGATGATCAGGTTCAGTACACAACGTTATGAGGTATGAATGTTTGAATTAAAAGGTAATTTTTATAATAATGAATACACAAAGCCAATCACGACTGGTCCCCATGCTACTGATATTTATATCAATAGACAGTGCCCCTCTAACACTTCGCTAACACTTTGGAGTCTACCTGTTGAATACACAAATATAGACAGTATAGTAGAGTCATCAGTGCAAGGTTATAAAGTTTGGCGAAACACTGATCTGAATGAAAGAATTACTTATCTTAAAAAGTATCAAGACAATCTACGAAAAAAACAAGATGAAATCGCAACGGCAATAGCACTGGAAGTCGGAAAGCCTTTATGGGAGGCTAAAACTGAAGCAGCGGCTCTAATCGCGAAAGTTGATGTCACAATCAGTGATTCTCTTCCAAGAATAGAAACTAAAAACTATGAAAGTATCCTACCTGATACCAAAGGTGCTGTTTATTACAAACCTATAGGTCCATCATTTATTATCGGGCCTTTTAATTTCCCATGTCATCTTGCTAATGGGCAGATCTTAAGTTTACTTATTTCTGGAAACTCAATCATTTTTAAGCCTTCAGAAAAGACATGTTATAGTTCTGAGCTTATGTTTGATTGTCTTGCCGCCAGTGGTTTTCCTCCTGGAGTTGTAAATCTCGTTCAAGGAGATGGAGAGACTGCAAGACGTATTATTAAAAAACGCGAAATTAAAGGCGTCTTCTTCACTGGTTCAAAAGATGTGGGACAAAGAATAATTGAGACAACGCATACTGATCTTTCAAAGCTAGTTGCACTTGAATTAGGCGGAAAAAATACGGCGATTTTAGATAGCACAGCAAAGCTCGACTTTAGCTTAGAAGAAATCTTAAAGGGTGCTTTTTTAACGACAGGTCAAAGATGTACTTCAACAGCTATCGTAGCCATTCATAATAGTATTAAAGATGAATTTATTAATAAGTTCCACGAACTTGCTAAGAAAATTATAGTTGATCATCCAATTGATCATGAGAAAACTCCATTCATGGGTCCACTCATCGATCAAAAATCTCTTGATCAATACTTACTCTATGTTGGGATGGCAAAAAGAGAAGGCCTTACAGAAGTAATGAGAGGAAAGCATCTTGAAAAAGCGACACCTGGACATTACGTCTCTCCCTCTATTCACTATGCAGACAAGTTCGATCACGGTAGTCACTTTCTAACCTCTGAGATTTTTGGACCTAACTGTACTTTTATAGGTTATGACG
>DDIK01000174.1 GCA_002338505.1 Bacteriovorax sp. UBA1852
TCTCTATTTAGAAACGATAATTTATCTAACTCCATCATTAGTCATTTTTCCAAGAAGTTTCATATTAAGCCAAGCCGTGGCACTGAAACGGCCAGAAAGGTGTATTCAAAATTTTCAATTCTACCATTTAAAAAGCGTCTCACTACTCAAGGCGTCGCGCTAGTTTATAGCTCTTGGACACATGAGCAAAATAACCCTAGATATCTACAAGAGTTGATATATTTTCTTGAAAGGGGAGATGCCCAAAAAATATCTTTACTTGATGTTTATACTTATACGCGAAATAGATGGGGATCAAACTTTTCAACAATTAAAGAGCAAAGAGATGAGTCCGTGGAGATTGAGAATCAGCGGATGCTTAAAAAACAAAGAGAAGCGCAAGAAAAGAATTTGATAAATGATGAAAGCGCGCTCGAACAGAGATTTAATTCAGGAGAAGATAAGCTTAACTTTCTTTTAAAAAGAGCTAAAAGTGGTGATAAAAAGAAGCGCAATAATATAATTATTAAAGATTGACTGAAATTCCAAGGCCTATGTCTAATCCACCGAACTCTTCTAGTTTTGAGTCTCCTCCTGAAGATGATGTTCCAATATCCATGCCAATTGTTTTATATTTTGAAAAACCGAAATGTCCATATAGACTATAGCTTGCGTAAGGGAAGACTCTCAATCTTGCTCCATATTTGTGACCCCAAAGAGATCCATAGAGTTCTTCAGCTACTCTCGTCGGAAAACCAGAGTTCGTTTGGACAATTCTAACTGCATCAACAGTTATGTCGGCGCTCAAGAAGAGGCCGGCATAGAGTTCTAAGCTAGCTGCATTAAAAAGCTTCAGAACACGATATTGATACTCTCCACCCACTATTGCCGTTTTGATATCCGCAACTTCATTAGTTGCTTGAAGATAAGAGAAATAAATACCAAAAGCAGAACGTGAGTCAATAATTCTATTTTCAAGTCCTATATTAAACTTCTTAAAGTTCGTTGTTTCACTTCCACCTAAGCTCTTGGTGTAAACTTCAAGGCCTTCGCCAGAATTCACAGCTGAGAAGTCAAATGTGAAGTATGTATTTTTAAGTAATCGATCGAGATAATTCTCATCAACATCTACAATTCTGTGTTCTTTTATTATAGGAGCGCGGCTGATCTTAAAGCCTTTTTCTTCAAAAGTGACATCGGTCTTCTTAACAAAGACGACCTTTCCATTAAGTAAGATGGGAATGATGGTATTTATTTCACTACCACCTTTTCCTACAACAACTTTTCTTCCTTCTTTGATATAACCAAGAGGCATTTGTAGGGCCATATCCGCGTAAACAATTGTTACATCGTTAGTGGTGTAGGCGAACTCATAGGCAGAAGCTTTGAGTGCGATGAAAGTGAGGAAAACCAGTAAAATTTTCTTCATATTAATAGTATAGCGAAAAAATGAGATATTACTACTTTTATATATAGAGGTAAAAAGTGAAGTTTCCAGGTAGACGAAAATCAAAGCACTACTTTCCAGTGAATGACCAAGGTCGAGTTTCCTTTGGCGAGAACCATGATGACAGTGTTTACATTGTTGGAATAGATCAGCTCTTAGTTGATATCGAAATTGAAGTGAGTGATGAATATCTTAAAGATCACAATATTCCAAAAGGTGAATCTGTCATTTTAGATAATGAACTTGTCGAAGAAATTTATCAAGATGCCAAGAAAAATGATCTTATAAAAGGTGAGTATGCTGGAGGTGCCGTTGGAAACACTTTACATAATTACTCGGTTTTGTCTGATTCTCGATCTATTGCACTTGGTACAATCTGTGAAAATATAAAAGTTGGTGACTACGCCTTTAACTACATCAGCAATACTTCTTCAAAAGTAGACTTTAGGCATCTTCAGCCTTGTCAGGGACATATGGGTCGCGCAATTTGTTTTATCTCCCCAGATAAAGAGAGAACCTTTGGGATTGGTAAGGGGATTATGAATGACCTCGAAGTTGAATACGTTCCTGAGGGCATTATAAAAGATTCTTCTGCTCTTCTTGTAACGGCTTTTCTTCTTCGTGATGAGTCCACTAAATTATATCAATCTACTCTTAAGGCCATAGAATATGCGAAGCGCTATGATGTTCCTGTCGTTTTTGCATTAGGTACGAGTTCAGTAATTGAAGATAGAAGTGAATTCTTTAGAAACTTTATTAAAGAGAATGTAAATGTCCTTGCGATGAATCTTGATGAGGCAAATGCATTGATGGATATTTCAGATCCTTTACTTGCAGGTGAAAAGATTCTTGATCTTTGTGATCTTTCTTTGATCACACATGGAGACAGAGGATTATACGTCTGTGGCTGGGTTGATGAACACCTAAAGCGCGAGACAAAAGATATGCTTCACTCTAAATCTATCGCTGAATATAACCTGTATGAATATTCTCGTGCTCAATTAAAGAAAGACTGTAAGAGGCCAATGAAAATCTACACTCATATTAATCCATTTATGGGTGGACCTGTTAAGATTGAAAATACTAACGGAGCAGGAGATGCTGCTCTCTCTGCTCTTTTACACGATATGAGTGCGAATCTTTATCATAAATTTGAAGTTCCAAATTCCACAAAACATGTTGATAAATTTCTCACTTACTCTTCAATCCATCAGATTTGTAAGTATGCAAATCGCTGCAGCTATGAAGTTCTTAAGCAGAGATCCCCCAGACTTTTGAGAGGGCTTCCTATCAAGGAAGAGAGTCTTGAAGAATCTTATTGGTCGCTTTAGTTTTTTTAGCTAAGGTCTCTAAACCATGTAAATTCTCTTAGCTTTTTGACAATACTCTAAAGTTTCTTGTATCTAGTCCAAATGGAAAATAATAAAAAATCTGCCTTTCAAAAATTCTTAAGTGCTGTTGAAAAACTTGGAAATGTACTTCCTCATCCGGTAACCCTTTTCGCTATTTTATGTGCATCCATTCTTGTGATAAGCCAATTAGCTGAATGGATTGATCTTCAGGTATTAGACCCAAGGCCTGTTGGGGCAAAGGGGAGATCAGACTCTGGATATATCGAAGCTGTTGGTCTATTAAATGGTGAAGGTATACGAGCGATTTTTACAAAGCTTGTTTATAATTACACTTCATTCGCTCCACTTGGTACAGTTCTCGTGACGATGCTTGCAGTTGGAGTGGCTGAATACTCAGGGATGCTTACAGCATTCATTCGAGGAATGGTTTTAAAAGCCCCAGATAGACTTATTACATTTACCGTTATCTTTGCTGGTATTGTCTCAAATACAGCTTCCGAGTTAGGTTATGTTGTTCTTATTCCGCTTGGTGGATATGTCTTTATGAGTAAGGGACGCCATCCACTTGCCGGAATGGCCGCTGCATTTGCTGGTGTATCAGGTGGATACTCTGCCAACCTCTTTATTGGCTCAGTAGATCCTCTTTTAAGTGGGATCACGCAAGAGGCGGCCCGCTTAATTGCTCCTGAATACACTACTCATGCTGCAATTAATTGGTATTTCATGCTGGTTTCAACGTTATTGATTTCTTTAATTGGAACCTACGTTACAGAGAAAATTGTTGAACCAAATTTAGGGGAATATTCTTTAGAATATTCACAGAATATTGATAGTAAAAACGCGATGTCTCCTTTAACAGCTGAAGAGAAAAAGGGCCTAAAGTGGGCCGGTTTATGCTTTTTATTAATCAGTGTAATTGCCGCACTAACAATCATTCCTTCTTGGGGAATATTGCGTGATCCTGTTACAGGTGATGCCTTAAAGTCTCCTTTTATGAAAGGAATTGTGGCCTGGATATTTATATTCTTTCTCTTTCCATCAATTGTATATGGTAAAGTAACCGGCTCAATTAAAAATGATAATCATGTGATAGAGGGGATGACTAAGGCAATGAGCACGATGGCGCTCTACATGGTTCTTGTTTTCTTTGCAGCACAATTTATCGCATTCTTTAAGTGGTCAAACCTTGGAACAATTTTAGCTGTTAGTGGTGCAAACTTTCTAGAGAATATGAATATAACTGGTTCTGGTATTTTTATACCATTTATTCTTATGTGTGGATTTGTTAATCTCATGCTTGGGTCTGCATCTGCTCAGTGGGCCGTTACTGCGCCAATATTTGTTCCTATGCTTATGCTTGTTGGTTATTCGCCAGAAGTTATTCAGGCCGCTTACCGAATTGGAGATAGTACAACAAATATCATAACTCCTATGATGTCATACTTTGGACTCATCTTAGCTTTTGCTGAAAACTTTGATAAGAGAATACGAATCGGAACAATCATTAGTACGATGCTTCCTTATTCTATTATATTCATTATCGCATGGAGTATTTTATTTTATATCTGGGTTTTCTATCTCGGTCTTCCTGTTGGTCCTGATGCTCCAACGTACTTTAATGTGAAGTAGATATTAAAATATGAATCATATTAATTTTAAAAGAAACTTTGTGATTGGAATTATAGCTGGGGTCTTTTATTTCTTTGTAGCTCTCATCGCAAATTATAGTCATGGTCTTTCTAAGAGTGTTGACGCCGCAATCATTCATGGTGCTCTTTGTTTTGCTGCTACCTTCACTTCGTCATCAATTATGGAGTTTTTCTTTAATTGTTTTGAAGACCTTCTCGCGAAGTATCTCGGTTCAATAATCTGCAGTGGAGCCTGCACGTTGTCTGTAATGTCAGGGGTGCACTATTTAAATGGTACTCCTAATATTCTTGGCACAGTTCTTAGTTCTGCTCTTCTCTCTATTCCATACTATATGTTATTTCCTTTGAAACTCATTGATGAATATGAAAAAAGCATTGATAGATTGGCCTATCGAAGTGATGAAAATAAATCCATTGAGTGGAAGGTGAGAAAGTTATCAAGGCCCTATCATATTAGAGACTTTTTGAAAGTTCTCTCTCTTAATTTGCTAGGTCATAAAAAGAAGAAAACTGTGAATATAGAAATTCTTCCAAAATCTTTTTTTCTAAATAATGGTCTCACGCAAACAAGAGTAGGGTTCTTAGGCGACTTGATGCCTATGTATTCAAAGGAATGGCTTGTTTGTGATGAGTTGAAGGAGAGGATCAGTTCTTTGGATTATCTTGTATGTAATTTTGAAGGGCTTCTTACGCGTGATAGCTCAGTTCTTCTGGGACAATATCATAACGAAAATATTCTCGAGTCTCTCAAAAGCCTATTACCAGCATCACAAATAATTCTTTCAGTTGCTAATAATCATAGTGCAGACTCTGGGTATCAATCTTTTCTTGAAAATATTGATATATTAGAGTCTCATGGTTTTTTGGTTATCGGCTCTAAAGAGAAGCCAAGTATAGAACTTAATGGCCATATTAATCTAGTGGCCTCTACTCAGTGGTCAAACCAGCATCACGGATATCTATCTTTCTTTGAAAACTCTGAAAACCACTTAAAAGAAAACTATGTTAATATCTTGTATCCGCATTGGAATAATGAATTAGAGCTCTACCCAAGACCAGAACAAGAGGAATTGGCATCGAGGCTTCTTGATGACTGGGATGCGATCATTGGTCATCACACACATATCCCTGGACCTATTACTAAATATATAAAGAATAATGTAGGAAAGCTTGTGGCCTATTCTCTTGGTGATTCAACGACTGCGCTTCCAAGGCCTATGTATAGACATGGTATGTTTGTAGAAATAGATACTGGTGTAAGTTCTGTTCTTAAAGGACGATGGGAATTTACAAAACTTGTAACTTATAAAAATCAAATAGAACTCACTATAAATCAAAAGAGCTTTGAAGAGCATGAGTTGAGTTAGTAGGGCAATTCTTAAATACAATTCTTGCCTTGTATAGTTTGCATAAGTATGACTTTACTTATCAATAAGGCTCTCTCAAGTGTTTGTTATTATTCGTCTAGTTAAGCTTTCTTGGTGCTTTACCGACATGTCGCTATGATGTGTATAAGATGTATATTTTAAAACTCATATTCAAGTACTTAACAACTATAGGTTTTATCCTTTTGATCTATGGTTGTTCACCTAAGATTACATTTGATAGTGTTTCTAAAGATGTTCTTAGCTCTATTGGAGACCCGTTCTTTATTCGTGCTGAAAAGTCAGGCACGGAATTTGATACACAATTTGAGACAATTAGGGTTGGGGATGAGGTCAATCTATTCTTTGTTGATGATGTTGGAAGTAAGGACAATGAAAAGGCCGGTGCATCTTGGAGGTCTCAGGGAAATGTTGGAATCCTTTCAGTTCAAGAAAATGGTATTAACTCTACCTTTAGAGCAACAAGGGTTGGAACCTCAATTATTTATGCAGAATACGATGGATCTGTTAAGTCAGTGTCGATAACTATTGTTAATTCCGCTCCAGACCTCAGTGAAATAAATGATCAGCTTAATCTATTGGCAGGTAGTTCTATTGCACAGATAAATGCAGGGGACAATGGGCTTGATGTTGATGCTGATGGAGATGATCTCGCTTATTCTTGTCACTATGACACTGTCATCGATTCTTCAGTAGCAGATATTAATCTTTGTAGTGATATATCTGGTCTAGATTTTTATTCAACATCTGGAGTTATGGACTGGACTACATTGGCCGGACAAGTTGGTGATTATGAATTTAAGATCACTGCTACAGACGGAAATGTTTTTGATAGTGAAATATTCAGAATACAAGTAGTTTCTAATGCTTCACCAGTATTGAGCTTTATTGCTAATCAGTCAGGAATCATCGAAGGCGACTCCATTGCCCAGATTGATGTAAATGATGGGGGAGATGATGTTGATGCCGATGGAGAGTCCATAGCATATTCATGTTTTTATGATCAAATAGTAGATGGCTCTGTTTCTCATGTCACAGCTTGCTCTACTTTAACCGGTGTCAATTTTAACTCCACAACCGGCCTCATGGACTGGACGACAAGTTCTCCTCAAGCTGGAGACTATGAATTTAAGGTTATCGGAAGTGATGGAGTTTTTGAGGATGATGAATTATTTTCTATTCAGATTCTCAGTGACCAAAGCCCATCTGTTGATAGTATTGCTGATTTGCGAGTTTCTAAAGAAGGTGTTCCAATTGCCATCGACGCTAATGATGGGGGAGATGACTTTGATGGAAATGGTGATGCTCTTAGCTACTCTTGTGTTTTCGATACTGTTGAAGACGATAGTGTTAGTTCTGGCGTAAATTGTCTGACACTTACAGGGCTAAGTTTTAATAGTGCAACTGGAGTCTTTAATTGGACACCAACTTCAGCACAATATGGTAAGTATGAGTTTCAAATTTTAGCATCCGATGGAAGTCTCTCTGATTCAGAACTCTTTGTAGTAAGAGTTCTTGATCCAAGTCATTTTACGATGGTGTGGCGTGTACCAGTTGCTAACGATGAAATAGCTTTGCCTCTAGTAAATGGTTATAATTATAACTTTACTGTTGATTGGGGTGATGGAACTATTTCAAGTGTAACATCATATGCTGACACAGACAGAACTCATGTTTACGCCTCTCCTGGTGATTACGTCGTAACATTAGTAGGAAGCGCTGAACGAATCGGTTTGAATAACTCTGGTAATGATCGGTTTAAGTTAATAGGAGTCCCTTATCTTGGTGACTTGAACTATATCAGTCTTGAAGGTGCTTTTTATGGCGCTGAAAACCTTGAGTACTTTGCTGGTGGTGTTACAACAAATGTAACGCTAATGAATAGGATGTTTCGCAATTGTAAATCATTATCAGATATTGACCTATCTACTTTTGACACGACAAACGTTACGTCAATGTCAGGTATGTTTACTGGTGCCGAAGGGATTACCGACTTAGACTTATCTAGTTTTGTAACGACATCACTCCTCGATATGTCTAGTATGTTCTATAACGCTGATAATATTTCAAGCTTAGATATCTCAAGCTTTGACACCTCATCTGTTACAAACCTGATGTTTACTTTTAGAGGCATGAGTAGTTTGACTTCATTAGATGTTTCAAACTTTAACACATCTAGCGTGTTAAACATGTCCGGATCTTTTTCCTACATGACGAGCTTAACAAGTCTTGATCTCTCGAGCTTTAATACTGGTAATGTCACAACTATGGCGGCCATGTTTGAGGAGAATACTTCATTAACGAGTTTAGATATATCATCATTTAATACGACTAATGTTACGAGTATGGGGTATATGTTCGTTAATACACCTCTTGCAAGTTTAGATTTGTCTCACTTTAATACGTCACTTGTTACTAATATGCACTCCATGTTTTCGGGAATGTCGAACCTGAATTCTTTAGATATTTCTAACTTTAGCACTGCCAATGTTACGGATATGGTGAATATGTTCATTAATACAGCATTAACATCTCTTGATGTGTCACACTTTAACACTGCAAATGTGACGAATATGCAAGGTATGTTTGCAAACATGAGAAGCTTAACGTCTTTAAATATTAATGGGTTTAACACTGCAAATGTGACAAATATGCATGGTATGTTTCAAAACCTCGATTCGATGCTGAGTCTTGACGTTACTGAGCTTGATACACAAAATGTTCAAAATATGTCACGCATGTTCTACCATATAGACTTGGTAACATCCCTTGATGTTTCAACTCTCGACACATCAAGCGCTACGAATATGACTGAGATGTTTGCTTATTCCACAAATATAGCATCTCTAGACCTAACTTCTTTTAATGTTGCAAATGTCACAGATATGTCTTCTATGTTTAGAGATCTATTTGCAGTAACGTCTCTAGATTTAAGTGGCTTTATAACTAGTAGTCTGACAAGAATGCATAGCACGTTTAAAGGTATGGTATCTCTGACAAGTCTTAATATTGCTAATTTTGTTACTAGTAATGTCCTTAACATGAATAGCGCGTTTATGGATCTGAGGTCATTAACATCTCTAGATCTCACTATGTTTAATACTACTAGTGTCACTGATATGGGAAGTATGTTTCGCGGGATGTACGCTCTTACGTCTATTGACTTAAGTACTTTTAATACTCAGAATGTCACTCAGATGCAGTATATGTTTCATGATGTACGATCTCTGACTTCACTTGATATCGCAAATTTTGTAACTCCAAATTGTTTATCTTTTAATAGCACTTTTGCTCAAATGACAAGTTTGTCGAGTTTGGATATATCTAATCTTGATACATCAAGTGCTGTTCATATGGGCAGTATGTTTTTAAACTTACAGTTAACGAGTTTAGATCTCTCTGGTTTTGATACTTCAAATGTTATAAACATGGAGAGGATGTTTGAAGGAATGAGTCAACTCACAAGTCTAAATATCTCTAATTTCAACACTGCGAATGTAACGACAATGAGTTATATGTTTTCGAGGATGACCTCTTTGATTACTTTAGATGTGTCTAGTTTTAACACAAGCCAGGTTACATCAATGCGTAATATGTTTAATGATCTCGATTCAATCTCAGTCTTAGATCTATCGAGCTTCGATACATCAGAAGTTACTAGTATGTATCATATGTTTAGGTCCATTGAGTCTTCAAATCTTACTGCTATTGATGTTTCTAGCTTTGATACTTCAAAAGTAACAAATATGGGAGATATGTTTGCTTATATTTCAATGGGTGGAATCAGTCTAGACTTAACTAATTTTGACACCTCTAACGTGACAGTCTTTACTGGTATGTTCTACAGTTCTTCTGGGATTTCATCACTGGATTTGTCATCATTCACAACAACTAACGCTAGTGGAATAACCAGCATGTTTTACGGTTGCAATGGCCTTATAAGTCTTGATGTTTCAAATTTTGATATTTCTCATTTGACTGATATAAGTTCAATGTTCGCAGGGCTCAGTAGTCTTGTCTCACTTGATCTTTCAAGCTTTGACACTAGTAATGTCACTAATCTAAGAAGTTTATTTAAGGGGATGAATAGCTTGAGTAGCCTTAATATATCTAGCTTTGACACTTCTAATGTCACTAATATGTATGGCATGTTCTCTGGCCTTCAAAGTATTGGTTCTCTAGATTTGTCACACTTTGATACAACTATGGTGACAAATATGAGTGGTATGTTTGGCGGGTCTACAGGAATTACTGACTTAGACTTAACTAATTGGGATGTCAGTGGAGCTCCTACGAGTGTAAGTATCTTTTTCAATATGCCTGGTACTATCTATTGTGACCAAGGAGGCAGCCCAGGAACTGGCTCTATCTTTGGTGAAGCTTGTAATTAATGGTATAACTTTTTTAAGGAATAATCAGTGTGAATTGAGTCCCTTGATAGCTAGATTCAAGTAGTAAATCACCTTGGTGAATATTTGCAATCTCTTTACAGATTCCAAGTCCCATTCCCGTACCTTGCTCTTTATCTTTTGTCGAAAAGAATGGTTTGAAAATTTTGTCTTGAATTTCACTCGGTATACCAGGGCCGTTATCAATGACTTTAAACAAGGTTTTGCCATCTTGATTCTCAATAATAAGATTAATGACATTCTTTTGGTTGCTCTTATTGACTTCAAATGCCTCACAAGAATTCCCTATGAGATTTATAAGAACCTGGATGATCTGGCCTTCAACACATTTAATTGTCGCATCAGGCTCAAGTGTGTTTTTGATTTCTAAGCTAGTTCGATACATCATAAGTTTATTCTTTGTGAGAATTTTAATCTCATCTATAATTTTACTAAGGGATGTGTTCTCAAGTTTTGCGTCTGTATTATCTCGGCCAAGGTTTTTTAATCCTTGAACGATAGTATTCATTCTCTCAGACATTAAATCAATTCGATCTAGCATTTTAAAAGCATTTTCTTTCGAATTAGACTCTATTGCTTCTTTTATAAGGTCAGTATAGTTCATAATAACCGACAGGGGAGTATTGATTTCATGAATGACTCCAGTCGATAGCTCGCCTATAAGTCTTAAGCGCTCGTCTTTGTTGATCTTATCTTGTAATTTCTTTTTCTCTGTTACATCAAAGCCTATAACGACGGCCTGTGTCCCATCCATATACTTTTGGGCCATAACGAGATGACACTTTAGTTCACCACTTATATCTGTTGAATATTCACAATCAGCATATTCTTCATTATTTTCAAAAAAGTCAGAAATAAATGTAAAGAAAGGGTTTCCTTCTTTTTGCAAGAAACCAACTTTTTGTTCGCTAAATTTAGTCTTATCCATTCCGCCAAGTTGCTCTTTAAAGAGATTTTTGAGTTCTTGGTTCACAGAGAGATATTCAAGATCTTTATTGATCCAACTTACCGTACATGGAAGATTATTGATTAGCCTATTTCTACTTTTTAACTCATCTTCAAGAAGAGAAATCTTTTTGAGTAACTCGCTATTTTCCATACATTATATCCTGATTTGTGTATGGATCTTATCGACGAACGGCTAAATAATCTTATGTATATTATCGAGAACTTCAGGCTTTAAAGTTATACTCCTGCCAATGACAAGATAATTGGCACCATTTTGAAATGCTTCTTTAGGTAGCATCGTTCTTACTTGATCAGCGCTCTCATCACCATCAAATCGAATACCTGGGCAGATTTTAAGAGTGTTATGTTGATAGTTTTTATCAAGAGCTTGGGTGAGTTCTAATTCATGGCCTGAGAGAATAACACCGTCTATTTTAGTCTCTTTTGCTATTTTATATAATTTTGTAAAAGAGTCATCAACGCTATTATCATAAACACTCTGTGCATCTGACTCATCAAGTGATGTCAGAATAGATACACCTAGAATCTTCGTCTGAGGCAGGAAACTATCCCTTGCCCAAAGGGCATCCTTTATCATCTTGTCACCTCCACTTAAGTGAACGGTCAGAAATTTGATTTTAAGTTCTGCTAGAGACTTGATTGATTTATGCACGGTAGAGGGAATATCGTGAAGTTTAAGATCGAGAAAAATTTCTAATTGGTACTTCTCCGTGATTTCTTTTACGATCTCTTGCCCATATTTATTAAATAATTCTAATCCTATTTTTACTATCTTAATTTTTGAATGATACTTATCAAGAAAGCTTGTTAGCTCTTCACGTGAGAAATTATCAAGTGCAACTATAACCTTATCCATTTATTATCTCCTGTAAGCTTATGGGAGTTAGTTCAGACTTATGATAATAGATTATACTGGAGAGTACTGATTGTATATTTTCTACCCGTGTAAAACATGAAACTCCATAGCTAATAGAATTATTTCTTATGTATTCACCGTCTGTCTGTGCTTTATCGCCAGAATAAGGTGTATTTAAAACCGTAATTAAATTCTTGCTCTTTATGGTAGATAGCATTGAGGTCTCTTCATTTGTTTTTCCAAGCTTGCTAGTGGTCATACACTTAAAGCCGTTATCCTCAATGAATTTAGCGGTGCCTTTTGTCGCAATAAAAGTAAAGCCTAATTCTTTTAGATCACTTAAGTAGGGAAGCACAATTTCCTTTGTCTCATTTGAGAGTGAAAATAGAATTTCCCCTTTATCTTTAAGCTTAGGATAATTTCCGAGGTAACTTTTCATAATTGCCATATCAAGACTTTTATCAATCCCAAGTGTTTCGCCCGTTGAGCGCATCTTAGGCCCTAGAATAATATTATCTTCAAGGAACCTATCAAAAGGAAAGGTTGATTGCTTAACGATATAGAAATCAAGATCGCTATCTAGTCTCTGTTTAATTGAATGACCGAGTAGGGCGTTAGTCGCCTCGCCTGGAAGATCAATATCATAGGCCTTAGAGAGAAAAGGGAGAGTTCTTGAACCTCGTGGGTTTGCCTCAATACAGAAAATATCTCTTCCAGTAACGGCAAATTGAAAGTTAATTGGTCCTGTGATCTCTAGTTTAGAAGCAAGGTCACATGCGATCTTCTTCATCTTCTTAAGATTTTCTTCTTCTATTTTAACTGGAGGTGAGATCATACCTGAGTCACCAGAGTGAACACCTGCGTATTCAATATGCTCACAAACACTGAAGATGCAATTTCCATCTCTATCTCTTACGAGGTCAACATCGTATTCCAAGGCATTTTCAATATAGCGCTCTACCTGAAAAGTTACTGAGTTATCGTGAATGAGCTTTTTTGACTCTTGAGGTAGTCTTTCGATATCTTCAAATGATCGAAAGATATACATACTTTCACCGCCAATAACATAACTAGGCCTAATGATTACTGGATAGCCTGTCTCACTTATTGTGTTGAGAAGTGATTTATAACCCTTTACTTCATATGAAGGGTTAAAAGTTAAGTCTGTGTCTTTTACTAGAGAGTCAAAGCGATTTCTATCTTCAACGCAATCCAGAGTATCAAGATCTGCTCCAAGAAAATTAAAAGACGATATCGCGCGCCTTGATTCGGACTCAAGGTGCTCTCTAATATTAATTCCTGTCTGGCCACTAAATGATGTGATCACTCCATATGGTTGTTCAAAACAGAGAATATCAAAAATATCTTCAGAGAAAAGAGGCGTAAGATAGAGTCTATCTGAGCTATCATAATCTGTACTAACAGTTTCAGGATTACTATTTAAAAGAATGCTCTTATGATTCTTGCTCGCAAGACAATTTGCACTCTTTACACATGAATAATCAAACTCTATACCTTGGCCGATTCTATTAGGACCAGAGCCAAGTATGGCGACACTCTTTTGGTCGTCACTAAACCTTTGAACATCAGACTCTTTACTGTAGGTGCTATAGAAGTATGGCGTTTGCGCCTTAAACTCACCGGAGCATGTATCGACAGCTTTATAAACAGGTAAGATACCTAGGTCATATCTCTTTTTAAGAATTTCTGCTAGTGAAGCTCCTGTTAAAAGAGATAAGTACTTGTCGCTAAATCCGGTTGATTTTATCTTTGTAAACTCTTCTTTAGAGTCTAGCGTGATTTCTTTTTTCTTTATCTTATATTCTAATTCGTAAAATTGCTCCATTTGATCGATGAACCAAGGAGTGATTCCCGAATAGTATTGAATATCTTCTTTTGAAATGCCTAAGCGTAAGGCCTCAAGAACAGTTAATAAACAAAGTTCACGACTACTTTTTAGTCTCTTTTTAATATATTCCTCATCTATTAAAGGCGTTGTCTTTAGTTGTGAAAGATTAGGAATGTGTAGTCCCTGCTCCGTGGCCCTAAATGCTTTCATCAGGGCTTCATTAAAGCTTCCACCAAGGGCCAAGACTTCTCCGACTGATCTCATCTGAGGACCGAGGTTTTGTGAAGAAGACGGGAATTTATTAAATGGAAATATAGGTATTTTTACGGCCACATAATCAAGAGTAGGCTCAAAGGCTACTGGAGATATTTTCGTTATATCATTTAAGATATCAAAGAGCGTGAGGCCTACAGCAAGACCGGCCGATATCTTTGCAATAGGATATCCTGTCGCTTTAGAAGCTAATGCAGAAGACCTTGATACTCTTGGGTTCATTTCAATAACTACGATATCGTCTTCATCTCTTGGATTGATTGCAAATTGAACATTAGCGCCACCTGCAACAACGTTCATATGTTTAGCAATATTAAGAGACATGGTTCTTAGTTCTTGATAGCAGCGATCACTTATAGTTTGCGCTGGGGCCACGGTCATTGAATCACCAGTGTGAACGCCACAAGGGTCGATATTTTCAATTGAACAAATGACTACGCCATTTCTAAGTCTATCGACCATGACTTCGAGTTCAACTTCTTTCCATCCTATGAGACTCTTTTCAAGTGTAATAGGGTATTTAATATCTGTATTATTGAGGATCTTCTTAAGCTCTTCTTCGTTATATACAAGAACGGCGCCTTTTCCACCAAGAGCGAAATCACGCCTTATGATAAGAGGAAATTCAATATTCGTTTTTACTTGGTGAATGGCCTCGTCTTCACTAAAGGCCTTTACGCGTTTTCCAGACTTATAGCCTAACTTATCGAGTTCGAGTGAGAATAACTCTCTATCTTCAGTTTTCTTTATGGTGTCGACATTTGCACCAAGAAGTTTCACACCATTTGATTCAAGATACTTTTCTTCTTCAAGCTCTATACATAGATTAAGAGCAGTCTGTCCCCCCATCGTAGAGAGAACAGCATCGACTTTCTCTTTCTCAATTATTTTCTTAATAACTTCTTTTGTGATGGGCTCAATGTAAGTTCGATAACTCATCTCTTTATCTGTCATAATCGTTGCAGGATTTGAGTTTAATAGAACAACATCAAAGCCTAGCTCTTTGAGAGACTTGAGAGCTTGAGTTCCTGAGTAGTCAAACTCTGAAGCCTGGCCAATTTTAATAGGCCCTGAGCCGATAATCAGAATTTTCTTTATTGGTGAATCAAGCTTACCTTGGTGAAACTTAGGTAGAGGGATAAGCTTATCTTCACTAAAACTTTCAATGTTACCATTTAGAAAGTCCTTTATTTCGCTAAAGAAAATTGTTGCGTCTTTAGGCCCTGGATTAGCCTCAGGATGAAATTGAACTGATCTTATTTTTGAATCAAAACTTCTTAGACCTTCAATCGATTGATCAAATAAAGATGTGTACTCAACGAAAATATTATTTTCTTCTTTCTTCTTATTAAAGCTTTCTTTATCAAGAGCGTAGCCATGATTCTGGCTTGTGATAAGAAGTTCTTTCTTTGTATGGTCAAAGACGGGGTGATTGGATCCTCTTTGACCAAAAGGCAGCTTAAACGAACTTATGCCCATGGCGAGACCTAGGAGCTGATGACCTAAGCATATACCTCTAATTGGTATGTCTGTTTTAAGGAGATCCTTTATGGTTTTGATTTGTTCTGTGTAAGCCTCTGGATCTCCTGGGCCATTAGACAAAAAGACCATGCGAGGTTCATACTTAACTATCTCATCAAAATTGGCATCATAAGGTAGGGTGACGAAGGGCAAACCTATCTCTGATAAATTATCAATGATGGCCTTCTTACAACCATAATTTATGAGAACGATAGGATTTACTCCAGATGTAATAACCTGTGCCTTGTCTTGAGATACGGCCTTTAATTCTTGGCACTCTAGACTTCCCCTTAAAAATTCATCACTCTGAATTTCACTTCGAGTGGTAATGAGGCAATCATGTGATTTTGCTTCACTTGAAAGATAGAGCGTAAGCGCCCTTGTGTCGAGATTACTGATAAGAGGGATCTTTGAACTCTCTAGGAACTCATTATAAGAAAAATGCCTCGCAATGAGGCATTTAGCATGAATTGAATTTGATTGTCTTACCCTCTCGTCGGACTCATAGTTACCGACATGAGAGGTAGTGTAGATGATGTGTTGGCCTAGAAATGATGGGTCTGTCGCTGTTTCTTGATAGCCTGACATCCCAGTCGTAAAAGCAGCTTCTCCAAAAATTCCTTCATTTAAGAGAGGATCATTACTTGCTCTATTAACCTTAGCACCAAATTTCTTTCCATCTTTGAAGTGAAGATAGACATCAGATAATTCTAAAGATTTTTGAAAGTTTACTTGCTTCTGATTCACTTATCTTCTCCTAAAATATTTTTTGATAAATCTCTATATTGAGCACCGACTTTGTTATCACCATTTCCCACCATCGCTTCTATGATGGCCATCCTCATATAGACTGAATTTCTAACCTGATGATGTGCCATCCATAAGTTAGAGTCTACAAGCTCTTGGCTTATTTCAACTCCAATATTGGCGGGACCTGGATGAAAAATAGGTAGCGTGACATTATGTTTTTTTAGTTTTGATAGGTTTATTCCCCAGCTTTCATGGTATCCAGAGTTATCTCTTTGATCACTTTGATCATGTCTCTCTAATTGTATTCTTAAAAGGTAAATTGCATCTGTATTTTCTAGTGCCCAGTCAAGATCACTCGTGTGAGTGACTCCCTCGGCCTGTGTGTCAGGTAAGAAGCTCTCTGGTCCACATAAACACAACTCAACTCCATATTGCGGCAAAAGCTCAATCAGTGAATGAGTGACTCGGGAATGTTCACAATCTCCAATAATAGTAATCCGCTTGCCTTTAAGACTCCCTAAGACTTCGATGAACGTCATAAGATCTAATAAGGCCTGTGTAGGATGCTGATTTGAGCCATCTCCGCCGTTTATTATTTTTATAGGCGGGTTATCTTTAAATTGATCAAGGAGATGTGATTCATTAGTCCTAATGATGCAAATATCAATTCCTTGATAATAAAGAGTCAATAGAGTTTGCTCGAGACTCTCTCCTTTTTTTAGCGAGGAATTCTCCGCTTGGAAATCGATATGATTTCCCCCGAGCCTTTTTATCGCTGAGGCAAATGAGAACTTCGTACGCGTCGAGTGTTCGAGAAAAGAAGTTGCAACATATAAGGATTTATCTAAGGGAAGACGAGCCGGCGCTCTATTTTTTAAAGCATTCGCCCTTTCTAGAAGGGCATCTATCTGGGGCTTCGTGAGATCCTGGATAGATTCAAGAATCGAAGGAAAACCATTCATGACATTCCTGATACATTATTCTATTATTATAGAAATGATAGAATCACAAAGAGCGTATGGCCAATAAAAATCTACATAAATTTAAAGATATTGAAAATAATATGCAAAAAGAAGCGCTTACAAATGAAGTAAAGGGCAACCTCTTCGAATTTCTAGTCGCTCAATACCTTGCTCGATCTTTTAACATCGAGGCTCAGTACCTCAATAAGTGCGATCCCAGTATGCTGTCTTCTTTTCGCCAATACGAAGCATGGCTTCGAAAAAACCATAAAGATCTCTTAACTTATTTACCCATTCTTGCTGAGCACACTGCAAAGACAATATTTGATTATGTTGATAAACATTTTAAACAGATTCCAAAGGAAATTGTAACAGTTGGAAAAATTGCTGCTGGGTTTCATAATGATGAATACGGTGAAGCTGATATAATTATTGTCTTGGATGATAGAATCGTTCCTATTAGTCTCAAACTCTGTAAAAATAACGCTTATCTTAGTACAAAGAGTGCCGGAGCAAAAAGCTTTTTTAGTCGCTATTTTGAGGCCTTCGATGATGCTGCTTTTTATCAAACTACCTTTAATAGTATTATAGATAAGGGTTTTTCTGAATTTGGTGAGTCTCTCTATGAAAGAAAAGGCCTAGATTTCTCTGGAAGTTTTGATAAGCAATGGATTTTTGGAGAGCTTCCAGGAAAGCTAAAGGGAGAGGATAAGGAAGAACTTAATTCTTTCTATCAAATAATATTAAAAAACCTACATGAGATCACCATGACTCTTCTTAAAAGTGATGAGTCTCTTTTTAAAAAGTCTCTTCACCCGCTGATGGGTTATTCCAGTAGTAATATCTTGCAAGCCGTCTGTTATTATAAGACCAAGAATAAAGTCCCATATCAACACGAGAGAAGCTTTATCCATGATCCTCAAGAGATTAGCTCCGTCATAGTTGATGAATATTCTGATCATAAGAGTTCGTTTAACTTACGTCTCGATAATAATATTTTGCAACTTCGCGTAAAGCCTATGAACAAGTTTACGACAAAGTCTTATAAGATAAATTGCTCTGTACTTTACCAATAAATTAGCCGATAATATGGTTTTAAACTATAGAAAGGAGTCTAAGTTGAAGAAGATTATTTCACTTCTTGCCATAACACTATGCTTAAACTTAAGCGCGAGAGAGCTCACTTTCTCTGAAAAAACCACATTAATAAATTACAAGAAAATAAACTTTGTTAAAAACCATGTCTTGTCAAAAATTGTTGTAGATGAACTTTCTCTTGGAGAGTTTTTAAGTTACAAAGTTTTAAAAAATAGCTGTAGCCCACTTGATCAATTACTTGAAGAAGTAAATCGCGCTGATTCAGAATATGATGATCAGACTAAGCGTCTCGCTACTTTAGTATCGATTTGTTCTCAAGGAGTAATAGGCCTAAGTGAATTAAGTATTAATCAAACTCGTAAATAGAGCGGAGAAATTCTATGTCTCATAATATCAGAGTATTCATTGCAGATACCTTTGACCCTTGGTTTAACCTAGCAACGGAAGATTGGATCTTTAATGATATGGATCCAGAGACAAAGGTTCTCTTTCTTTGGAGAAATCAAAATACAGTTGTTATCGGACGTTTTCAAAATCCTTGGACAGAATGTAATGTAGATCTCATGGAAAAAGACGAAATAAAGCTCGCCCGTAGACAAAGTGGTGGTGGAGCTGTCTTTCACGATCTCGGAAATACAAATTTTACTTTCATGTCATCTAAAACAGGAAATAAGAAAGAAGATAATAATGAGATTATCATCAATGCTCTTAAGCGTTTTGATATTGAAGCTGAGGCCTCTGGAAGAAATGATATTGTCGTTAATTTCGACGACGGCCCTAGAAAGTTTTCAGGTAGTGCTTTTAAGCAGAAAAAAGATCGTGCTTTTCACCACGGAACTCTCTTAATTGATGCCGATCTTACAAAGCTTGGAAATTACCTCAATCCAAATAAGAAGAAATTAGAATCAAAGGGCATTAAGTCAGTTCGAGCACGTGTGACAAATCTTAAAGATATAAACCCAGAGATTAAGCATGATTCTCTTTGCCAAGCAATTATTGAAGAGTTCTTCAATTTCTATGAATCAAAATGTGAAATTGAATATCTTGATCATGACTTTCTTCAAAAGCAACCAGCTCTTAATGAGTATTATAATAAACTTAAGGCCTGGGAATGGCGCTTTGGTGAAACTCCAAAATTTTCTCACTACTTTGATGAGAGATTTGAATGGGGTGGGGTTGAAGTACACCTTGATTCACATAAAGGCATGATCAAAGAAGTCAAAATTTATACTGACTGTCTCTTTCCCGATGCCATCGCTGAGCTTCAAAAGTCTCTTGTTGATAGGGAGTATGCAGTTGGGTCTGTTAGTGAAGTATTTGATACTGTCATCAAGGACTTTGATTTAGATGAGCTCAAGCAGCTTAGAGATTTGTTTATTAATCAGATTTCATAGTTTGCTTTTAGTGCACGTAAACTTTTCTGTATGACCATTAACAGTTTCGATGGGATACTATCCACAGACTTTAAAATACCTTCAAATTAACTTAGAACAAATTCAAGGGTAACTAATGATTGAAAAATATTTAAATGCATTCCCTTACATGCAAACAACAATTGTAGACAAAGAAAATATCTTAATTTTTCTAAAGAGTCAGGGCGAGAGCAAGGCACTTCATATGCTAGATATCGAAAATTCATTATCATATGATGATAGTAAAGTTATCTCTTCAGAAGACTTTTCGAAGAGAGCTTACTGGCCAATAGTTTTTGACTCAAAAAAGAAACTGCTTTACATAATTTCAGATGACGAGAATCAAGAGAATTATAATATATATACACTTAATCTAAGCACCTCAAAGCTTGAGCAGATAACGAAAACTACTTATTGTGGAGTATATGGACTGAGTCCTGACAAGAAAATACTTGTATATGGAGATAGATATAAGACAGGGGAGGGAAAGTTCTACACTCGAGTTTATAAGAGATGTCTTGAGACCAATAGAGAAAAACTTCTGTGTGATGACGCCGATTGGAAGTACCGATTTAGCTGGTCTGATGTTGTCTTTGATCAAGGTGGGAAAAATGTCTTTATAAGTGTAGATCTTAATAATGAAAGAAAGACTAATAATATTGTAAGAATTAATCTAGAATCTACTGCCGTAGAACATCTTCTTCAAGAAGAGGATCAGAGTTCGGAGCTGTGGGTACTAAACAAGAGGATTGAAGGCAATAATTTATATTACTGCTCCAATAAAAATGGCTATCTCAATGCGTATAAATTGAAGCTAGATTCACTTAAGACCTCTCAGCTAACTCATTTAAGCAGAAGTCTTAATGGAATTAACATTCTCGAAGATAATACAGCTCTTTATATAACTGTGAACTATGATGAAAAAAATGAAACTCACCTCTTTAAAGTAGACTTAACTTCTGATTCGAAATTAGCTATGAAGTCAGAGATATTAAGAGGATCTCATTCAATTGCTCCGAGTGATTCTCTTTGGCTTTCACATTCGAGTATGAGCTCTCCTAACACCTTTACTGAGTATAAATTTAATGAAGCTTTGTGCCCTGAGCGATCTATAAAACCCTATCAAGGGAATCTTAATAAATTAGTTCACAATTCTTATCGATATGTTGAATACGAAACTTTTGATGGACATAAAGTTTCGGCGTTTTTATCACTTCCAAAAACAAAGATTCGAGGAGCTATAATAACAGCTTTCTACGGTGGTTATAATTATTACTCTTGGCAGACTCAATTATTCTCAGAGCTTGGCATTATTGAGCTTTCTCCAGCGGTAAGGGGTTCTGAAACAAGAGGCAAAGAGTGGAGAGATTTAATAAAAGGCGACTTAGGTGGGAATGAAATTATAGATCTACATTTTGCTGCAAAGTTTTTAGAGAAAGAATTTAAATTGGAGTCTTCTCAAATAGGGCTGGAGGGAGGAAGTCATGGAGGCTATAGTGTTCTTCGAGGAATGACAATGGGTAGAGGGTTTAACGGTATAAATGAAAGTTATTATCCATACGGCTTCGGTATTTGTTGGGCAGGCTTTGCAGATTTAGAAGATTTCTATAAAACTTCGAATATCCCTGACTGGTTAGTTGACATGTTAGGTCCTTATGAGGGCAACGAAGAGAAGTATAGAGAAAGATCTCCTGTCCATAATTTTGAAAACTTAAACGCACCCGTTTTTATCTCCCATGGAACAAATGACGCCAGAGTTAGTCCAACATCAATGGACGGATTTATTGAGAAGCTTAGGGCCTCAGATAAGGACTATTCTCTTCACATGATGGCGGGACTTGGTCATGGTGGTGGAAATCAAAATGAAGAAATCGTTATGTATAACAAAATGATTTCCTTCTTAAAGAAAGTTCTGAATATATAATCCTTAGTAAAAATAACAAAATGAATACTAGAGCTTCTTACAAAATAAGCTAAGAAAAGTTTTACGAATTATACCTGTATTATACTGTGCTTTTAGTTTTTTTTGTATATGCAAATAAACCTTGTTGTGTTAGAGTATCTGTATGTTTATAGTTAAAACGTGCAGAATATTCGACAAATACAATATCCCGTACGCGCTTGTTGGTGGACATGCTGTAAACCTCCATGGTGCAATAAGGGGAACCCTAGATATCGACTTTATCATTAAATGGAGTTTAGAAACTCTAGTCCAATGTGAAAAAGCCTTGAATGAAATTGGTCTTGTTTCAAGAGTTCCTATTAATGCGTCCGACGTATACAAATTTAGAGATGAATATATAAAAAGAAAGAATATGATCGCATGGAATTTTATAAACCCGTCTAATCCAAGTGAGCTAATTGATATAATTATAACAACACCACTAAAAAGGCAGAAAGTTATAAATAAGAGAATTAAAGGGTTTGATGTTAAAGTCTTGAGCAAAGATGATCTAATTAAAATGAAAAAAAAATCAGGACGAACACAAGATTTGGTTGATATTGAAGCATTGGAGAAGCTATGAAGAAACCTATTCAATACTTTAAAGAAGAAGATCTCAAAAGAAATAAGAAGCTTTCTCCTACTCAGATTTCACAGTTTTTGGAAGAATTTCGACAGATGCAGCAAGAAGAAGTTAGGGAGAATAAGTTAATTTCAATGCGAATCGACAATCTACTTTTGAATGCATTTAAAGAAAAGTGTGAGAAAGAAGGTGTTAAATATCAAAAAAAAATAAGGCACCTTATGCAAGAATGGCTTAATGAGTAAGTAACTATCGCCCTTTTTCTCATTTATTGGATTCCCGTATCTATCTGAAATTTTATGTTGCTGTCCAAAAGTTAACACCCTCAATAAAAAAACATGATCTAGTGAAAACTATCATAAAAGCTGGGACAATGTGTGTAGTAAGAAATTATAAAGCATTACTCAGATGAGCAGGAGAAGATTATGAAAAAGGTTTTATTCATTTTATCAATTTTAATATCTTTTTCTTCATTTGCTGATTTATACACTGAGAATCATTTAACGTTAGAAGATAGCATCCAACAGCTCTTCCATGAGGGAGTTGTTAATCAAACAAAAGAGTTTGAAACATTGATGTTTGATGAAGAGCATATAGCACGAAGTATCTACGAAAAGGGAATAAGAAGATCAGACCTCGACTATTGTCGCAAGGCTTTGATTCCTGGACTC
Source organism: Bacteriovorax sp. UBA1852 (assembly GCA_002338505.1). Classification (GTDB taxonomy): domain Bacteria; phylum Bdellovibrionota; class Bacteriovoracia; order Bacteriovoracales; family Bacteriovoracaceae; genus Halobacteriovorax_A. The sequence continues at coordinate 23,108 of DDIK01000174.1, forward strand.
GAAAGTTGCTGGACTGTATCTATAGGTAAAAACGAAGAGTTTTGTTCTAAGTTTTCACATACAATACCTACCATAGCCGAAATTGTAGGGCCTGGTAGTAATTATCTATGCAGAAAGTACTAATATTATGAAAATCATATGAACATCAAGGCTAACTGTTAAAAATGTTAGCCTTGTTAGTTTCAGAAACAATCTCGATTGAAATTCAAAGTTAAAGTCCGAGCCGTAGGCGACCTATGTTTTTTTTTACTAATATTTTCAAAAAGCTGGCTCAAGTCCTGACCCAGTATTATAAAGAACTTCTCTTTCATAAGTAGTAAGAACTTTCTTCCAAAATCCAAGAGCATCAATACGACCCGTAAAATAAGTCACGTCTCCGCTTTGAGCGCCAACTTCAAAGACACTATTTCCGCCTGTTGGTCCACCGCTAAAAGCCTGTGAGGCAGGAGCGCTATTGTTAACATAGAGATTAATCGTATCAGTTGAACTATTGTGAGTTGCGATTACATGATACCAAGTATCGTTTGCAACTGAAATTGGAAAAGAAACCGTGGCGCTATCAACACGAAACCTGAATCCTGTACTTCCAATATAGTCGAGGTAGTATTCATCAGTCGCTCCATTCCACTTTGTAATGATCGGCTGACTTGTAAGATTATTGGCCACATAAACCCAAACTGAAATAGAGAAGTCTTGATCACTTACCGTGAGTTCGCCACCGTCAATCGAACTTAGGTAATCAAAAGTTGTACTACTAAAGCCTGTAGCATTTCCAGCGACTCCTGCCTGCTGTGAGACAAGACCATTTGGTGTGAGGTTATTTGATCCTTGCTCATCAACTCTTAGTCCTGCAGCTTCTCCTAATTTCCAAAAGCCTTGAAGAGAGGTGTTAAGATCTGTACAAGAGACACTAGCATTTGTAACACTAGACTCAAGCCCAAGACTATTAATGGCCTTTACATTTAAGTAATAAGTTTGGGCCTCAGTAAGTGTTTGTCCTGAAAGATTAATCGAAGTCGCTAATGCAGTACTAGTCCAAGATATTTCATCAGTTGCGCCTGCACTTGTCCCAAGTGAGTATTCATAATGATCGATACTTGATTCAGCATCAGTGCTTGAAGTCCATGATCCTTTAATCGTCTTTGTCGTACAACCGTCTGCTGTGACGGTAACAGTCGTCGGAGGAGTTGCGTCTACAAGCCATCCGTCTCCACTTACGACACTACTGGTGTTTCCAGCGTTATCAACGACTCTGACATTTGCATAGTAAGTCGTCCCACTGTTTAGATTTGGTGCAATTGAAGTTATTGTCGTAGTTGTCGTGACTCCAACATCGGTCCAATTAAGAGTACTAGTATCTCCCGCGCTTGTTCCTAGAGAGACTTCATAGCGAGCAATACCACTTGTGGCATCACTTGCGCCAGACCACGAAAGGGCAGGGCTAGCTGTAACGGAAGTTGAATTGACTCCATCATTTACTGCCGTGACATCTGTCGGAGCGACAGTGTCATGAGTGTAATTCGTCATAAAAGTACATGCTGAAGTATTTCCAAGTGCATCTTGTGCCCTTAGATAAATTGTAGAAGTTGTATTCGCTGTCACGCTTAAAGAAATTCCCGCACCTTCAAAGAGTGCTTTTGTTCCTGTTCCTATGGAGACCGTACATGAAGAATCACTGAAGGCCTCTACACTTATGGTATCTCCAGAACTTGCTCCAACAAGATCAGGTGTCGTTGAACTATTATTAGGTGAAGCGGGCGTAATACTTGAAAAACTTGGTGCTGATGGACCAGTGTTATCATGAGTATAGCTTGTTAAGAGAGTACAATTTGACTCATTCCCAAGGCTATCAAAAGCTTGAGCATAGATACTTGTGTCACTATTTGCACTAACACTTGCTGTGATTCCAGCAGCTTCAAAGCTTGCCTTTGTTCCTGTTCCAATTTGATTAGAGCAAGAGGCATTTGTATGAAGATTAATAGTTACTGTGTCGACGGAACTTGAACCTATTACTTCTGGGGCCGTATCTGTAGCACTAGGACTGGCCGGGTTTGTGGAAGAGAAACTTGGATCAGCAGGCCCTACGTTATCATGTGTATAGGAGACAAGTAGGGTACAAGCAGATGTATTACTAAGTGAATCAAGTGCTTGCGCATAAATTGTTGTCGTTGCATTGGCAGAAGCAGTAGCAGAAATTCCTGCACTTTCAAAGTTTGCTTTTGTTCCACTTCCAATTCCTGTTGCGCATGTATTTTCTAAAAAGAGATTTATCGTCGTAGTGTCCGCCGAGGCCGAACCAATAACAGAAGGAGTGGTACTGGAATTATTTGGTGAGCTTGGAGTTGTGCTCGTAAAGCTAGGAGCTGTTGGAGCGGTATTATCATGAGTGTAACTTGTAAGAAGTGTACAGTTTGAGGTATTTCCATAAGTATCAGAAGCTCTCGCATAAATTGTCGTTGCCGTGTTCGCAGTGACTGTCGCCGTAATTCCAGCTCCTTCAAATGTCGCCTTCGTTCCAGATCCTATACTTGTTGTACAACCGCTATCACTATAAAGTGAAACTGTCGTCGTGTCGCCAGAGCTTGAACCAATAACTTCAGGCGCTGTATCACTTGCACTTGGTGAAGCAGGGGAGGTCGATGAAAAACTTGGGTCAGTAGGGCCTGTATTATCATGAATATAATTAGTTAAAAGTGTGCAGGTCGAAGTATTTGCGGCAGCATCTGTCGTTGTCCCATAGATTGGTGTGGTATTGTTTGGAGTGACACTTGCTTGAATTCCTGAGCCAATAAATGTTGATCTTGTTCCTGTTCCAATTTGAGAAGAGCAGGTATTTTCATTATAAAGACTTACTGTCACAACATCAGAAGCGGCGCCTCCGATAACAAATGGAGTCGTCACACTTGTACTTGGTGAAGCAGGGGAGGTGCTAGAGAAACTGGCCACAGCTGGGTCCACGTTATCATGAGTATAGGTAGTTAAAAGAGTGCAGTTTGAATTATTTGAAAGTGCATCTTGCGCTCGAGCATAGATCGTTGTTTGTGTATTTGCAGTAACTGTAATTCCAATTCCAGCTCCTTCAAAGGTCGCTTTTGTTCCTGAATTTAAAGCACTAGAACAACCGGAATCACTAAAGAGAAAGACATTGGTAGTATCTGCGGAGCTTGATCCAATTATATTTGGAGTAAGGTCACTATTACTAGGGGAGCTCGGATTTGTTGATGCAAAGCTTGGGTCTGCAGGACCTGTACTATCATGAGTATAGTTAAGCATTAGAGTACAGTTTGATTTATTGCCAACACTATCAAGAGCATCAGCATAAATTGATGTCGTCGCATTCGCACTTACTGTGGCGGTAATTCCAACTCCTTCAAATACTGCCTTTGTTCCCGTTCCTATTTGAGTAGAGCAGGAGGCATCACTATAGAGATTAAGAGTTAACGTATCACCAGAGCTACTACCAATAATCTCAGGTGTCGTATCCGAAGCACTAGGACTAACAGGGCTTGATGAAGAAAAACTAGGACCCGCTGGAGCAATATTATCATGAGTATAAGAAGTCAAAAGAACACACGAGGAAGCGTTTGCTAGAGCATCGAGTGCCTGGGCATAAATTGTTGTAGTCGCATTGGCCGTCACTGTGGCACTTATTCCTCCGCTTTCAAAATTAGCTTTTGTTCCACTTCCAATAGAACTTGAACATGTATTTTCAGAGTAGAGATTAAGTGTTGCTGTATCAGCTGAAGCCGTTCCTAAAACCGAGGGACTAGTACTTGAATTATTGGGCGAGCTCGGTGTTGTACTAACAAAGCTTGGGTCAGCTGGACCTGTATTGTCATGGGTATAGCTTGTAAGTAAGACACAATTTGATCCATTAGAATTTGTATCAAATGCTCTTGCGTAAATTGTTGTTGCTGCATTTGCTGTGGCTGTCGCCACAATTCCTGCGCCTTCAAAATTTGCTTTCGTACCACTTCCAATACTCGTCGCACATAAATTGTCACTATAAAGAGTGACAGTTGCTGTATCACCAGAGCTTGCACCAATTACATTTGGCGTTGTATCTGAGGCGCTAGGGCTCACAGGATTTGTTGAAGAGAATGTCGGGTCTGCAGGCCCCGTATTGTCGTGAGTATAGGTTGTCAAAAGAGTACAAGCAGAAGTATTGCTCGCACTATCTTGTGAGGTTCCATAAATTGTAGTGCTCGCATTTGGTGTGACACTCGCTATGATCCCTGAGCCAATAAAAGTCGCTCGTGTTCCAGTTCCAATTTGCGTCGCACATGTATTTTCATTATAAAGATAGATCGTCTGAGTATCCGCGGAAGCTCCACCTATGACATTTGGTGAAGTCACTGAAGTCGAGGGAGAGGCCGGAGAAGTACTAGAGAAACTTGGTGCACTTGGAGCTATATTATCGTGAGTATAATTTGTTAAGAGCACGCAATTAGAATTATTACTTAGTGAGTCTCTGGCCCTGGCATAAATCGCCGTCGTATTATTGGCCGCAGCTGTAGCGGTGATACCAATGCTTTCAAAAGTTGCTTTATTACCTGTTCCTATTTGAGTTGAACATCCAGAGTCACTATAGATATCAATATTTGTCGTATCAGCCGAGCTTCCTCCAAGAATTGCAGGGGTGGTACTGGCATTACTCGGTGAAGTCGGACTCGTTGAAACAAAAGTTGGGTCAGTAGGCCCAATATTGTCATGAGTATAATTTGTCATAAACGTACAAGGAGAAACATTGCCCGAACCATCAACGGCCATGGCATAAATTGGTGTCGTCGTATTTGCCGTCACACTGGCATTGATTCCTGTGCCTTCCCATGAAGCTTTTGTTCCTGTGCCTAAGAGAGTACCACTTGTACAACCTGCACTTGAGTAGAGATTAATTGTTTGTGTGTCGCTTGAAGATGTTCCGATGATAAGTGGAGTGGTTGTTACATTTGTCGGGCTTAAAGGATTTGAACTCGAATAAACTGGAGGGGTCACAGCATTTACTGTGATCGTAAAACTTTCTGTATCTGAAAGTGTTGGAGCTTGATCATCACTTCCAATGACGACGATTGAATAGACAACTGAACTTGTTCCATTTGCTGCTGCTAAATTTGGTGTCCAGGAGAGTGTTCCTGCACTCGTGGAAAAATTAACTGTTCCAGGAAGGCTAGAGCAATTTGTCCCTGCACCAAAAGCTCCACCACTAAAACTACAGGCATATGTAATAGGATCTTCATCAACATCTTGATCATTTCCATTGTCATTAAAATCAATAGAAGAAATAGCGTTGTTGACGTAAACAGCTTGATTGGTCGTACCAGTAAGTTCAGGGGCATTGTTAACAGCAATAACGGTTAAAGTGAAGTTTTGAGTTTCGCCGTCATCAGGATAATTACAATAGGCATTAACATCAACACTTACATTATTGTGGCCTGTGAATGTTCCAAGAGTACAAAGAACGATATTTCCAGTTGAGATGGTGCAATCAACATTATCATTATCGTCGACGACACTAAAGTAATCAGGATCAGTTCCATCACTAGATGAACAAGAAAGTGAAGGCGTAAAAGCGAAGGCTCCCTCTGCTCCACTGATATTTGAAATAGCATCGAATGTTATGGTCGCTGGAGTGGGTGTTGGCTCTTCTCCAAACCTTCCTTGATCGGTGGGCTCAACAGCTCCCTGACAAGAGATCAGGACCACTAAAATTAGTGGAAGATAGAGAAGCTTCGATGTATTTTTTAAAAGTCTTTTCACCTTATAATTTTAACACTTTGAAGCGTTGCGTAGAAGTGGGAAGAGCTTAATTTGTAGAAAAGTTGTCTAAAGAGATTGGTTATTCTTTCTGTTTTACTTTAAATGAGGTGTATTTTTATGAAAAGTCTTCTTTTACCGTCTATATTATCGATTTTACTAGTGTCTTCATGTGGTGTTCCTCAGATTGACCGCAAAAAATCTGATCACTTTGATGGTAGTAAATTCTTTAATCCAGATTTCCCAAAAATGGGTAAGAGTTTTTCAACTCTTCTTAAGTGGAAGTTCACCGAGAAGGCAACTAAATGGCCAAAAGAAGTGGCAATCAAGCAGCAAAAAGTTCAAGAAAGGAATAACTCACCTGGGGACTTAAGTGTTACGTATGTTAATCATGCGACGGTTCTTGTTCAACTTGATGGTATAAATATTCTCACTGATCCAATATGGTCCAAGAGAACCTCTCCAGTTAGTTTTATAGGGCCTAAGCGAGTGAGGCTTCCTGGAATAAAGTTTGATGATGTTCCTAAGATTGATATCATTCTAATTTCTCATAACCATTATGATCATATGGATCTTCCCACTCTTAAGATGTTTTTAAAGCGAGATAGACCGATCGTTCTTGCAGGTCTTGGATCTAGTTACTACTTTGATAAAGAAGATAAATCTTCTGTTCATGAGCTTGATTGGGATGAGTCATATCCATTTAAAGGTCTCAAGTTCACGTTCTTGCCCGCTAAACACTGGTCTAAGCGTTCTCTATTTGATGAGAATAAATGTTTATGGGGAGCTTTTGCTATTGAAGGAACAAAGAAAGTCTACTTTGCTGGAGACACTGGATATGCAGACCACTTTAAAAAAGCAGCTCAGAAGTTTAATGAATTCTATCTCTCTTTAATACCAATTGGGGCCTATGAGCCAAGATGGTTTATGAAGGATGCTCATATGAATCCAGAGGAAGCAGTAATGGCGCATCTCGACTTGAAGTCAAAATACTCCCTAGGAATTCATCATAGTACCTTTCAGTTAACTAACGAGGGAGTTACTAAGCCAATTATTGATCTTAAAAAAGCAAAGCAGAAATACGAAGTAGGAGATGGTTTTTTTACTCTAGAGAATGGAGAAACACGAAAATTTAAAAATACTGCTAATTTTAAAAGATAAAGCATTGAAAATATTCAACAATAAAAATCATTAGATAAATTTAAGTTTTGCTTTATAATATCTAGATATGAATAGACTTCTATACGTCGAAGACGAGACTGACTTTACTGAATATCTTGAAAATGAACTCCGAGACCATTTTGATATCACGACTGCTCTTGATGCAAGTGAAGCTATCGGTTTACTGACAGCAAAGAGTTTCGAATATATAATTTTGGATATTTCATATGATGGAATAGGAAGTGCAAAAAACATTCTGGATTTTCTCGAGGTCATTAAGTCGCACAATTCTTCAAAAATTTATCTAGTATCTGGAGATAAGTTTAAAGCGACAGAGTTGATAAGTTTATATGATTTTTTAAATATGGAAGACTTCTATCTCAAGCCAGAGGGCTATTTTAAATTAATTGAAATTCTTAAAATTAAGGAATCTTGACTCTACTAAATGGACTTGAAACGATAGGATGAGGACATGAAAAGATTATTATTTGTAGAAGATGAAATTGATCTCACTGATTATTTGGAAGAGAGATTAGAGGAGTACCAATATCAAATAGATATCGCTGATGATGCGCCGTCTGCGATTGAGAAACTATCTAGTAACAACTATGAAGTTGTTATCTTAGACTTAAAGTACACTGGTTTTGGAAGTGCTTATGATATCTTGAGCTTTCTCAAGCGAAATGCTCTCTATAATAATGTTAAAATATATATATCGACCGCATACGTCAAAGATGGTGGTGATCTTATTAACGACTTCAAAGAATTCTTAAACCCCGACTGCTTATTCGCTAAACCAAATGGTTTCTTTGATTTACTTGATATGTTGGAATCAGCGGCTTAACCCATGGCCCTATCTAGTATAAGTCTCAAGCTTTTCATAATTTCTATTGACATGGCGTAAAAATAATAAAACTTTACTACTAAGTTGAATACGTGTAAAATGGTTCCGTTAGCTAAGACTCATTGAACTTTCTCTTATGACTCTTGGAACTTAAAGGAGTCTCTCTCAAAATGGACCAATCAGACATCGTCGGTAAATTAGTTTTATCCTCAAATTTCGGAGTAGGTAGAATCGTTGATATTAGCATCATGGGTGAGAAGGAATTCTTAGTCATCGAAAGCGAACAAAATAGTGTAAAGAACTTTGTTCCTCGTTCAGACGAGGAGAGTTACCGTTTCTTATGTGATGAAGAAACAATGCAAGAGATTCTTGCAAAGATAAAAAATAATATAGATACAAGAGAATTTAATAGTAAGAAAGATCGAATCAATTTCTATCGTGATCAGTCAAATGTTCAGGATATCAAAGTAATATCAACACTACTTTGTGAGCTTAATCATCTTGAAGATAGAAGTTCCACCGAGGAAAAGATTTATTCCAAGTTAATAGATACTTTGGCCCTTGAATACTCGTACGTTTACAAAGAGGAAATTGAGAAATCTACAAATATTATCACAGGTATTTTAGAGGAGGCCAAAGGTGAGTAATAAATTATACGTTGGAAACATTTCATGGGGATTAGATGAAACAGGACTTGAGGGAATTTTCGCTGAGTTTGGTGGAGTTCAATCAGTAAAGATCATTAAAGACAGAGATTCAGGTAGAAGCAAAGGTTTTGGCTTTGTTGAAATGACTTCTGGTGACGATGCTCAAAACTGTATTGAGAACTTAGATGGTAAAGAAGTCGATGGTAGACAATTAAGAGTTAACATCGCTAAAGAAAGAGAAGAAAGACCAAGAAGATTTTAATTATATCTATTTGAAATTGACCAAAATACAAAGCCTAGATTTATCTAGGCTTTTTTTATGAAAGAGCGCGATGAAGTACAAAGATTTAAATTTTAAAAACTCATGGAAGAACTATCTTAATAGCGAATTAAGTGAAGATTATATGATTGAACTTTTTTCATTCCTAGATGAGGAAAAGAAAAAAGGAAAAGTAATTTACCCTGAGGTAAGTGATACTTTTAAAGCATTTGATGAATGCTCATTTGACGATGTCAAAGTTGTGATTCTAGGGCAAGATCCATATCATGGTGAAGCTCAGGCACATGGACTTTCTTTCTCTGTGCCAAAGGAAATTAAACTTCCACCTTCTTTAAGAAATATTTACAAAGAAATCGAAGATGATCTTGGTGTTAAGATGTCTAAAAATGGAAATCTCTTAAGTTGGGCCCAGCAAGGTGTCCTTCTTCTTAATTCTGTATTAACGGTGGAAAAGTCCATGGCCGCAAGCCACCAGAAAAAAGGTTGGGAAAGCTTTAGTGATCATGTCATTCAAACTCTTAATGATCAAAAAGAAGGCCTAGTCTTTGTCTTATGGGGTGGCTTTGCTAAGAAGAAAGGAAAGTCGATTGAGCGCTCTAAGCATCTTGTATTAGAAGGACATCATCCTTCACCATTGTCTGCTTATCGTGGCTTCTTTGGATGTAAGCATTTCTCTAAGATCAATTCATATTTAAGAGAACAGGGACAATCCGAAATAGACTTCATTATTAAATAAGAAAAGGGCCCTCGATGAGGACCCTTTCACAAACTGAACTGTCTAAAACACTGTTTACTTATTGAAGTAAAGAGAGTTTACCGATTGACCGTCCATGACACGCACATGAAGGAGAACCTTCTCTTTATTTAAGTTTTGTGGAACTTCAACTTCGTATTCAAAAGGTACTAACTTCATTGGACAAAAGTCAGAGATTTGCTTCATCTTAGGTAGTACTGAGTAAACATCTTTATTATTGTCTACAAAATCAACCTTATCGATAACAAAGCAATCACTTGGGTTATGTCCCTTAAGTCTAATATTTCTTGAACCTCTTACTTGTTCAACATATTCGACGTTAGCATAGACAACTTCATCAATTGC
>DDIK01000030.1 GCA_002338505.1 Bacteriovorax sp. UBA1852
ATCAAAAGTCGTGAAGTTTACAAGACCCTCTTCCTTTAAAGGCCGTGCAGGAGATGTAAGTGTCATTGAAGATCTTATGATTCATGATATCGATCTTGCCTTACTATTATTTGGTTCTCCAAAGACTACAAAATCTTTTGCTTATAAAAAATATACAGATCATTATGAATATTGTTTAAGTGAATTAATATACGAGAACAGAAGTGTCTTTATAGAGGCATCCCGAGTCGCTATTGATGAGATAAGAGAAGTAAAGTTTCATGGTGACGGAGGTGAGTTGAAAATAGATCTGTTAAATTTAGAAGTTAGTTCATCTACAGGTCTAAATAAAGAGGGTATTCAAGTTATACACCAAGAGAGTTATGAAAAGAGAGATCACCTGTATATTGAGCAAGAGAAGTTTTATCAAGCAATTAGTGATAAGAGTGATCCTTTTGTAAGTCTTGAAGATGGTATAAAAGCCATGCAAGTTATTGAGATGATAAAAAAGGACTTACTAGAATATGAATCGTAGCTGCCTTATCATTGCAGGAGAAAAGTCTGGTGAGGAACACGCGATGAGTTTCTTACCGGCTCTTAAAGAACAGCTTCCTAATTATCACTTCTTCGGTGTTGGAGGAGATAACTTAAAGAGTGAAGGTGTTGAATTACTCTATCATTTAGATGACTTTTCTACATGGGGTGTATCAGAGGCCATAGGAAAAGTTCCATTCTATATAAATTCTTCCAAAGTTATTCTTAAAAAGGTCGTCGATTATAATTGTAAGACTGCGATACTTATTGATTTTCAGACCTTTAATCTTAAGCTAGCAGAAAAACTCTCTGAGTTAGGCGTTAGTGTACAATACTACGTGGCCCCACAAGCATGGGCGTGGAAGTCGTGGAGAACAAAGAATCTAGTAAAATTTGTTAATACGCTTTATTGTATTATACCATTTGAAAAAAAATGGTTCTTGGATAGAGGTGTTAGAAATACGATATCTGTAAATCACCCTTTAAAGTTTCACTATGAAAAAGAACTAGAGAACTTTGATAGACCTGCTGAAATAAAAGCAAAAGTTGTTAAGATTCTTGTTTTACCAGGAAGTCGAAATAACGAAGTTCAAAGAATACTGCCTGTTTTCATGGATTCTCTTGAAAAGCTAAATATTGATTTAAAGGTAGAACTAACACTGGTTCAATCAAAGAGTGTAAATCAAAACCTTTTTACTCCGTATATTTCTAGATTTGATCAAGTCTTTCGTGATGAGGACTTAACTCAAGCTATAAAGAATGCTGATGTTTGCTTAGCTGCAAGTGGTACCGTGACCTTAGCTACTGCACTATTTTCCTTACCTACAGTTGTTGGATATGCTGGTGGCCTTTTAAATACATTTATTTATGAAAACTTTATTAGCTATAAAGGCTATATCTCACTAGCAAATATTGTTCATGAGAAGGAGATCTTTCCTGAATTAATAGCCGAGAGGTTTTCGTCTTTCAACGTTAGAAAAACATTGGAAGACCTTTTGAATGATAAAGAAAAATATAAAATTAACGTTACTCAGTTAAATAGAACTTTAGGTTTAATTAGTGGTGAAAATATAGATATACCTGAATATATCTCAAAAAAGTTAGAGGAGGCTTATGAATTATAAATCCATTCGTCCTTTTCTTAAAATTCTATATCCAATTAGTTATTTATGGGAAGCTATTTATCGACTGAGAAGGTTTTTCTATGATGTTGGTTACTTTTCTCAAAATACATTTAAAGTTCCTATTATCAGTATTGGCAACCTTTCTCTAGGTGGAACAGGTAAGACACCTTTTACTCTTTGGGTAGGGAAGTATCTGAATGGAAAAAATAAAAGAGTTATGGTCTTGTCGCGTGGTTATAGAGGTAATCTTGAAAAAAGTAGTGGGATTATTAAGTCCGATAATATTCTGAGTTACAATCCATATGAGTACGGTGATGAGGCCCTTGTCATTTGTCGTAATTTGAAGCGCTCTACAGTCGTCGTTGGAAAGAATAGAAGTGAAAACTTAAAGTATTACTTTGACGAGATAACTCCAGATGTCGTTCTTCTTGACGACGGTCATCAGCATCTAAAAATTAATCGTGATTTAAATATTGTTCTATTTGATGCCACTTTAGATATCGAGCAATATAAAGCACCACCTCTAGGATACTTGAGAGAGGGGCTTACAGCACTAAAAGATGCAGATGCTATTATAATTGGCCGAGCAGATCTTGTTGATCAGTCAAAGTTATCTAAGCTTGAAGGTCTTCTAAGAAAGCACTGCTTGGTTGATATACCATTTGCAAAGATGAGATATATTCCAAGCTCTATCAACAATATCTCGTATAAAAAAGTCATGGATAGTGAAGATATACGAGGCAAGAAAGTAATTGTGGTGACGGGAATTGCTTCTCCAGACTCCTTTTCAAAACTAATTGAAAATATGGGAGCAGAAATAGTATCTGAGTATTTTTATCCAGATCATCACTTCTATACATCAAATGAAATCAGCGACTTAGTAAAGTTGGCTCAGAGGGAAAACTTATACTTGTTAACGACTGAAAAAGATATTGTTAAAATAAGAAAGGTTAGTCAGTCAGAGAAAATCTTTTATGTTCATATTGAGCTTGATTTTCTTGAAGGCGAGAATGAATTAATGAGTCTAATTGACTCTGTTACTTATTAATCTGGATGTTAATGAAAGCAAAAATATATATAGTCTTGATGTTTTTCTTACTTGGATGTGCTGGAAGTAATATCCTTGAGGACAATAAAGAAGTCGATATTGAGAAAGTTTTTAAACTTGAGAAAGACAAGCTCGAACAGTTCTCTATTGTAAAAAAGAAAAAAAGTAAGCCTTCTCAGAAAAAGAAAATAGCTGATCAAGAAAGCATTACTAAAAAAACTAAAGTTAAGACTAAGAAAGAAAAGAAAAAAGCAAAAAAGTCTAAGAGACGAGACGAGAAATCACAAAGTGAATCTCAAATCTCTGATCAACAAAATAAAAATATAGAAGCTGTCGATATAACCACCTCTGCAAAGCCCGAGGATCATCCAGATTATCCATCGTCTTTTAAGAAGTATAATGAGAGGTATGAAAAGTTTTGGAATAAACATAAACATATTTTAAAGTCTGGAGAGAAGTATACTTTTGATATTTCATGGACCATCTTCAGAGCTGGTGTCGCAACAATTGAGGTTGTTGATGACATTGAAGTCGCCGGTGAAGATGCTTTTATGTTGAAGGCAGAACTTAATTCTGCAAAGTATTTTGAAAATATATATAAGCTTAATAACACTCTTAGAACTTATGTAAAAAAAGAGAACTTTTTTCCAATTAAGTACGAAATGAAACAAAGAGAGTCTGGTCAAAATGTTGATGATGTTCAGCTTTTTGATGAAAAAGAATTAAAAACTTATTTCTATTATAAGAGACTGAAAAAAGGAAAACTTAAAAAGAAGAGTGAAGAAAAGTTTATTCCTAGGTTCTTTACTGATTCATTCTCAGCTCTTTTCTTTGTCCGAGGGCTTCCTTTAAAAACGGGCTATAAGTTTGGCTTTCCGATGGTAACGAGAACAAAAGTTTGGCTTTTAAAGGCTGAAGTCATAGGGGAAGAGAGAATAAATATAATGGATCAATATATTAACACTTATAAAGTTAAGGCTGTCACGCAGTTCCCTGGGGTTCTAAAAAAGCGTGGTGATATTGTATTCTGGTTTTCTAAAGACCAAGAGAAACGCCTGTTGAAATTTGAAGCTAAAATTAAGATAGGTTCTGTCAAAGGTGAACTTATTGACTACACACCTGGTAAGTGATGCTAGACATTCTGCGTAAGCAACAAAATATTCTATATCTCTCTTCATCTCAATCTTACGGCACAAAAGAGAGAATGATCCTAAGAGATGCTAAAATTCTTAAAGATATAGGTCACTATGTTTTCATATATTGTATGAAGAACTCATTACTTGATATTAAGGCAAGAGAGTTCGGCTTTGATTGTCTTTACCATAATGCTGGTGAGCATATAAAGTTCATTAAATGGTATAAATTATCATCTTTAAAAGATTGTATTGAGCGCTATGATATTAATATTGTTCACTGTTATGAACTCAACTATGTGTGGCCGACAGCATTTTTTTTAAGAAAAAAAAATAAGACTTCGCTTTTTTTCACAGTAAGTGAAGACGTCGTAAAGTATTACAAGAAATTCTGGTTTAAGTCTCTTATGTCACGTGTTGATATGGTTTATGTACCTTTGAAAGAAATGAATGAGAGTATAAGTGATCATTTGGATGTTCCTAAGCGAAAAATATTTTTTTCTGGTTTGGGCTTAGATGTAGATTCGAAGACAAAGCCTATCAAACTTGATGAAAATGTTTGGAATCTCGCGATATATGTTAATGAAGACCTTTTAGAGGTAGATGATATTGAGACATGTATTCAGTCTATTTGGTCTTTAAATCAAAAGAGATCTTTATCTAAGACATGTGTTCTTCATCTGTTCTCAGCCAAAGGCTGGGATGATAATGTTCTGAAACCAGAGATTGTTGAAACTGTAAAAAAGTATGGTCTTTCTCAAAATGTCATATTCCATGAGCATGTGAAACTCGCTGAAATAAATGCCGATATATTCTTGAGCTATGCAACAGGCTTGCCCTTGGAAGACTATACCTTAGGGGCTCTTCTCAAGGGAATTCCGATAATTACAGATAGGAATCCCGCAACTGAAGAGTTAGCTATTAGTTATGGTCGGGCGGTGATGACTTATAAGACAAATGATTCCAGAGAGTTACGATGTAAAATTGAAGAGACATTTGAAAACTATGAGAGTGCTAAAGATGAGGTATCTCGAATTAAGACTCCAATTTTAAATGAGCATGGACTTGATTTTTATAGAACTAGTTTAATAAAGAATTACGAGAAGCAATTGAATAAAAGATGGCGTTTCTTCCATTAATTAGTACTTTACAGAAAATTACTCAGTGTGTAGAATCACCAAATCAAAACTTTGGCCCCTTCAGTAGAAGGACCTGAGTCCATGGCCTTGCCATGGTTTATCAAAAATATGACCCTAAGTGAAACGCTGACGGGTTTGGAGTCAAAATGACAACTAAAGATTTAAAACAGCCTTGGATGGAAGGTTTCGAAGTAATTATCGGAGAAGACATCGAAAAAACTGAGCAGTCTGAGTTCAGCAAGCTTTTAGCAAGCGAGCAAACAAAGAACTTTAGAGAAGGTGAAGTTTTCACAGGAAAAATTGTAAACGTAGGACAGGACTATGTTCTTGTTGACATCGGTTACAAGCAAGAAGGTCTTGTATCTGCAAGAGAATTCCAAAACTTTGATGGAACATTTAAAGTTAAGGAAGGAGATGATGTTGAAGTTTATCTTGATAAACTTGAGTCTAATCTTGGAAACCTTGTACTTTCTAAAGACAAAGCAGAAATCCTTAAAGCATGGGATAAGATCTCAGAAGCTTGTGAAAAAGGAACTCCTCTTGAAGGAACTGTTGTTGCAAAAGTTAAAGGTGGTTTATCTGTTGATATCGGTGTTAAAGGTTTCTTACCTGGGTCACAGGTTGATATTAGACCAACTAGATTTCTTGATAAGTACATCGGTAAGAAGATGGAATTCAAAGTTATCAAGTTTAACAAGAAAAGAGGAAATATCGTTCTTTCTAGAAGAGCAATTCTTCAAGAAGAAAGAGGTAAGCTAAGAGACGAAGTTCTTGGTCAAATCCAAGAAGGAATGATCGTTAAGGGTATTGTTAAAAACATCACTGACTACGGTGCATTTATTGATCTTGGTGGTATTGACGGTCTTCTTCACATTACAGATATGTCATGGGGAAGAGTTAAGCACCCATCTAACCTTATGAAGGTTGGAGACGAAATCGAAGTTAAGATTCTTAAGTTTGATAAAGAAAAAGAAAGAGTTTCACTTGGACTTAAGCAAGTTCAAGAGAATCCATGGGAAAAAGCTCACGAAGTTTACACTGCAGGTAAGAAAGTTAAAGGTGAAATCGTTTCTGTTAAAGATTACGGAATCTTTATCGAGCTTGATGACGGAATCGAAGGTCTTATCCACGTTTCTGAAATGTCATGGACTAATTCAATCAAGAACCCAACTAAGCATTTTAACGCTGGTGAAATGATTGAAGCTCAGGTTCTTGAAGTTGATACTGAGAATAAGAGAATTTCTCTTGGTCTTAAGCAATTACAAGAGAACCCTTGGGAAGCTCTTGAAGCTAAGTACCCAGTAGGTACTAAAGTTAAAGGTAAGGTTAAGTCTGTTGTAGAATTTGGTGCTTTCATTGACCTCGGTGAGGACGTTGATGCTCTAATTCATATTTCTGACGTTTCTTGGACTAAGAAGAACGTAAATCTTAAAGATGAGTTCTCTGAAGGTTCAGAAATTGAAGCAATGGTTCTTTCTGTAGATAAAGAAAATCAAAAATTCTGCCTAGGTGTTAAGCAATTAGCTGAAGATCCTTGGAAGAAGATTGAAACTAGACTTCCTGTTGGGACAGTTGTTGAAGCTGAAGTTGTAAGAGTTACTGACTTTGGTGGATTCGTTGAACTTGAGACAGGTATCGAAGGTCTTATCCATATTTCTGAGCTTTCTGAAGAGAGAGTTGAGAAGCCAGAAGATGTTATCAAAAAAGGTGACGCTGTTAAGGCAATGGTTATTTCTCTTGATAAAGATGCAAAGAAAATTGCACTTTCTATCAAGTCTGCTGTAAATGCTGAAAATGATGGTTCATTCTCTCAGCCAGTTCAAACAGCAACTCTTGCTGATAAGCTTAAAGGTTTCAACCTTGGTGGCGGTTCAGAAGATTAATTATTAAAAGACATTTCTTTTGATATAAGGGAGGCTTAGGCCTCCCTTTTTTTTATGTATAATCTTCAGGGGTACTTAACCTGCTGTATTCAAACATGCTATAAGATATGAATTCTTAACTATATATAGGAAATCATATGAAAAAAACCATCATTATATTCTCTTTATTATTTACCTCTTTAGTTAGCGCAGTTTCAAAAAAAGACTTAGATGGAATCGATTTAGAGATTCTTATTGAAGATACTCGTATTGAAGAGTCTGCTAAGCCGTGGATTCATATTGGCCAAGCTCCTTACGTATTTTGGAGCACAATGTGGGAGTCCCACTCATATTGCTATTTAAAAGCAGTCAATGATAATGCTAAAAATTATAGCTGCTTGATTGAAGATATTAACTTAAAGAGGTTGATCACATCGAGTGTTTCAAAACCTTATGATATTGCATTACTTCATAAGATTCCTGGAAATACAGGGGCAAAGAGAACTCTTTGTGACGATATGAGATTTAGTATCGATGATATCGATGTTAAGTGTAGTGGATTTATATTTAAGAAATGTAAGGCCACAATCAAAATAGATCACTGTCAATTTTCTAAATAATGAAATTTAAAGAGCATAACTTTAAAACTTATCATCTTCATTTCTATTATAATGAAAGTAATATCGAGTATGCTAAATCGCTTGGGCAAGAGATTAAAAAATTATACCAAGTAGAGCTTGGTAGGTTTCACGAGCGACCTGTAGGCCCTCATCCTATGTGGAGTGTACAATTAACTCTGGATAGAAGTAATCTCTATGATGCTTTGTCTTTCTCTATTCAAAATAGAGAGGATCTTATTTTCTTTATACATCCTGTCTCAGGAGATGATTTAAAAGATCATACCGATTATGCTACTTGGGTCGGGGAAAAGCAGGAATTAGACCTCTCGATCTTTCATTGAATATTTTTTTCTTCGTTATCAGGTAGGCAAGCGACACAGCCAACTTCTTCCTCAATATGAGAAGCAATCTCTTCGTCGAGGACAATGTTAAGCTTATCTATGTCGGCTTTGTTCGCACCAAGAGATTTGATTAAAGTCTCAGGAATTGAAGGGGCAACAAGCTTTATATCTAGTCCCATTTCTTCATACTCTTGAGCTTTAGTGTAGGCTTGGTCAATGTCTTTGATGTCACAGGAGAAAAGCTCTGTGCCTGAAATATTATCGATTAGTTTTACATCTCGTGCCATGTTTTGTACCTTTATGATGGTATAGGTATAAAGTAACATGAGTAATAGACCATGAAAATAGATAAACTCTTTGTTCTTTCAAAGAATAAAATGCTTCTAAAAGCTATTGAAATTGCATGTAAGAACGCGAAGCGTGATTGCTTTGTTATTGATGATTACACTGAGGGACTGCACTTCATTAGAGATATGAGGCCCACTCTGGTGGTGATTGATATAGAAAATGCAAAAGAAGATGCTTTGGGGCTTCTAAGTGATATCAAGGACGAATTTAAAGTTGTCATCTTGTCGAAGCGGCCATCTGAAGTTGGAGAGTTTAGTAGTATTCCAAGTGTGCTCTATCCGGTAAACCCAACAGGTCTTTGGGATAGACTTGAGAAAGAGCTTGGTGATACAAATGGATAAAGACCAAATTTTAATGATTGCGGGAGCTGTCGCCATCATTATAACAATTGTAGTAACTTATTATTTTAGATTTAACTCATAAAGGAGACTGTCATGGATAAAATTTCTTGCCAGCATATTTTAGTCGATCATGAATACGAAATTAACGACATAAAAAAGAAACTTGAAGATGGCGTAAGTTTTGAGCAATGTGCAAAAGACTTTTCAAATTGTCCTTCTGGTAGCGAAGGTGGAAGTCTTGGTTCTTTTGGAAAAGGAATGATGGTTGCGCCTTTTGAAAAAGCTGCATTTGAGTTGGAAGTAGGGCAAGTCTCTGATTCTGTTCAAACTCAATTTGGTTATCATCTTATTAAGAGAGTTGAATAGTCGCTATTTGCAATGCTTTGAAGTAACGCTATATCTTCTTTGATCAAGATTTGTCATAAGACAGCTTGGAATATTTTCAAGGGTATTTTCATATATTTTAAAGAGTATATCCTCACACTCTGTCACGTCGAGTATGAGATTTTCTTTATCTCCTGAGTAATGTTCTAGCGCCACCATGTTGATAAAGCCTTGGCAGTCGACGGTGACTTTTTCAAAATCTCTATTTACGATTTCAAAAATATACTCCATATCAGTTCTCTTAAACTCTTCAACATCAATATGATAGACCTGAGAGTAAACAGATTGAACAAGAATAGCTGACGTAATTAGTTGCTTTATTAAGCGGCAAAAATTTCCCATAAGGGGATATCGGTCAACAAAAATTTAACTGAAGTTATTCTTCGCTTAGTGAGTCTAGTATCGGATCTTTAGGCCCTAGAAGATATTCATCAATACCTAAGGGGTTGAAAATAAAGTCAGGAACTCTCACTCTATAGTAAATACCTTTTTCAAGATTTTGAGTTTTAACAATATTTGTCTTCGACGCTATCGTTGAGTGAACTGCTCCAGCATCGTATGGAATGAAGAGGTCGTAGCGTTTTTGTTTCTCTAGAAAGTAGTTAACTATATATGAGCGTAGCTCATCAATTTGAACTTTATCAAATGATGAAATAACAAAACTATTTGGGTGGGCCCTTCTAATTATTTTTGCTCTCATAGGATCGTTGAGCTTATCGAGTTTATTAAAAATAATAATCTTTTCTTTGTCCTCAACACCTAGTTCTTTCAAAACGTTGTGAGTAACTTCAAGATGTTTCTCGTAATTTGGATCGCTTACATCACAGACTATCATTAAAAGGTCTGCCTCAAGAGCAGATTCAAGTGTCGTTTTAAAACCATCAATAAGTGTATTTGGAAGATTTGATAGGAACCCAACTGTATCAATCAGAATCATCGGAGGTTTTGTATCAGGGTTAAGCATTCTAAAAGTAGAGTCAAGTGTTGCAAATAACTTATCTTCTTCTAAAACGTCTACGCGACACAGTCGGTTCATCAGCGATGATTTACCCGCATTTGTATATCCTACGAGAGCCGTTGTAATGGCTTTCTTACTTCTTCTCTTACGTTGCTCAATTCTACTTTTTTCAACATTCTTTAATTCATTTTTAAGAAATTCAATACGACTTCTAATAATTCTTCTATCGAGCTCAATTTGTTGTTCACCTTCACCACCCATGACACCAACGCCACCTCTTTGACGACCAAGGTGACCCCAGAAGCCAGCAAGGCGTGGAAGGATATAACCTAGTCGAGCAATTTCAATTTGGATTCGCGACTCTTTAGTTCTCGCGTGTTCCGAGAAGATCTCTAGAATTATGTGACAACGATCTATGACTGATAGATTTGTAAGTTTTTTTATATTTCTAATTTGACTAGCTGTTAATTCACAATCAAATACAAGAAGTTTTGAATCTTCATTCTTTGCGATCTCAGCTATTTCTTCAATTTTTCCCTTGCCTAAAATATAGGCAGGATCAATTGATTTCTTATTCTGAATATGTTCAGTACCCGCTTCGATACCAAGAGTTCCTAGAAGTTCACGAAGTTCTAAAAGACTTCGATTCGTTTCTTTCTCGGTGGAGTGCTCTTTGAAACTAGGGCAAACGAGAGAGACTAGGGTTGCTTTTTCGGTACGAGAAATATGAAATTCATTATCAAGCATTTATTTTCACCAGTGTATTATCAATTAGTCTTGTGTTTCCAAATCTCATCGCACCAGCAATGACAACTTCGCATGTGTCATTTGATACGGGACTGAGATTTGAGCTGTCTAGAATATGAAAGTAATCAACATTACTTTCTTTGTTATATATTTTTGTTTTCTTCATTGCTTCACTTATACCACTTTCTTTTACCAGTTGTTCTAAATTCTTAATACGTTTAGGAAGTGTTAAGGCTTGTAGCCTTTCATCTACGTTCAAATACTTATTTCGACTACTTAATGCAAGACCGTCTTCGTCTCTAATAATATCAATGAGATGAATATCAACAGGAAGTAATAGGTCTTTGACGAGTTTTCGAATAATAAGAGTTTGCTGAAAGTCTTTTAGCCCAAAGTAGGCTCTCTTAGCTTTTGTAAGTGAGAAAAGTTGATAAACAACTGTACACACACCATCAAAGTGGCCTGGGCGATTTAGACCACAGAGCGTGTTATCTAGGCCCTTGACAGATATAACTGTATTGAAGTTAGCCGGATATACTTCTTCTACTGAGGAAGGAGCAAATATGATGAGTTCATTATCTTTATTCTTGAGTAGTTCTTCCAGTGAAGAAATTCTTGAGATATCGTCATCAAGTGTTCTAGGGTACTTTTGGAAGTCTTCATTTGGACCAAATTGTTTTGGGTTAACAAAAATGGTAACGATTGTGACTTCATTATTTAAGAGTGAAGCTTCGACAAGTTTTAGGTGACCATCATGTAAGTTGCCCATTGTAGGGACGATGCCTATCTCTTTGTCGCACTTATTTGAAAAGCTTAGTATCTCTTCTCTTGATCGAATGACTTTCATCGTTGTAATTCCTCAAGGATTTTTTCAGGAAGGAATGATTTATTCATTGTTACTTCATTGGTGACTTTTCCATCTTTAAAGAATGTGTACTCACATTGATCAACATTAAAGCCCTTTTGTGTTGAGCCGTCACTACCAGAATGAACTTTTGTTCCAACAAGCAGATCTACCTTCTTTCTCATCCACTTTTCATTGAGTGTTTGAAAATTAACGAGTGTTTCCGCGGCAAATCCCACTACCTTTGTTGAAGGAGATTTATTTTCAAGTACAAACTTTAAAACGTCTGGAGACTGAGTGAAACTAAGACTATTTGCTAGTTTTGCCTTCTTAAGCTTTTCAGAGCTTGCTTCAAATTCAAGATCACTTATGGCCGCAGATGAGACATAGAGATTACAAGTTTTGAGAAGAGCCTCAACTTCTTTTAGCATGTCACGAGTTGTTCTTACTCGTACGAGATTATATCTAGGGTTTTCAATAAAGTGATCCAACTCTTTAAGGGCATTTTGTCCTGCTACAACAGTTACATCAAAACCAAGAGAGAGGTATTTCTTTGCAAGCTGATAGCCTGTTTTTCCTGATGAAGGATTCGTAACATATCTGACGGGATCAATTGGTGCGATCGTTGCACCTGTTGTAATGAGAATCTTCTTAGAGAGAAGTCGGCTTTTTGCAATCGTTGTTTCAATAAGATCTTTTGCAACTTCAACTTCTTGCACTTTTCCTTCGCCATTTTCTTTGCATACAAGTTCTCCAGAAATTGGAGGGCATATGAAAGTATCATTAGTTTTATCAATTCTTGAAAGAAGGTCTAAGTTTTCTTTTGTTATGGGATGGCGATACATCAATGTATTCATTGCCGGAAAAATAATAGTTGGTTTATGTTCTTTCTTTGCTAAGAAAATTCCACCAAGGAGGTCTTCACAACGACCAAAAGCGAGATTGCTAATAGTATTTGCTGACGCTGGATAAATGACAAGTTTCTCAAGCCAATTTGCGAGCTCAACATGAAGTACCTTTGAATTCATTTCGTCTGTTTTTTCGAGGTTAAAGTCATCGAGAGGACCGTAGACTTTTTCGGCACCTAGATAAGTGAACATTTCGGGCTTTAAAAAATTCAGGGCGCCCTTTGTTAAAACTACTCGAACACAATGGCCTTCTTTTAGAAGACTTCTTAAGAGATCGAAAGATTTATAGCAGGCAATTGAGCCAGATACAGCAAGTAGTATATTCATAATTCCTTTTCCTGACTTATCGCACAACGTGTTGAAATTGTAAAACTTTAACTCTTTACTTTGACATATTTTAGTCTACTGTTCTATTATTTCCTATCGATAAAAACAATGGAGTTGTAAATGTATTCACTATTAAAAAATCTAATGGTCCTTACTTTCTCAATCAGTTCTTTTGCAAATATTGACTGCATTCAGCATATCAATGAGTTGAGGGAAGTAAAATTAGATATGGAGAAAAACCTTAATGAGCAATCAAAGTTTCATAATAATCTCACTGATGAACTTAATGGTACTTATGGTGTACTAAGCAGTTGGGAAGGTCAAAGGCTATATATTAGAGTTGGTGGCTTTGACACTCTGAGAGTATTTGTTAGTCAAGTTGAAGAGAAAACAGAAACTTACGATCAAAAAAAATCAGATAATTTGGAAAAAATTGATGATATTACTTCTGACCTATTGAGATGTTTAAAGTAATTTTCTAATGTATACAACTTAGCGAAGCATAATTGTTATGCTTCGCTAAAGCTTTTCAAAGTTCTCTGCTAAGGTAAGACGAATCAGAACTCTCTGTAATTTTTACCATTCACTTTCACTACTAATCAATTTGTTAGATAGTAGCTAAATGCAATTTATAAAAGTAGAAATTCTCACAGATAAAGATGTTCAAGATGTGGAAGAAGTTAACGAAGTAATTTTGTTAAATGTATCTCATGTCGTCTCTATTAAACCTATCAACTTGATTTTTAAGTCTCAGGTGCAAAAGGGTTATTGGATTAGAATGTCTAATGGAAAGAAGTATCGATCTCTAAGTATACCTACTGTACTTAAAGATTTAATTGATTAGATTCAGATATAATTTATTCAAAGACGTTAATAATAAATTTTTATCCACTACTATATTTCTAGAATCAAAGAACTCTGCCAACTTTCCAGAATCTCCCCCCGTTATGATCACTCTTTGATAGTTCTTACAAATTGAGGCGATTGAATTCAAGTAGTTTGAACATGCAAATGAAATGGCCTCTTCAGTATTTTGAGGGATTTCTTGGCCTACTTTTCTATGCTCTACTTTTGGTAGGTTTCGTCCATTCTTAGCATAGGTATAAAGGAAGTTCTCTATTCCTGGATAGATATATCCACCAAGGTGTCTTTCTTTTTTTATGAAATCAACAGTGATAAAGCTTCCGGCATCAATGATAGCTGTTGAACAATCATGGCTTTCTTCTTTTAGTGTGGTAGCTATGAGAACACGTCTATCAATTCCCAGTGTATGTGAGTAATCACTTTTAATTTCTATTTGCTCTAGGTGATCGTTGATATTTTTTAAGTTTAAGAACTCTTCACATGATCTATTTACTGAGCAGTAGAGGCCTATTGCTGAAGTCGGAATGTCGAGTGGTTCGCTATTAGTTTTATAACTGATATCTTCAAGCTTAGATTGATTGAATCTCGCAATCTTAGTTCGCGTGTTACCAGAATCAATTATGTAATGATACGGATTCATTTGCTGATATAATCTTTTGATTTGTCTGAGTAAGATAGCTTTGAATTAAGCTCTTTTTATAATCAAATAAGTTCGCCACTGGTGTACAAAATTTTGGAGGTTGATTCTTTCCCATTTTAAGAAGGTCATTAATAACAAGAACCTGACCATCTGTTTCAAGGCCTGCTCCAATGCCGATTGTTGGAATTGTAAGAGCATTTGTAATTTGCTTTGAAAGACCCTTATCAACACATTCTAAAACAATTGAGAAACAGCCAGACTTTTCAAGTTTTAGGGCCTGCTCCATAATGAGACTCTTTGCGGCATCAGTTTTGCCGTGAGTATAGTAGCCACCAAGCTCATGAACAGATTGTGGCGTTAAGCCTATGTGTCCCATGACCGGTACACCTGAGCTTGTTAAAGCTTTTATAATAGAGAGAACCTCACTCGTCGCGCCCTCTAGTTTTAATGAATCAGTCTTCGTATTTTGAAAGAGCTTAAGACCATTTCTAACTCCATCTTCATGAAGAGAGTAAGTTCCAAATGGCATATCAGTGACAATGAACTTATTGGGTGCGCCTCTTCGTACTGCTTTAGAAAAGATTTCCATCTCATCAAGGGTTACTTCGACAGTTGTCTCGTAGCCGAGCATAACATTACCTAGGCTATCTCCTACTAAGAGGAGATCAACATCTGTCTCGTTAAGCATAGTTGCCGTTTGATAGTCATAGCAAGTTAGCATTTGGAGAGCTTTTGAACCAAGAGCGATTTTATTCTTACGCAATAATCTCGTATTTAATTTAGGTTTCTGTGTCGATTCAGACATTACTTTAATTTCCTTCCAAACTCTTCGTAGACGCTCTGTAGAGGGTGAGATTCAAGCTCATTTATTACATTTTTTCGCTCATTTTGGAAATTTATGTTCTGTAGATCGTGAAAAAACTTTTGACTTTGGATGTCATCAAATAATGAGTCTAGTAATTCTAACACCTTGGCGCTGAAAATTTTATCTTTCGCCTGTATTCCACCTACTAGGGCATTTGGAGATATCAAATTGAAGAATTCTTTAGGCCCTTTTTCAATCATAGCATTAGCGATGAGCCTTACTTCGTGCCAGCATTCAATATAAGCAAGCTCTTTAGAGATCCCTCTTTCCAGCATTTTTTCAAAAGCAATCTTTGCACCAAATGGAATAAGTGAGCAAAGAATTGCTTGCTCGGAAAAGAGATCAGCTTCAGTTTCCTCTTTAAAGCTTCTTTCAAGAATTTCAGTGACCCCTAGGTCTTTGGCAAGAGTCTTAACATTCTCTATGGTTTCGCTCTGATTATGGCAAATGTGTTCATAACTTAATACAGCAGCTAGGGGAGAGCTCGTTTCATAATTATATCTCACTTCACTGGCAATGGCCTTTGGAGCAAGGAGTATGTGATTAAGTTCAGAAAACTTTTGATCAATATTACCATAGTGTACAGAGAAGCCATGGGCATAGACTATATTCGCGCCTTCAAGTGCTTTTCTGTATTCTGTTAAGAAATTAAGATGATGATCATCTGGAATAAGAATGAGAATGAAGTCATATATTTTAAAATCAATATTTTCTTCATTGAAAACTTTAAGATTAAGTTTCTCTGCTTGTGAATGTGATGAACTCTGAGACCTTAGAAATACATCAACACTGTGGCCACTGTCCCTAAGATTGAATGCCCATGCCTTACCTTGTGAGCCAAGGCCAATAAGCAATGTCTTTTTCTTATAGTTTTGATTCATTATATAAAAGTAAGTACACTAGAACAAACCTATCGTAAATGTGGAAGTGTCATGGAAGGATTTTTTTATTCATCAGTTGAAGATGTTCAGAGCAAGTATTGGAAATCATTTGTAAATAAAGGCTTTCTCTTTAATGAAAATTATTTCACAACGATGCTTATTCATAGAGGCAAGATCATATTTGAAGATGGGCATAAATTACGTCTCACAAAGACGATGCAATTTATGGAAGTCCCTCATTCAAAAGCAGAGAAAGTACTCGAAGAGATTTTCAGCCTCTGCCATAGCTCGCTACTCAATACGATGGGAAGCAATGATAATCTCTATGTGAGAATTAATCTCTATAGGTCTCTCGATAATTCATTAGAGTACTTTATTTGGTCTGAGAAAAAAGACCCACTTCATTCAGAATTAGTTTTAAGAACTCATGAGTTCTTTCCAAATAAGAATTACCCGAGTTTTATTAAAAAGGCTGATTACGATATTCAATTCAAATTAAGGGAGAAGGTGAAAAAGCTTGGAGCTGATGATGTTTTATTCATTGATGAGAACAACCGAGTGATTGACCTTGCTACAAGTAATATTGTCTTCATGAAAGGGGATCATTTCTTTTATTCTCCAATTATACCAGGAGTTTTTGATGGGATTTGTCTAAATCAATTTATTGGATTAATTCGTGCCCTTAATTATAAAGTGACCTGCGAAGAAATACAGCTTAAAGATATCAGTAGCTTTGATGGGGCCATAGCGCTAAATTCATTTTCTATCGCTAGACCTATTTTCAAAGTGAATGATTCGGAATATAACTTAGATATAAGCGAAGAAATTATTGAAAAGTTTAATAAGAATATAGGACTAGAATGGATAGAAAGAATTTAAAAATAAGCTGCCCTTCTTGTGAGAAATCATTTACTTACTACGCAAGTGAATTTCGTCCATTTTGTAGTGAACGTTGTAAGATGGTTGATCTGGGCCTTTGGCTTTCTGAGAGTTATACAATTGAAAGTAGAGAGAATCTTTCAGACAATGATATAGAAAAAGTAATTGAAAATCAGGAAAAGAATTTTGACTTATAAAGACCTAGAGATTTTATCAGAAAAAGTTTTTAAAATCGCTTATAAAGCGGGGAAAGTTTTAGTTCAAAGACAGTCAAATCTTAAGAAGACTGATATTAGTTCTAAGAAATCTCAAGGTATAGTTTCAAAGGCTGATATTGAATCTGAGACTTTTATTATTAAGGAGCTTATAAAGATAGCTCCAAATATTCCTGTTCTCGCAGAGGAGAGTTACTTCTCAGAATTTAGTGAGGATAAGAAGTCTTACGATCTTTTTAAAGACAATGAATATATGTGGGTTATTGATCCACTTGATGGAACAAATAACTACGTTCATGGATTAGAGTATTTTGCTGTTTGTATCTCACTTGTTAAAAGAGGGATTCCTATTTTAGGTGTTGTTCACGCTCCAAAGAAAAAAGAAAGTTTCATTGCTGTGAAGAATAGGGGCGCATATCAGCTGACAAATACATCAAATTTAGAGAAGAAGATCAAAATCTCTAGAATTAGAGCAAAGAAAGATCTGTCAGAATGTTTCCTTGCCACAGGCTTTGCAACAGAGAAAGGGATTGTTTTTGATAATGAATTCAAAACCTTTAAAGATATGATGTCTCATTGTCGGGCCATTAGAAGAATGGGCAGTGCCGCTCTTGATCTTTGTTACACGGCAAGTGGTATCTATGACGGTTTTTGGGAGCGAGGACTTGCGCCTTGGGATCTTGCTGCTGCTGCAGTCATTTGTTCTGAGTCTGGAGTAGTTGTTACTGAATATGAAGGCAAAGAACTTGATATATTTTCTCCGACAATTTTAGCTGCTCGAAAGCCTGTGTACCAATTACTTCAAAAAGTTGTTCTTGAGTAAAATAGTCAGTTCAACAAATCCCCTAAATTAGAATTTCCTTATACTTGCAAACTATTTTACGTTAGGTATAATTTAGATGATGTATTTATACAGTCGAATTAATATCGATCCAAGGATGGAAAGTGACGGCGACCATAACAAGATTTGCAAGAGAGATGATTCACATTAATGATAATGTTTTTTTCATTTCGTTATCAGTTTTATTACTTCTAGCAGTACTCATTGTAGTTTACTGGTTTTATACAAGAAGAAAAATGCAGGAGCTTCAACACCAGATTCCTGCGTCTGTAATTAAGAATTATCTTGATTCCGTTATTCAAAATTCTAATGCATTAAAGTCTTCTCTTTTTAGAGGAGGAGGGCTCGACTTTGCTGAAGGTGTTCCTTCTGTCGTGCCTGCTGGTTCACTTTCTACTGGTGGAGTGCAAGGTGCAGACCCGCAAGAACTCGCACAAAAGAATGCTGAGATTTCAGCTCTTCAAGGAAAAATTAATTCTAAAGACTCTCAAATAAGAGAACTAGAAAGACAGCTTGCAGAAGGCGTAAGCGGAGATGAAGCAGGTGAAAAAGTCATCGCCTTGCAATCAGAAAACGCTAGTTTAAAAGCAGAGCTTGAGGCAAAGCAGGCAGAGCTTGATGCTCTTAAAGCCGCTCCTCCTGCTGGTGGAGACCCTGCAGAAGTAGAAGATCTTAAAAAGAAAAATGCTGAGCTTCAAACTTCACTTGATGAGTACTCTGTTATTTCTGAAGATCTTGCGAACTTAAGAAAATTACAACAAGAAAATGAACAATTGCAAAAAACTATCGAAGAGCTCAAGGCCGGAGGAGCTAGCCAAGCTGCTGAACCGGCACCTGCCGCAGCACCAGAGCCAGAGCCAACACCTGAGCCGGCGCCAGAACCTGTTGCTGAAGCTACACCAGAGCCAGCTCCTGAACCAGAAGCTCCAGCACCTGCTGAAGACGATGGTGAAGCCGCCATGGCAGCAGCTATTCAAGAGCAACAAAGTGAAGAAACAAAGAATGACGATGATATGATGGTTCCTTCAAATGAAGGGGAGCAAAAGTCAGCAGAAGAGCTCTTAAGTGAGTTTGAAAAGATGTTAGGATAAAATAGTGAAAACAATTCTTCTTCTCTTAATTTCATTAAGTATGAGCTTCTCTCATGCAAAGATTAATAAAATCTCGACGAAGTCGCTTATTACTGAGCGAATTGAGAAGAAGCTTTCAAAAGAGCTGAGTAAGAAAGATCTTACTCTTGTTAAGAAAGAAGTCATTAAATACAAAGGCAAGTCTGTTCCTGCGCTTGTTAATGTCATGAAGAATGATAAGTTTCCAGATAAGAATAGATGGCTTGCAACTTTTCTCTTAGGAAGAGTTATGGGTAAGAAGTCTATACCATTTATTACTAAGTTCACTGAACATCCAAATTGGGTTCTAAGATTAGCTTCAATGAAATCTCTCTTAGCACTTGGAGAGAAGAATAAGTCACTTTATAAGAGAGGTCTTAAAGATCCTTCAATGCTCGTAAGATATCAGAGTCTAGAGAATATAAAAGACCTTGGTATGTCAGAGCTTGCACCATCTGTTTGGTCAATGCTTTATGATAAGAGAAATTACTACTCTGGTAAGAATGTAAAAACGAAGAGACAGCATATTGTTAAGAAGGTCGTTAAGACAATAGGGGATCTAAAGTTTAAAAAAGCTGAAAAGCCACTGATCAAAATGATTCTTGATAAGAAGTATGAAGATATTTTACCTGAAATGAACTATGCCTTATCAAAAATTACTGAAAAGAAAGCTCCTCAAGAGAACAAGTCACTGATAAAGAGATTTTGGAAAAAGCATCAGATAGCCCAAATGACATTCTAAGGATTAGAAAGCGTCGAGTTCTTGTTGTGCCTTTTTGTCTTCAATCTTCTTAATCATTCTTTCACGATCTAAAATTCTGCGTATTCTGTAGAGAATTGTATTTTCTAATATTGAATCAGTCCTTACAACTTTCCAGCCTTGTAAGAAGTCTTTTTCAACCATTTGTCTTTTAAAGACAGAGACCTTAGAGACTTCTCTAGCGCCTCTAAATCCTTTTATGACGTTAATGATGAGCTTAAACCTTGCGGCCTTAACCATATCTTGCGAGCCGAATGCCTCATTAAAGTTTAGCTGATTTGTATTATCAATCCATCTTGTTTTTACAACACCAGCTTCTTGATTATTAGTCTTAAGATCATATTGTTGCATAATCTCAAGCACTGCTTGCCATGTTTGATTATATGTTGCTTTATATGTCTGAGTTGGTATTTCTGTATTCTCTGTAATTTGATCAAATTGCTCATATGAGGCGCAACTTAAAAACAGAGATGAAATTACGATAGACCTTGCCACGAAATTGAATATATTTTGCATAAAAACCTATTAAAAAAAGACTATACTTCTAATTGTAATGCCTAATTGCTATTATTTAAACAATTATAAATCATTTTGAGGGAAATATGAAGAAATCGCCACATGAGCAAATCGTAGATGTATTAAAAATGGAGTCCTCTGCAATAGAGAGAGTTATGGAACTTGTCGATGAAGAGTCTTGTTGTGATCTTGCTAAGCTTTATGGAGAACTTGTTAAGAGTAACTCTCAAATCATTTTCTGTGGTGTTGGGAAGTCGGGACTTATCGGACAAAAGCTCGCTTCAACATTTACATCCTTAGGTCTAAGATCAATTTTTCTTCATCCTACAGAGGCCCTTCATGGTGACCTTGGACGACTTAACCAAGATGACGCCATTGTCTTCATATCTAAATCGGGGAATACTTCCGAAATTTTAAAACTTCTGCCATTTATATCAATCCCATCTTTAAGAAGAATTGCATTAGTTGGAAATGTGCAATCTGAAATCGCGCAACAATGCGATATCGTATTTGATTGCTCTGTAGAATCTGAGGCCTGCATTAATGGATTGGCCCCTACAACTTCTTCAACTGTTGCGCTTGCAATGGGCGACGCTATGGCCGTGCTATTTGAGAACTGTGTAGGCCTATCAAAGGAAGGTTTTGCAAAAAATCACCCTGGAGGTCTTTTAGGAAAGTCTCTTCTTATGAAAGTAGAAAATCTCTTACAAGGTAAGAGTGAATGTCCGTGTCTTGAGCCTGATTCAACTTTAAAGGATGCTATTCTTGAAATGACGAATAAGCCTATAGGTGCATGTGCTATTCTCGATGGCGATACTTTAGAGGGAATTATTGTAGAAGGAGATATCAGAAGAAGTATTGTGAAAAATGATAAGGCATTAGGTATGTCACTTAGTGAAGTGATGACGAAGAATCCTATTTGCGTTTCTAGTGATACTCTTGCTCTTGATGCACTCTCTTTAATGGAGAGTAACGGTCGTCAAATTTATGTTCTTCCAGTTGTCGACAATAATGAGTTTAAAGGCTTTATTAGGATGCATGATCTTTTGAAAGAGGGTTTTTCAAATAGATAAACCTTATTAATGTCATTATGAGAAAGAGTAGTGCGAGTGGTATCATACCATATTTTTGATAGGTAGTTGCCTCTGTCTTTGAAAGACTTACTTTAACATCTAAATTGCCTTGCTCGAAATTTCCTAGCCTCTTAACTTCAAGACCATTTCCTAATATATATGAAGAGATTCCAGTATTCGTTGATCTTAGCATTGGTAAATTAAATTCTACCGATCTCCACTTCGCTAAGAAGAGGTGTTGCTCTTGTTCTGCATAGGGACCATACCAAGAATCGTTAGTCAGGTTGATCATAAATGAAGGCCGCGTATTACTACTATTTAAGTAATCTCTTAGGTATTCAGGAAAGAGAATCTCATAGCATATAAGTGAAATGAAACTTGAATCATTGGTTAATTTAAAGAATGTGAAGTTCTCACCTTTTGCAAAGAACGAAATATTCTCAACTAAAGGAGCTATTCTTTCATTGAGTGAGCCAAACGGTAGCCCTTCTCCAAATGGTATTAGCACTCGCTTGTGATAGGTTTGAGTAATCTTTGAGTTTTGATCAATGAGAATCGCAGTATTATAGGCCTGTTCATAAGAGGTTTGTCTAAAATGAGCCAGATCATAAGTTCCAACAAAGTACTTTCCACCTTTTGCTCTTATAATTTCTTCAAGATCACTTGGTACCTTTGTTGATCTCTTGGTCATAAGGTATTTGGGGTAAGCCGTCTCAGGCCAAATTGTTAAGTCAATATCTCCGATGTAACTATCTTGGTGAGAGAGCTCTCTAAAGATATCAATGACTTCATTTCGAGCTAATTGAATTCCGCCTTCTGATTTTAACTTGAGGTCGTTACCTATATTTGCTTGAACAAATCGAGTGTTAATTGTCTTACTCGTCTTTGGTTCTTCGATTTTTCCCAGTGCAAAATTTAACGCAATTAAAGTAATCGCTATCGTGAAGTCTAGCTTCTCTATACGTCTATACTTATGAAACTTTGCCACTGACAAAGAGAGAAGAATGGTAATGAATCCATAAATAGGTGCTCCAAAATAATGAGCAAGCTTTAGATAGGGAGCAATCTGAAGCCATGGATGTCCAAAATGAGCAGGGAATTGTTGTGGAGTAAAGTATTCAATAATAACCCAGAGGAAGGCCAATGATGTCGAGAAGTAGGGAGAGCTTATATATCCTGATCTGTATTTATTGATAAAGTAAAATACGATCGCAAATATATAAAACTGCGGTGCTATGATTAAGCTAAAGCCCTGCCATAGAAGTGCATTAAAGGGAAAGAATAAGCCACCAAATTCTTGTAATGTGAAAGTCAGCCAATAATAGCCTATGAGATTATATGCCCAACAAAATATAAGGGTATTGATAATAACTTTCTTTAGTGAATATTTATCACTTAAGAACTGTTTGAAATAGAAAATACCAGATATTAAAACCAGAGGTAAGAGATTTAATTTTCCATAGAATGGAAATGATAGTGCATAGCAGGCGCCAGCAAGAACCATTGTTAATTTATTTTTCATAGATCTATCTTAGAGTCCCTGACATTCATTGCCAATATGAATACATTACCCTAATCTATTAAATATAGTAGTTTTCTAGAAAGAATAGAGAGTGTATAGAATTATGGATTTAAACTTCTTAGATGATGTAAAAAATGCTTCAATAAATCCTCAAGAGGGTGACTTAGGACCAACCGTCCAAAAAGAGATTTGTCCAAAGTGTAATAATCTTTCACTAGTGAATGATGGCTGCATCTTTTGTCATTATGAAGCTCCAGAGCATCTCTTAGGTGAGCCTTTAGGAAAGCGCAGTTTCTACTCACTAAGAGAGGAGTATCTTGAATCGTTAAGTGTATTTGAGAAAACAAATATTTCAATTTTACTAGATCAGGGGAAGTTTAAAAGTCTTCTTAATAAAGCTAAATATCGCTACAATGATCTTCTTGATTTCTTTTATAACGAGGACTCTCTGGCTGATCCTTATCGAGCTGTTTTCTTGCAGGAGTTAAGAGACCTGATTGTCTTCTTTATAGATTCAAATGTTGAGGAAGAAGAAATATGGCATCCTATCGGCCATAAGAGTGAGAGTCATAATATGTCTTCACTTTTTGATACTATTAAGGAAACAATTCAAATGAGTAGAGTTAGAAACTCTAATAGCTTTTTTGATTACTTGGTTCTTGATCGACGTATATCAAAGATTATAATTCTATGTTTAGTGACGGTATTTATTTTTGCTATTTCTTTTGCTTTTATAAACGTTTACCAGACTAGTTAGCAACCTTTAGTCTTTTTGGTTTATTTAATCTATAGATTATCTTTCCCTCTTTATTAGAGTTGGCAACATCTCTCTTTTTCTGAATTTGTTTTTTCTTGGCTTTTGCAGTTTTGGCATATCCTTTAACATTCTTGTTTTGTTGACTTACCTTTGATGCCAACTCAACTGCTTTTGCAGCATCAAGTCTTCCTTCTGATTTACACTTGCCGATGAAGGTGAAGCTTTTGTTAGCCGAGCCAATTAAGATATTCTTAACTTGTGAAGCCTTGAGGTCTGGGAACTGAGATATTAGCATCGCTGCAACTCCAGAGGCAAAGGCCGTTGCTTGACTGGTTCCTGTTAGAAAACCGGCTTTTCTCTTTGGTAGAGAAGATTTGATTCTAAATCCTGGTGCAGATATATCAACGCTTTTCTTACCGTAATTAGATGAACCAAGTATTTGTAGGTTCTTATCATGTGCAGTTACCGTAATAATATTTGAAAGTCCGTAACTTGCAGGGAAGTATGCATTCTTTTTTATATCAATATTACTTTGCTCATTACCAGCTGCCGCAATAATGATGATTCCCTTTTGTTCGGCCTGCTTCAAAATTCTTAATTCCTCGAGGTCTGGCTCTGGTCCACCACCTGAGTAGTTTATAATATCAACACCCTTATCAACAGCATACTGAAGCGCCTTAATCGTTGAGTTGAGGTTCTCTTTACCACTAGCTTTCTTATTATAGTATTTTAGTGAAAGTATTTTTACATTTGGATAAACGCTTTTGATAATTCCCGAAACGTGAGTCCCGTGTCCGTGAGTATCGATAGGTTGATTGATGCTCTTTCTCCCTTTTGAGAAATCAACACCATAGTTCTTATCAGAAGAGGCACCACTTAATGTATAGAGATTATCTTTTAAGAAAGGATGATTTGGATCAATTCCTGTGTCGATAACTGCGACAACGACTTCTTTCTTCTTTTCAAACTTCTTCCAAGCACTGAGTAGATTAATGGATGAAGTCTTATTGCTAGGTTCTACGCCCCAGCTTACATATCTTGAATTAAGGATATCTTTCTTTGAGAGTAGAGAGCTTGTTTGGTACTTGTCCTTGATGACTTTCTTTCTTAACTCTTCAATACTAGTAGTACTCTTTGTCGAGAAAGCAAGCTGCGAAATACATAGAGATGTAAGTAAGAACTTACTAATGTCTTTCAATTTTCGATAATTTCTACTCAAAGCTTACTCCTATCAATTAGAGTTAATAACAAACCACCAAAATTAGTGGTCTGCCTTATATAAAGCAATCAGCTCGCCAAGTAATGCCCTCTATTTTCAGGCACTTAACATGGTGAATGTACATAAATATTGGATAATCTTTGAGTAGGTGTATAAAAGTTTGGCACTAATAGCAACTATATGTTTAGGAAAATGACACTATTTTGACGGGCTCAACAATATTGGCACTAGGCATTTCGCACCATAGACATATAAATAGCTGTAATCAGCATGTCAGATTTGGCACGTTAGTTGCCTATATATAGTTGAGAACGACATGAGTTACTGTCGTAAAAAAGATGAACAGTTAGATTCAGGAGGATTTATGATAAAGAAATTATCGCTAGCTTTAGGACTCTCAGCTTTATTGGTTTTAGGATTCACTTTAATAGAGAATTCAAATAAGAGAGAGGTCGCCGGTTTTAAAAGTGTTCCAATTCAAAAAGTAGCAAAAACAAAGCTAAGTAATTACGACAAGGTCTTAAATTTCTCTCCAAGAAACCATATTAGTATCTATAAAGAAAAATTTGAAGTAGGTGATTCAACTCTTTAAGAAATAACTGACAGATATAAAAAAAGAAAGGCCACATGAAGTGGCCTTTTATTTTGCATTACTAAATTAAGTTTATGTATTAGACAGCTCTTCCAAAGCGACCATCTTCTCTCTCTCTTTCTTCTGCATGTGTGATACAGAGAGTGGTCCATGGCTGCTTAGTCAGTCTTTTCTCATTTATTGGCTCATCACAATCTTCACAGTGACCGAAGCTACTTGTTTCTATTCGCTCTAGGGCCAGTTCAATCATTCTCAGCTTTTGAATTTCTCTAGCTCTCATGCTGAAAGAGACTTGCTGGTTGATAACACTTTGGGCAAAGTCAGCCTCATCAGGAAGGTCGTCTGAAGAGATATGAAGATCTTCAGTCTTTCTTAGATTACCGTTGTTAAGGATCTCTGACTTTAAACGTAGTAGATTTTCCTTATACTCTTGTAGTTTTTTTTCATTCATTATGTCCTCCCCTGGAAGCTAGTAATGCTGTCACCTATTATCGGTGTAAAGTTTAACATTACTATTTTACATCATGAGTCAGGCGCAACAAAAGGGCTTTAAAAAGAGGCTCTAATTTGCCTACTCCTGATTCATTTACTCGGTTAAGCAAGTATAGGCGCTAATCATACATATTATGTTTACCCAGATCGAGGGAAACTCAATAAATTGTCTATTTTAAAATAAAATCAATGACATAGTTCGTAGAGACAGCATCATCAATGCTTTTGTATGATAGTGAAAAGTGCCAACATAAGGAGTAATTAATGACTGATAAAGTAGATGCGAAAGAAAAAGCAAAGGCCGTGGGGCACATCCCTTCTGGTTTATTTATAATTTGCTCAAACAATGGAGAGTCAAAAGAAGGCTATCTAGCAAGTTGGGTGCAACAGGTCTCTTTTGAGCCACTCACTATTGCTGTAGCTATTGGAAAGGGAAGGCCTGGATACGAGCATATCATGGGTGGTGGAACATTCACTGTGAATATCGTTGGTAAACACGATATGAATTATCTTAAGCACTTTTGGAGTGGTTACTCTAGTGAAGATAACCCTTTTCACAATGGATCACTTGAACTTGGTGAGACTGACAACGGTGGAGTGATTCTAAAGGGTGCCAAGTCTGTTATCGAATGTAAGATGACTTCTAAGGCAGCTCCTGGAGATCATGAGATTGTATTCGCAGAAGTTATTGGAAGTTATGTGAATGACAGTGAGGCCGAGGTTAAGACTCATATTAGAAAGTCTGGGCTTGATTACTAAGAGGTAACGTGAAGATCCTCATTTCAGCTTTTGATCCCTTTAATGGAAGAGAAACTAATATTTCAAAGGAAGTTTTAGAGCTTTTATCAAGTGACTTTGATAAAGCTCAGCTTCCTACCTCATACGAAAGATCCTTTATAGAACTTAGAAAGAAGATAGACTCTATAAGGCCAGATCTCATTCTCATGCTGGGGGAGTCATCTCAAGCAGTAGATCTTGAAATTGAGAGAGTTGCTATTAATTTCTGTGATTGTAGTATTCCAGATAATGATGAGATAGTTCTGAAGCATTCGAAAATTTCTCATCATTCTCGAGATCTTTTAGAGTCCAATTTGGACTTTGAAAAACTGTCTGATTTTAAAATCTCGTATCATGCCGGAACGTATGTCTGTAATTGTTTATTTTATAAGACTCTTAATTATCTAGAGAGTTCAAGCCTTGAATCTCTCGCAACATTTGTTCATCTCCCAACGAAGGGGGATGTGAATTCATTATGTAGTAAGATCGAAAGCTTGGTTGAAACTATACGTACTTAATATACGATCGCGGATCAAGAACAAGTTCACCACTTGCTTCTTTTTGATGGATGATTTTACAGATTTCATCTTGCGCTTTATTAACAGATGAAGCTGGCTTTGCTATATCAAGTTTTTCTAAGAACTCTTCTCTAATACTATCTGTAACATCAGAAAGCAGGTCAAAAATTAGCTCTCGACTAGAAAGTCTAAGGGCCGCTGCCAAAAGGTCATGATTTATATCAAGAAGAAATTGTCTCTTCATCTCAGTCGTTAGGTATCTAAGTCTATCAAGACTTTCAACCTTTTCTCTTATATTCATGGCAAGCTGTGGATTCTTCGTTTTTATAGCGCCGATTTTTCGTTCAAATTCATCAGGATTTAGGCCATTAAATCCAGTGGAGTCGAGTCCTCTAATTTTTTGCTGCTTACGTTTAATGACATTACCAATTGAGCTGTATGAAATAGAGCTAATATCACTTTTAAAATTGATACCAATCTGAATAAGACTTGAAGAGGCTTCTCTCGTGATCTTATAAGGAACCATATAGCAAATTTCAGCTTTTATATCTTCTGGAAGATCTTGATCGGTGAGGGCTTGAATATATATTATGCTTCCTATATCGAGACTCTCTCGCTTAGTACTAGGAATGACAAAACTTGCTCCAGAATTAGAAATATCAGTGAGAATATCTGACTCTTGATTACCAAACTCACCAAGAGTGTAGGTAATAGATTTAAAGTCTTGATACTTATAATAAAACCTTGGAGTTATTCGATTGTCTCTAAAGCGTACTTCATTTGGTGTTGAGAACTTTATCGTCGAGTCATCAATACTAAAGAGATCTTTCTTGAAGTGCATATCATCAAAGCTTGAATGAAATAGTAAGGACTTTTGCAAGCTAAGCTTATTAAAGTGTTTACGGTACTGCTCATCAACGGTTATTTTAAATTCATTTGTACTTACATGAGTAATGACACCATAAATTTCTGGGTAATCCTGAATAGGCTCTTGCCACATTCTAATTGGCTGAAGGCTTTCTCTGTATTCGTTGAATTTTTCTTCGATATAGTCGGGATCGAAGCTTGACCATAATTTCATTTCTTCTTTAAATCCCGCCAGCTACGGCCTTTTCTATTGGATCTTGTTTTTTGCCACTTATTAACGGCCTTCAAATGATCTTTATAATTCTTTGTAAAAACATGTGTTCCATCGTTCTTACTTACAAAGTATAAGAAGTTATGTTTCTGTGGATTCAGCACAGCCTTAATTGATTTTAGTCCAGGATTTGCAATTGGTCCAAGCGGTAATCCATTCACTCGGTAGGTGTTATATGGTGTTTTCTGAAGAAGATCTTTCTTTCTAATATTCCCATCATATCTCTCATAGATCCCATAAATTGTCGTAGGATCAGACTGTAAGCGCATTCTCTTTTTAAGACGGTTTG
The DNA here is from genome assembly GCA_002338505.1 of Bacteriovorax sp. UBA1852. Classification (GTDB taxonomy): domain Bacteria; phylum Bdellovibrionota; class Bacteriovoracia; order Bacteriovoracales; family Bacteriovoracaceae; genus Halobacteriovorax_A. The sequence goes on from DDIK01000030.1 coordinate 28,585, forward strand.
TAAAAACACCAGCGATAATAGGTCTTTCAAATGCTGCTCCGGTTTCTTTTTCTACAACTGAGGCCAGAATGATAACTTGATGCTTTGAAAGGTCTGACTTTGAAAAGTCGAGGCCCTTTGTTTTTGTTCTAAAGTTAGAAACCATAGCGTTGATGATAAAATCAGCGGCTGAGTTTTCTGGAAAATTATAAGTATCAGGATAGAGGTAGCCTTCTAGTCTATGGCTAGGTATGTTGAGCTTCTTGGCGTAATTCTTACTCTTGGCTAATTTGATAAATTTATCTTTCTTTGTAATATTACTTTCTTCTAGGATCTCACCAATTTGAAAGAGATTCTTTCCTTCAGGAATAGTGACTGATACGGTAATTGACTTTCCAGAGGTTAGTATCGCTAGTACTTCAGGCATCGTGGTGCCATTTTTAATCTCGTATTTCCCAACTTTAAGATTTGTTAATTTATCTTGGAATTTAGTGTATTGATGAAAGAGTCTAGCGCTATAGACGATATTTCTTTCACTTAATTTATAGTTTATTCGACTAAAAGTATCTCCACTCTCAATTCTAAAAATGGTATCTTCGCCAGAATATCCCCAGTGATAAACACTGTAGTAAATTTGTACGACTGACATCGTAATTGCTATTAGTGGTGCAACGACTAGAAATATAAGTGCTTGTTTTTTATTCATGATAGCTCTCTAAAATTAAAAATTATTAGAAATAGGGTATCATAAAAATTTAAAATTATTGATACTTTTCTAAGCCGACTGTTACTCTCAGTTTTCTCTAATATAGTCTTCTAAAATAATAACGGCAGAGACTTCATCAATTTTTGTCAGGTCGACCTTGAAATTATACTCTGGTGAGTTTTTCATTCTCTCTTTTGCAGAGAAGGTTGTTAATGTTTCATCTTGAGTTATAAATTCGACCTCTGGAAACTTCGATTCAAATATAGTGAAGATCTTTTTCATTTCAATAGTCTTTTTACTTTCGCCACCATCTGTAAGATAGGGGATACCGAAAATTGCGAGTTCAAAGAATTCATTTTCAATAATTTGCTTCAACTCATCTAGAGACTTGGCAAGACTTTTGTTTATAATCCTCCCATATATTAAAGGATATGGGTCTTTTCCAGGAGAGAAGCTTGCCAGACCAATGACTTTGTCTCCGTAATCGATGGCCAGGATGTTCTTTCCTATATTGTTATTAAAATTTAAGTAGTCTGAAAATTGAGTCATAAGGGATTTTTAACACGCGATTGTGCGCACGGTCAATTTTTCACGCAAGGTATGAAAATATTGACTCGATCGGAATAAAGAACTAATATGGTCCTACCTAAAGAAGCAATCCAGAAAATTCTCTACGATCAAAATCCAGGAAAAAGTACGAGATTTGTAATATATAATAAAATTATTTAGCGGAGTATTAGCATTATGCATCTGAACGACCTAAGAAAGTTAGACATTAAAGAACTCAATGGAATGGCCAATGATGAGGGCCTAGATAATTCCGCTGGGATGAAGAAACACGAATTAATCTTTGCTATCCTTAAGGGGCATGCAGCGAAGAAAGAAGAAATCTTCGGTGGGGGTGTCCTTGAGATACTTCAAGATGGTTTTGGATTTTTAAGATCTCCTGGTTATAACTATCTTCCTGGTTCAGATGATATGTACGTTTCACCAAGTCAGATTAGAAGATTTGGACTGAGAAAAGGTGACACAATTGAAGGTCAAATTAGACCACCTAAAGATAATGAAAGATACTTTGCGCTTTTAAAGTTAACGACTATTAATGGAAAAACTCCTGAAGAACACAAGAAGACAGTACTCTTTGATAACTTAACTCCTCTTTACCCAGAGAAGAAGATCAATCTGGAGTTCAAACCGACAAATCATTCAACTCGTATGATTGATATGTTTGTTCCTCAAGGTTTTGGTCAAAGATGTTTAATTGTTGCGCCACCAAAAGCTGGTAAGACAGTTCTTCTTCAAGAAATTGCAAATGCTATTACTTCAAACCATCCAGAATCAAAACTAATTGTACTTCTTATTGACGAGCGTCCTGAAGAAGTTACTGATATGAAAAGAAACGTTGATGCAGAAGTTGTTTCAAGTACTTTTGATGAGCCAGCAAACCGTCACGTTCAGGTCGCAGAAATGGTTATTGAAAAAGCCAAGAGACTTACAGAAGCAGGACATGATGTTGTTATCTTACTCGATTCTATAACTCGTCTTGCTCGTGCTTATAACACTGTATCTCCAACTTCTGGAAAGATTCTTTCCGGTGGTGTTGATTCAAACGCACTACACAGACCAAAGAGATTCTTTGGTGCTGCCAGAAATATTGAAAAGGGTGGGTCACTAACAATTATTGCAACAGCACTAATTGATACTGGTTCAAGAATGGATGAAGTTATCTTTGAAGAATTTAAAGGTACTGGTAATTCAGAGATTCAACTTGATAGAAAACTTCTAGAGAAGAGAATTTTCCCAGCTCTTGATATTAATAAGTCTTCAACAAGAAAAGAAGACCTTCTAATGGACCCATTAGATCTTCAAAGAGTTTTCGTACTTAGAAAAGTTCTACATCCAATGTCTACAATTGATGCGATGGAGTTCATGTTAACGAGAATTACAAAGTCAAAGACTAACGCTGAATTCATGGAGTCAATGAATAGCTAGTCCTTAGACTTGAACAAGGAAGTTTTATGAGCATGTTTCATAAATTAGACGAGGTCGTCGAAAGATATAATACTCTGACGGAAAAACTCGCTGATCCATCCATTTATGACAGACAAAGTGAATTTAAAGCGATCTCATCTGAGAGATCTGCAATTGAAGACATTGTTCTTTGTTATAAGAAGTATAGAGGAATCACTGCTGATATCGATGAAGCTAAAGAGATGCTTAAAGATAGTGATGATGATATGAAAGAGATGGCCAAAGAGGTCCTCGCTGAAAACGAGCCCTTGATTGAAGGTCTCGAAGCTGAACTAAAGTTACTTTTACTTCCTAAAGATCCGCTTGACGATAAGAACTGTATGGTTGAAATAAGGGCCGGCGCTGGTGGAGATGAAGCTTCCATTTTTGTTGGTGATGTTCTTAGAATGTATCAAAACTATGCTCGTGCACAGGGCTGGAAAACGGAAATTGATTCTCTCTCTGAAAATGATGAGGGGATAAAGGAAGTAATTTTCTCAATCTCTGGTGAAAAAGTATATTCAAAAATGAAGTATGAATCTGGCGTTCATAGAGTTCAAAGAGTACCTAAGACAGAGTCTCAGGGCCGTGTTCATACATCAACGATAACAGTTGCTGTAATGCCTGAAACAGATGACCTTGATTGGAAATTAGATCTCAATGACGTTCGAATTGATGTTATGAGAGCTTCTGGGTCTGGTGGACAGCACGTTAATACGACTGATTCTGCAGTTCGTGTTACTCACGAACCTACGGGAATGCAGGTTTATAATCAGGACCAAAAATCTCAACTTAAAAATAAAGAAAAAGCACTTAAAATTCTAACAGCAAGAATTTTTGATAAGATGTTACAAGAGAAGAACGCCGAAGAAGCCGCAGAAAGAAAGGGACTTATTGGTACTGGAGATCGTTCTGAGAGAATTAGAACCTATAATTATCCTCAAGGACGTTTGTCTGATCACAGAATTGGATTAACTCTCTATTCTCTAGATAAAATTGTCGAGGGTGATATGGATCCTGTGCTTGAGGCATTAGTTGCTCACAATCAAGCAGAGTTACTGAAAGGTCAGGAAGAGTAGTTCGTTGTGAGTCTCTTGGCACCGATGCAACTTTTAAGCTCTTTCTTTGAATCCCACAAGTCGTTTCTTTCAAAAAAGTATCCAGGTATAAACTTATCTAGGCTCGAGAATGAACTTAACTATTTCTTAGGTACAAACTTTAATTATTCTATTTCTCAAACTGAGTCGTTTTTAGAGTGCTTGAGCCGAGGATTACCCCTAGAGCAGATCAATCATTCAGCTTACTTCTATAGGAGCCAATTCTATATTAATGAAAACGTACTTATTCCAAGGAGTGAGACAGAAATCCTTGTCGAAAAAAGTATCGACTATATCAATACTCACTTTAGAGATGCTGTCTCCGTATGTGATGTAGGAACTGGAACAGGTGCTATTATTTTATCTGTCATTTCAGAAATAGAAACGAGAAATATAAAAGCCTGTGCTTCAGATATTTCTGAGAAAGCACTAGAAGTTGCAAGAATTAATTATTTTAGATCTCGTCTTGAGCGTAGAGAAAATTTTGAGTTGAGCTTTAGCTTGAGTGATCGTCTAGAATCAATAGAAGAAAATTTCGATGTCATTCTCTCCAATCCTCCATACATCAAAGAAGATACTGATAGGTCTAAAGTTCATGGACAAGTCCACGAATATGAACCCCATTTAGCTCTTTATTTAAAAGATGTTGAATACGACAGTTGGTTTGATGAACTATTCTCTCAAGTCGATAACAGTTTAAATAGGGGAGGACTCTTTCTTATGGAAGGGCACGAAGATCATTTACAATATCTTAGAGAAGCTTTCATTAAATCTGTTAAGCAAATTAATTATAACAATATTGAACTTATAGAAGACTATACAGGAAGAACACGTTTTCTATGGGCCACAAAGAAAAAGAGTTAAAAATGAAGAAATTAAAAATTACAGGACCATGCAAACTAAGTGGAGAAGTACATATCTCTCGAGCAAAGAATGCGTACTTACCAATTCTTGCTGCAGTATTGTTAACTGATAAAGAAGTAAGATTAAGAAATCTTCCAGATCTCAGAGACATAAAAACAATGGTCAAACTCTTAAAGAACTTAGGAGTTGAAGTACATGAAGAAGGTGAGACGACTGTCTTTAATGCTAAGAATCTGTCTTCTCATGAAGCAACATATGAATTAGTTAAAACTATGAGAGCATCAATTTTTGTCCTAGGGCCTCTTATTTCTAGGTTAAAAAAAGCAAAAGTCTCTTTGCCTGGTGGTTGTGCAATTGGAACAAGGCCAATTGATATTCACTTAAAAAATCTAGAAAAGATGGGCGTTCATATTGATTTGAATTCAGGTTACGTTCAAGCCAATGCTGAAGAGTTAAAAGGCACAAGGCTTGCCTTAAATTTTCCATCTGTTGGGGCGACAGAGAATCTCATGATGGCAGGAGTATTTGCTGATGGTACGACTATTATAGAAAATGCAGCAAAAGAGCCGGAAATCGATGATCTTGCAAATTTTCTAAATTCTATGGGAGCAAAAATTTCTGGAATCGGGACATCAAAAATTACCATCGAAGGTGTAAAAGAGTTATTTGAGACGGAGTACGAGTCCATTGGTGATCGCATTGAGGCTGCTACATATATTATGGCAGGACTTGCAACGAGCTCTGATATAAAAGTTTTAAAGTTTGATCCAACTCACTTAGAGTTTGTGATTGATAAATTAAAAGAAACTGGAGCTCAAATTGATGTTTTAGAGAATGGTGTACATGTCAAGCCAAGTAAGCTCAAGTCGATCAATATTGAAACTGCACCGTATCCAGGATTTCCAACCGATGCTCAAGCTCAACTCGTGTCTCTCTCTCTTATGAGTGAAGGCACAACAATTGTGAAAGAGAATATTTTTGAAAATAGATTCATGCATGTGCCCGAGCTAATTAGAATGGGTGCAAATATAAATCTCTCTGGAAATGCTGCTATTGTTGAGGGTGGTCATGAGCTTAAAGGTGCACCAGTTATGTGTACTGATCTGAGGGCCTCTGCTGCTCTTATTATTGCAGCTCTTTGTGCGAAGGGTGAAACTATCATTGATAGGGTATATCATCTTGAGAGAGGCTATGAGAAGTTATCAGCAAAGTTTGCAGGACTAGGTGCAAATGTAGAAGTTATCGAATAGGAGAGTGATCATGGATGATTGTTTATTTTGTAAGATTCTAAATGGTGAAATCCCAAGTACTAAAGTTTTTGAAAATGAGAATGTCTATGCCTTTAAGGATATTAATCCTATGGCGAGTGAGCATTATCTCTTCATTCATAGAGAGCACACGAAAAATGTTAACGACATGAGCTCACATCCAGAGCAATTAGCGCAGATATTTCAAGCAATAAGCTTATTTACTCAAGAAAGCTCTCTTGAAGAAAATGGCTTCAGGGTTGTTACCAATGTCAACCGCAATGGTGGGCAAACGGTATTTCACACCCACTTTCATGTCTTAGGCGGTGAGCCTTTAAAAGGTTTTGGTAGTTAGTTTATCTTGATATTGACTGAATCAGTGCTGATAACACTGAACTTTGTAGTCTTGAAAAAGATGGAACTTCGGCCATGACGATTAAAGGTGACTCATTAATAAGAGCAGTTAAAACTAATTGTCCCTTTGATTCATCATATTCAGCTACATTATATGGAATTGCGAATTCATCTGCGAATTGATTCATGAGAGATTGTTCGAATTCCCCACCTTCTTTAGGGTTTGGATTTCTCTTTCCTTCTACCGTAACTTGAATAAGATTTTTCTTGTCACTATTTTTAGAAGCAGGTTTTATATCATTGTAGATGACCTTAATTTCAGATGCACCTAAGTTCTTCTTTAATATAAACCATAGTTCTTCAAAGAACGCAGTACGATCATTAGGCCATAGCTTCTTCATGTGATCGGTATATTCAAAAAGACTTTCTAAGAGAACGATATTATTTTGTAGTCTCCAGTTTTCAACGGATTTTTCATACACTTTATAAATATCAGAAAAACTCTGTTTTTTAATATCATCTTTAGATAGTGAAAGCTCCTCTAAATTTTTTAGGGGGCAGTGGTTTGCAGTTTTACTTAAGAGTTCATTGATATCACTTATTTCAAGAACTTCTTTCTTATAAAGCATTAAGTGTAGGTGTTCTTTATCGAGGTCTTCAGTTGAGACAACTTTTTCAACAGCTTCACCATCTAATAGTGTGATGATCGAAAATTGGTTCGCGTTGTCAATAACTCCAACATTTATTGATGCATTCAAAGGATCTCCTCTATAAGTTCCTAGGAATATTAACTTCTTTCTTGCTCATTGTGAATACTTGAGTCTAAAAGAATGTCATGTTGCATGGCAAAGTGCTAGGAATCTCTTACTGTCTTAGTTAATAATCGATTGTCGACTAGAATAGAAACATGAGAATTCTTATAGCTCTAATGCTTATATTTAATTCAATGGCGCAAGACGAGTGGTTCTTTAATAGGCTCTTGCGCAAAACAAAAATCCCAACAGTTAATAGTTCAGCTGAAGTCAAAGTGAGAGACTTCTTTAAGGTTAGTTCCAGCTTCATAAAGCTTGATATTACGGGAGATGGAATTGAAGAGTATTTTAGAATTGAGATGGTAGATGGATTATATTACGTAAAGATACTTGATCATAGAAGAGAAGATGTCGGACGCTTTAAGTTTCTAACGAAGGGACATTCAGCAAGAGTTTACAGAGTTCTTAGAAAGCATATTTCAAAGGATGTTGTTGTGACACTTTTCTACTTCTTTGAAGGAAAAACAGGATATCTTGATAAGTATAATACCGCAGGTCTATATTCATTTGTTGTACGAGACAATGACTTTAAGAAGTCCAGCTTTCAAAGACTCACACCTATTTGGATTGAGAAAAAAGATTTCAACTTAGGGACTTACAAAAGACTGTATGATGTAGGAAGTAAAGATTTTAATAATGACGGAGATAATGAACTTATTGTTTCGAATCGCGGAATTAAGAGAATCTTCTCTTATGATCGTTCTTCAAATAGTATGTTTGGTACAGAATTATAAATTAAGAAGCTCTTCTTATGTCATTGTTATCATCATCATTTTGAGATGACTTTTTAACAGTATTCAGATCGACAACATTATTTTCAATATCTTTTTGATTAACACGGAATCTTAAATAAGAAATAAATGAGGCCATAATAGGTAGGGCGATGAGTAAAATAAATAAGAGATTTTTACTTTTAGTATCTTCTAAAGATGTTTGAGGACGAGATGTAATATCCGCTTGATTGTGTACTCTTGGCTCTTCTTTCTTTATTGTTTTTGAGTCCTCAGCCTTGAGCTCAGAATCTGGATTTCTAGAGAAATCAAAACCTTTAGCTTTTTCAGGGGATACTTCTTTATATTCTTCGATAGAGACACCTAGAATAGGCTCCACAGCGGGCTTTCGAGCATATGTATTGATTTTTACCAAACAAGCAAAAGATAATACTAAGAATAGGTACTTCATTGCGCCTCCATGCGAGTTGAACACCCCTTCGTTAAATTATATCATTTCTTTAGAAGATACAGAAACGAAAAGAGAAAAAAGAGTTTTATTCCTGAGCATTGGAGTCCGGAATAAAATAACATCAAGTACTTAATTGTTTTAGTACGTATTCCGATAGATGTTTATGAACACAATTAGGGCCATGAAAACTAGAGCAATTAAATCGTTTGCAGATGATGCGATTGAAAAGGCATTCTTCAAGGTTATTAAAGCATTTATTCTACGATTGATTGAATCACTCTTCTTATTTAAAAAAAGAAAAGGTGAGGTGGTGTCTGGGGCCACAACTTTCTTTGCTATATTAAGTTTTGGACCTGCAATTCTCTTACTGATATCTATAATTGGAATGTATATTGGTGATTCTGAGGCCGCAAAAGAGCATGTCATACAAACTCTCTTTATGAGCTTTCCTAAGATTGATCCCTATGTACTTGGAAGTTTGAAAACTCTTGTTGAAGAACAGATCTCGACAGGCTTTATAAGTATTGATCAGCTCGTACTTTGGTTCTTTGCATGTCTTGGGATTAGTACATCCTTTGTATTTGGTATTAATATCCTTTCTAAGGTTGATCCTGATGGTGGATTCTTTCAAGATGACTTGAGATCAGTAATTTTTGGAATCGTTATCGCAATATTTTTTCTTAGTCTGTTTATTGTGATGGAGAGAGAATTTGTATTTAATTTATTTGCTCCACTAATTGATTCCGAGGCAACAATGCTACAAATTATCGAAGCATTAGTTTGGCCTTTTACAATTTTCTTTCTCACTTTCTTTTACAAGTTCTCTACTCAAATTAAAGTGACATTTAACGAAGCCTTCATGGGCGCACTCGTTTTTATGCTCTTCTTTATTCTTGGAAAATATTTTTATTGGATATATCTTACGTATTTTAAAGAAGATCTTTTAAGAGAATATGGAAAGTTTTATAATTATATGATTTTAGTTATTTGGCTTTATTATATTGTCTGCTCTTTTTATCTCGGCGCTAGTTTTACATTTGTTGGAAAAGTTAAAGTGTTTGGGAAGGTTAAAAAAGGATCAAAAAAGTGAATACTCTAGAGCATAGCTGTCGAATTCTAATCGTTGAAGAGATGATGAATTTTTTTAAACTTGATAAGAGACATGAGGCCAAGTACATTTATGAAAACATTGTAAAAGAGAATTATACTCACTATGTTGACTATCTCGATGAGCTTGAAAGAGTGCGTATCTCACTTTTGGAGATGAATATTACTCAAAGCTCAATTTATATTATGAAACGTCATCTTGAAATTCCTCAAAGAAAGAATCTTCTTAAGGAAGTTCAGAGATTTTTCATGAGATCAAAAACTTACTTAAAGGCTCCAGAGTTCCTTAATTTATATCTTAATGCTCTTGATCTTAATCATGGTCAAATACGAGACTTTAAAAGTGAAGTAGAAGACATCTCTCAGATCATTCATGCCGCAGTGGCCGGAGTTCTTTTCTCTGTTGGAAATGATGAATATCTTGATGAGAAGGAATTATTATATCTGCAAGAGAGTCTTTATCCTCTTTATGAGGTTTTAAATGAAGTGAAAGTTCGCGACTTTTCGATTAAGTCATTCTTAGAGAGTCACTATTATAGTGTTACGGATTTAAATGAAATTAAAGGAAGTCTTGTGGCGATGATTAAGGCTGACAGACATACCTCGCATCACGAGAGATCTACCATAAAGCGAATGTATCAACATTTAAAGAACGGAGGATATTTTAAAGGCAGTCTTAGTGAGTCTCTTCCGATTCTAAATACAATCATTTCATTTAGTGACGGAGAGCTGCATGCTAAAGAATTGATTTTATTAAAGAGATCAATACCTTTGAATTATTTCAAAAGTGTTGATAAGGCCATTTTACTTGTTGATTTACTTGTTACATTTCCAAAAATATTTAAAGATCACTATGAATACTTTTTAACTCTGTTACCAGATAGCCAACATCAGCTTGATCGTGTTTGCTTATATTATACTATTAATGCCAAATACTATTCAAAAAAGAATGATTTGGAACTTAATAAGAAGATAAAAGTTCTAAGTAGACTAAGTTCTTTGAAGACACAAGCTGACATTAATAAAATGAGTGAATCAAAAGTATTAGCTGAGGAGTTGTTTGTATTTTGCTGTCATTTCTTTAACGATGAAAGAGTTCGAAATAATAAACTGCTTAAATTACCTACGCTATATCTTAAGAGACTATTCACATCACTTCCGGCGACTGATTGCTTTTTAACCTATGATCTTATTGTGAAAATCATCGTTTCTGATCATCACATATCGAAAGAGGAATACGATTGTCTCCATAAGCTCTTTGAAAGCTTAAACCTCGATCACTTAAAGATTAGGAGAGCATTTTATCGTTTACAGCTAATAGAAGGACCAAAAGATATTTCAATGTATGAAGACTATGAAAAATACGAGAAAAGAGTAAGCTGATTTAATCTTCAATTTTGGTGATAACGATCTTCATTTTTGCATCAACACCTATCATTTGATTTTCTTGCATTTCATCCCAGACATTTTCACCAGAGAGGGGCTCGCTTGAGAAGATAAGATGATTTATAAAACCACTGGTCGTGGCAGCTTCACATTCCTTAGAAAAGCTTGGACAGGTATCTCTTTCACTGCATCGATTCTTGTAAGTCGAATAATAAAGTTTTTTTCCGCCGTTGAATCCCACCATAACTTCACCGTTAGTTAAAATAAAGGTAATAAAATTCTCTGTAGGAGGAGCCGATTCATCAAAGTTTAAGGAGCCAATGATTTTTGTTAGATCTTTTACAGCATTATTTAACACTTTAAAAACAGGTTTTATTTTTACATGAGAACCATGAAGATCAATGTCTTCACTAAGAGCACTAAGCAGGAAATAAAATATAATCTCACTGTCTGTAGAGCCTAGGACAAATCTTCGAAATTCTGGTTTGATTTCATCAACAATTCTACTCTTTATGTCGTCAAAGTTCTTAATATTTCCATTGTGAGCAAAAGTCCAATTACCGAATTGAAATGGGTGAGTGTTTAAAATATTAATTGATCCCAGAGTTGCTTTTCTTATATGAGCAAGAACTGTCTGTGATGAAACAATACCTGAAACTCTTTTAAAAATATTATTATCTAGTGCTGTTTGTTCTGACTTTATGATGTGAGGCGAAGATCCTACATAATAAGAGACTCCCCAACCGTCGGGGTGTTCTGAACTTTGGAGCTCAAGAGCATTGTCCGCATGGACAAGACTATCGTGAACTTGTGAATTAATGACTGATCGAAATCCAAATAATCTACACATTATTCAAACTTATCGGGATTTTCCTTTAAATAGTTAATTACTGAGTCAATTAATAGATCCAAAGAGCGTTTTTTTTCATCTGGTGCAAGGTAATCGACCTCATCTTCCATAAGTTGAACGATAGTGGAGCTCAGAAGAAGATTTGTATGTGCAATAGAGTTAAAAATATGTCTCGCGGCCCATTCGATACCTTTTGTCGGTATTGTTGGCGGAAGTTCATTCTTAAGCAGTTCTAGCATTGACTGAAATGCTGGAGGATTAAAGTCTTTAGCATTACAAAATCCCGGAAGATTATCTTTTTCTAGCGGGAGATTATTATTAATAAACAGCCTGAAACAATTCAAGAATAGATTAGAATTTTTCCTGAAATGCTCAAAGATTAAGTGGCAGTATTCTCTGAAGTTTGTACTATCTTTAGCTATTTCTTCAAGGCTAAATCGCATAGTGTCCATATTGTTATCAAGAACATTAAGGTAGAGATTTTGCTTATTCTTGAAGTGATAGTTAATCGAAGCTAAGTTTACATTTGCTTCACTGGAAATATCGCGAATTGATGTACTATCGTATCCATTTTTTGCAAATAACTCGGCTGCAATATCAAGAATTTTTTGTCTTGTTGTTTCAGTCATGTGATGGAACCTCTTTTAAAGATATTTCACCTTCATTTCTATTAGAAATTTTTTTCTTGAGATTGTCTAGTAATGTGAACCAATCTTCTAATATGGCATACGCGCATGGGATGAAAACCAGAGTCATAATTGTACCACTGGTTAATCCCCAGGCCATGGCCATTGTCATTGGTACGAGGATGGCATCCGTTCCACCAATTCCATATGCTGTAGGGAGAAGACCACTAATTGTTGTTAAAGAAGTTACCAGAACAGCACGAAGTCTAAGTCCTGAAGCTTTAACAAGTATGGTGTCGAGATCAAATTTACCTTCTTCTCTCATTTCATCAATAAAACTTATGAGAACAATCCCCGAGTTTACGATAATACCAGCAAGTCCGATTATCCCAATAAGTGCTAGAAATGAAATAGGCCTTGAAGCATTTGGGTAACCACTAAGAACTGGAGTTGCAAAGGCTACTGAAAGTCCAAGAAGCCCTAGAGGAATTGTCATCATGATAATCACAGGTCTTAAGAAACTTTTAAAGAGAAAAACGAGAATTGCAAATATTCCAATCGCTGCAAGTACTCCTGCACTGGCAAGTGACTGCATTGATTCTTTTGTACTTTCTGCAGCTCCACCGAAAACGATAGAGACTCCAGGGTAGTTATCTTTAACTTTATTATATATTTCTAGAAGTTTAGCATTTGCGACACCTGAAGTGATTTTTTCACTATCGATATTTCCAAGAAGAGTTTTAGATTTCTTAAAATCAAATCGTTTAATATTTGGAGTTCCATCTTCTACGTGAATTTTTGCCACTGTTGAAATTGGCACAAGATTTCCTCTATTGTCCATAACAGAGACTTCTAGGATATCGTCAACGTTCTTTCTGATATCTTCAGCAAATCGTAAGTTGAGATCAACTTCTTTATTATCAAGTGTAACATTTGAAAGCACATTACCGGCAATAGCAGTTCTTACATTTTGCCCGATAGCATTTGCACTGAGTCCAAGTTTATCTGCTTTTATGTAGTCGATATCAACATATACTTCTTGATCTCCAAAAACATCATCCACAGCTAAATCAACAATACCATCAACTTTTATGAGTTCTTTTGAAATATCATCAATAATATTTTTGATATCCTCCATTTTATTGGCCCTGAAAGTCGCCTCAATATCATTACCAACGGGTGGCCCATTTACTTGTGCTTCAAAAGTCAGCTCAGTTAGTTCTGGAAGTTTGATCTCTCTGAGCTCACTTAGAACTTGTGTGTAGGGGAGATTAAACTTTGCATAATCAGATACGTAGATAAATACAATTCCGACGTTATTACCTTCTTTTGATTTCGGATCTGTAAAGTCTTGTCTCGACTTTCCAGCTATACCAACAACATGTTTAACATCTTCACCTAGTACTCTTTTTATCTCTTTACTGAGTTTTTTGAGTGATTCGGTTGTCTTTTCAACTGGTGTTCCTCTTTCAGTTTGAAAGCGTGAAATATAAATTTCTGTTTGATCGGCTGGAAAGAGAATAAACTTATTTCCTTTTGACATAAGAACAATTGATCCAATAATGACAAGAGAGAAGAATGTTGCAGTTATATAACGATGCTTAATTGTAAGAGTCATAAATCCTTCAAATTTATTCTCAAACTTTGTAAACCAATCACCACTTTTCTTATTATCTTCACCTGAGTCATCACTACTTTTAGCCTTTGCCTTGCCGCCAAAGTGAACAAGTCTCATTGGAAGGAGAAAGAAACTCTCAAGTAGACTAAGGAGTAGGGAGAGTGTGACAATGACTGGAATCCATTTGATAAATTGTCCCATAATACCTTTGGTAACAAGCATAGGCATGAAGGCTGCGATTGTTGTCATCGCAGTACCTGTAATAGGAAGCCAAAGTTGTTTAACGGAAAGTATGGCAGCTTCTCTTTTGAGCATTCCTTTTTCTAAGTGTCTTGAGTAGTTCTCTGAAATAACAACACTATTATCGACTAACATCCCAAGTGCAATAACCAGAGCTAGGATTGTAATAGAATTAAGTGTCATACCAAATGCCGGCATGAGGCCTATTGTCCCCATGACGGCGAGAGGTAGAGACATACTTGCTAGAAGACCAACTCTTCCTGGCAAGAAAATGAATAAAAATACGATAACGAGTAAGAGACCTGATATTGCGTTAGATGAAAGTACTTCTAGTTTATTAATTACTTTTTCTTGTTCATTGTTATAAATGTGAAATTTATAGTCCGTATATTTCTTTTCAAAGGTTTGAACCTTCTTTTCAATCTTATTAACCATTTCAATTGTGTCAGCGCCAGCTTTCTTTGAAACTGTCATGAGAGTCGCTTCGACAGCATTCCTTGTCGTGATAACCTTCTTCTCTTCTGCATCATCAAGAACTGTTGCGATATCATCAAGGTAAACACCTTCGCCTGAGAAGTTAGAGCGAATAAGGATTCTTTCAAGTTCCTTTGTGTTCTTTACTTTTCCTTCAATCCTGACGAGCTTTTGATTGCTATCACTCTTAATATTTCCACCTGGAATGTTAACATTTCGTGACTTAAGTTTTGCAATGACTTCTTCAATACCGATATGAAGAGAGTCCATTTTTTCTCTATTAAGAATGATTTGAAACACTCTTTTTGAGAATCCATCATATGTGATTCCCTTAACACTCTTAATGTCTTCAATATCTTCTTTTAAAAGGTCTGCGATCAATTCTCTACTTCTATTTGTGTTATCTCCAGTTATAGCGACTTGATAAACAGGAAACTCTTCTGATTTTATTTCTTGAAAAGCGGGAGGGTCTTTTAGATCACTTGGTAGATCTGTAACTCTATCAATTGCTTTTTGAAGATCACTCATAACATCATCAACACTATCAACATTATCCATGTCCACACGAATGACAATTGTCGAAAGTGATGCTTGAGATGTTGATTTAACGTCTTTAATACCTGTCACAGTACGTATTTCGTCCTCTATAGGCTTGGTTACCTTAATCTCCATGTCCTCTGCTGAAGCACCATCGTAAACTGTTGTCACAATTGCGGTAGCAAAGCTTACTGAAGGATAACTTTCAGCCGTTAACTTCATTAGTCCAAGACCACCATAGATAGCGAGGAAGAACGAAACAACAACAGTGAATTTATAATTGTCGACGAAAAATTTTGCGAGTGAATTCATATAAACCTCTATGTATTATTTCTTATATGTTTATTATACAAGCAGTAGAACCATAAACTGAAAAGTAGTCGATGATCGTAGCTATAACATTGTATTTAGTATTTATTTCGTTGAGATTACTTTGAAGAAGACTATCTTCATCTTGAAGTAAGTTTCTCGCGTTAATCCTTGCTTGCTTAAATTTACCATTTGAGATTTTAAACGTTTCATTTAAGAGCTTAGTGTTTCTCTCTTGAGCATCAATTACTTTATAGAGAACATTAATCGAATTTACAGTTTCGGTGTGAAATGCCCCTAATCGTCCTTGGATTTCTTTGTACTTGGCAATATTTGTTTTCGTTAAAATTTCTTTTTGAATTGCTTTTGTATCTTTCTTTTCTTTTCCCAGGGGAATGTTGACTGTAAGTCCAAGCGTTATTCCCGCTTGAGAGTCATCGGTGAAATTATCAATACTCTCACTATAACCAAAGTCCTTACCTAAGTATGTAGCATCGGCCATAAGTGCAACTTCTGGGTCGTCATGCTTTTCATTAATGGCCAATTGAGTGGTGAGGTTTGACTCAAGGTAGGCTAAGATATCATCGTAATTTGTATCTTCGTATGGAATCTTTGCTTTTGAGCTGATTTTCGCTGAGCAGGCGAGGACATCTTTCACTGTTTGCTCAATGTCATATGGTGCAAGCTTAACCGTCTTTTCGTTCAATTGATCTGGAAAGAGATTTCTTATTTGTTTAATAATATTTGAGCGATCATATTCAAGAATATAAATTTGACCTTGTCTCGTTTGTACTTGTGATCTAATTCTTGTCAGTTCATCTTTATCAGCAATTTTACTTTTGAATCTAGCACCTGTATCTCTCTCAAGTTTTTTCGCAGTTTCTAAAAGTGCTTTGGAGATATTTAATGATTCATTTACAGAGACTAAACTCCAATAAAGCTTTCTCACATTTGAGACAAAGGCCTGTTCATTAATCTTAGCTTCTTCTATTGCAATCTTCTTTTGTAAAGAGAGTGATTTTTCTTGTTTCTTGGTCAGACTTCCAAGTATATCTTTATAAAGATCTGCTTTAATTCTTATCCCTACACCTGAAGTTGTCCCATGCTTGTAGAAGTTATTTGTAAGTTGATTTGAAAATGCCCTCGTCTCTAGTCCAATTCCTCTTCTCGTAGCTTTTTCAAGTCTCACTTCGAAATTCTTTACAGGCGTTGTGACTGGAGCAAAGTTTGTAAACGGTTTTTCTTCAGTGTTGACGTAACTGAGTTCACTTCCAAAATTATAGATGAAGTTCTCGTTAAACTTCTTTTCTTCGTTGAGTGCTTGTAGTTTTCCAAGCTCTATTCTCGACTTTGAGTATGAAGATTTTCTTGCCCAGTCTACTAAGAGCTGTTCGTTGATATCAACTGCTAAAGTAGTACTAAAGATACTGGCCATGATGATTAGTTTATTTTTCATTATTACCTCATATTAATCAAACGACTGTTTTAATTCAAACGTACGTTCAATTTAAGCTAATGTTCAAAATAAAACAAGTTAATTTCTCTTAATTAAAATAATGTCTAAGTGAGTCCAGTGATATCAGGCGTTTAGTGTGTTTTGTGGCAATCTTTTCCGACTTCACAAAAAAAATTGTTTTCTTAGTAGAATAAAACTTAGGAATTAACTAAGGATTAGTTATTAATTACCCTCAAAAAGCCTATGAATCGTTTAAGAAGCTTAAGGACTTAGAAGAGTTCAAGTTTCTTTATAGTTTTTCCTCTAGGATTTTCTCTCGAATTTCTGATCCAATCACAAGAGCCGAGAAGGCCCATGATTACGTTGAAAACTACACAAGCGAAGTTCTAAATAACCCTGTTGTAAAGAAGACTCTTGCATGTAAGAAAGGTTGTAGTGCCTGTTGCTATACTCAGGTCTCTATTAGCTCTGATGAGGCTGAGCTTTTGGCGACAAAGGTTTTAACGCAAGAGATTGAAGTCGATTTAAAGAAACTTTACATTCAGGGGAACGTTGAAAATAATGCATCTGCTTGGTTCTCACTTCCTTATGAGTTGAGAGGGTGCGTTTTCTTAGATCAAAATGGCGGATGTAAGATTTATGAAGACCGTCCTATGGTTTGTCGAACCAATAACGTTCTTGAATCAAATTTGGGTTGTGATACGAGAGATGGGAAGGAGAGGCCTGTAAGACTTCTTAATACTCAAAAAGCCGACATTGTAACTGTCGCAGCTTTCAAGGCCGCAGGAGAGGGGGGCACATTGCCACATCTCTTATGGAAGAAGCTTCGAAGTCATTTTAGTAATATTGAAACAAAATCCACTAATAAAAGCTTTCAAAAATCTAAACTCAAACACGTCAAAAGAAATATTTCAAAGCTTATAAGTCTTTAATTCTCTTATTTATTTTTGTATATTCTCAATCATAATAAATTGATCAGGAGAATCCTATGAAAGTATATGGAATTAAAAACTGTGACACAGTAAAAAAAGCACTTAAGTTCTTAGATGAGAAAAGTGTTGATTACGAGTTTATCGACTTCAAAAAGACTCCCCCTACAAAAACACTCATAAAGAAATGGGCAAAAGAACTTGGTGATCTTCCTGTTAATAAGAGAGGAACTACTTTTAGAAAATTTAAAGAAGACTATGAAAGTGGCTCGAAAGAAGAGAAAATAAATCTCCTCGTAGAGAATTCATCTGCTATCAAAAGACCAATTGTTGAAAGTAGCGAAGTTATGATGGGCTTTGATAAAGAGTTGTGGAGTAGTAAGTTTTAATGAAGAAAGATCTCGAGTTTTCTTTAAAAATTAGAGAGAAGTGCTTTGACTGCTTTAGGCCGAAGGACTTCTGCTTTTGCCATCTCCTTAAAAAGTTTCATCTTAGATCAAAGATCGTTATTCTTATTCACCCCATGGAGGCCAAGAAAGAAAAGCTTGGCACTGGAAGAGTTACTAACGCTGCGATTGAAAACGGTGAACTTATTATGGGCGTTGATTTCACTCAAGATAAGCGAGTGAACGCGTTGATTGAAGATCCTCAAAATTTTCCACTTGTTCTTTATCCAGGTGAAGACGCTCTAAATATTTCCAACCCCTCTGAAGATGAAATTCAATCATTAAAAGATAAGAGGCCTGTGATATTTGTTATTGATGGAACTTGGCCTTGTGCTAAGAAAATGATGACGTTATCAAAGAATATAAATTCTCTACCTCGTATTTCATTTGCTACAGATAAAATGTCTGAGTTTTTCATTAAGCATCAGCCCCATAAGCTAGCACTTTCTACCGTTGAAAGTGTACATTTTCTTTTAAAGGAAATGGCGCGTGCTAAGGTGGAAGAACTTGATGGTCGTGAAGATTCGATGATTGATTCTTTTAAGGCCATGGTACAAAAACAGCTTGATTGCGCAGCCGATCCAAATATACCCAGTAATCGTGGACGAAAATCTAAAAAAGAAAGAGTCTATAAAGTTAAAGAGAAGAAGCATCGCTCTTTTATTTTAAAATAACTCCTTAAGTTGCCATATAAAATTGGCGATAAGAATCATACTAAGTATCTGAATTTAATAACTCCTTAAGACACTATTAGGGTTTAGGTTGCTCTTTCATTTATAATCAAAGAGTAGGATAGGTGAAAGATGAAAAATATCATTAATAAGCTAATGACATTCTTTTTAAGCTTCATGCTTTTTAATCTACAGATTCATTCTGTAAATGGGGAGATGAGCTTTAGTATGTCAAAGAGTGTTCAGGCCGCAGAGAATGTTGTGACAAGCTCAAACGCTCAGGGCCAGGAAGGTTATCTTCAACTTGATGGTTCTGACTCTGGTGGACTTATGGGAAAGATTGCTTCTCCTGCTGTCGCTCTTCTTGTCTATATGGCCTCGGCCTTCGTTATCTATAAATTGATTATGGCCTGTAAGCCAGTAACGACAGATGTAATTGGTGCGGCGATTGCCGCAGGGATTTATATCATCGGCGAAGTTCAAGCGATCATGACCGGTGAACAGAAGCTCAAAGCTAAGACCATTGAATATAAGACTTACGCAGAAGATGAAACGATTGATTCTGAACAATATGAAGTTCTTGTGAAAGAGAAACAAGCGCTGAAGCAGATTAAGAGTGCTACAGAGAAGAGAATGAAGATGCAAAATGCAGCTGCTCTTGCTTTTGGGGTTTCTGCTGGTTTGGCGGTTTTTAAGGAGGCTAAGAGTAAGAGTTTAGCTTTTATTTGCGCGGAGAACTCAAAAGTTGTGGCTGTAAGTTGTCAGGCAGCAAGTTGTGCTGTAGTAACTGCTGAAACAATCGCTAAAGAGTCTCAAGAGTCCCTACCTAACTTTAGTTCGGTACAGGTTACTGCACTGAAGACTCTAGAGGCAAAAATTACATCAGAGTCTTTATTGTGTGTTGCTGACGCAGGGAAAAAAGTAGTAGACGCTGCCGCATGTGTACCAGCTGCAGGTGCTGCATCGACCTCATGTTCAACATATGTTCTTAACGAACAAATGGACGAAATCGCATGTGTACCTTTATCAGTAGTAGACAACGAAAAATCAAAAGTCCAAAAATGGTACGCAAGCCTATTCGATAAACTCTTAATAAGTAAAGCAAATGCAAAAGCAGGAAAGCTTCTAGGTACAGTAGCAGGCTTAGTCGGTGGATATCTATTAGTTGAAAGTAAGAAAATTGATATGCTGATTTCAACACCGAAGAAAAGAGCAATTCTCTGGGGCGGCCTAGGAGTCTTCGGAAAACTAGTAGCAAATAACAGTAAGAAAACAGTTTCAAAAATCGAAGATAATATAAAAATCATCGATGAAATCTTAAACAAAATGGACGCCACCATGGCAAAAGGTATTGATGTTTCTTCTGAAGCTGTAGCAGGTTCTACCATCTCAGGAGTGAACGCCGTCAATTCTTATCCGACAGGCCCTCTTGGATCAACAGTTGATTGCTTAAATGGAAGTTCTTCTGGCGGATGTAATAACTTGCCGAAGCCTAAAATCATCCCTGAGCTTGAAAAGAATTTTCCATCCCTTCCAAATGGCTTAAACGGAGCATTTTCCGATATGCTTGGATTCGCTGGAGAAGTTCAAGGTAAGGGATCAATAAGTCCTAGGGCCGCGAGTAAAATAGAGTCGTTAAATTCGAGAGCTTCTGCCATTAATGGTGCTTTAAAAAGAGGACAAGATAATCTTAATAAGGTGAGAAAGAAGCTTGGACTTAAGAAGCTTAATCTTGCAAAAGAGTCGGCAGATGCCTTTGCTAATAGAGTGAAGAGTGCCGACCAGTATTTTAAGAAGAAAGGACAAAATCCAAATTCAATGCTCGCTAAGTTTGGAGGAGCTGGTAGTTTTGGAGGTCGTTCATCTCGTGATGGATCTGACGCTTCTAGGGCCGCAGATATGCTCTCAGGAGATCTCAAAGGTGGAGATGGACTAAATGATAGTGGCAGTGGCGAAGGCCTCTCAGGAGCTTCTGCACCAGGACAAGGTGAATTTAATTTTGACTTTGATCAAGATGCAATTGACTCTGAAGTTGCGCAGAGAAATGCTGAGTTTGATAAGATGGCACAGCAGGCATCTGAAATTGATTCTGATCAAGATAGTATCATTGAAGATTCATCTGTTTCGATCTTTAAAGTTATTTCGACTCGTTATTTGAAGTCTGGCTATAAGAAACTCTTAGAAGAGATTAAATAAGAAAGGCCATGAAAAGAGGGTAAACCAGAAACCTCTTTTCATGGCCTAAAACCAGATACCAGCTAGCGATTACTTCTTTATTTTCATCGCTTTTATTTTCTTATTAAAACTTGCCCCTGCACCGGAGTTATCAGGGCAATCTGTATGTTCGTAAGCAAATAGTCTTGTGTCCTTAAAATATGTATGTTTCTTAAGGCCTTGGTAGTACCAAGAGTAGTTATGCCACACAGAAACTTTAAGCTGTGGACCCTTTTCCCTTTCAACGATCTCTTCAAGTTTATAAATTGAGTTTGGGGCCCTCTCCTGTATTCGGTACTGCTTATTCAATTCTTTTATGCAAGAGTTCTCACTAAAACCTAGACGGTATCCCATATCTTTTGAGCATGAGATAAACAATAAACCTAGTATTAATGGGGCACTCACATGTTTCATATAACCTCGCTGGATAGAAGTATCGTCGCTCTTTTGATTTTTCTCAATGAGATTAATGATATGGTCCTACGGTCATACATCTGATTTTTATCTAGGTGCGGCGTAACTATCTGATTCATGTCCTGTATTAAAATCTCTTAAGACTTACGAATATAAAATGTTTACATAGGGGCACTTTGCAATCAGGGCCTAGTACCTTTTGGCCCCAGTTCAATTTGATACTGGACTAAAATATACGTGTTTTAAGGGGCTTAGGTTGTATAAAAGTTGGCACGCATCCTGCTTATAGATAAGTGAGCTAAGAAGGGAAACTCTACAATCCTATCTAACGGCCCACCTTTGGAATTTGATGCGAATGCGTTAAACCATCTTTTTAAACTTTAAAATCTTAAAGACCTTGTTTTCCTTCTTAGCACCATTTTGACAAAAACTACCAAAACTTTTCTTCTCACAAATCTTTATATACACTTTAATAATGAAATGGATTTTATACTTAGTTACATGGATCGTAGCCTTAAATATTTCTGCCTCGACAGTTGTCCCACTTCTGAGCTGGCAAGATCATTCACTCCTCAGTGATGTCCCCGAGACTGATAAAGTTATCAAAATTAGAGAAGATATTCGCCGGGACTTAGAAATGAAACTCGCTTCAAAAGGATTTAGCTGGGGAGATCCCATCTATGTGCGGATTTTCAAAAAAGAAGCAAGACTTGAGATTTATATGCAAAGAGAGAACGGTGAATTTGATCTCTTTGACACTTATGACATTTGCCGCTTAAGGAAGAAGCTTGGTCCTAAGCTAAAAGAAGGGGACCGTAAGTCTCCAGAGGACTTTTACTACGTCCTACCTTCCTGGATGAATCCTTGGAGTCGTTTTAGACTTGCTTACAATATAGGATATCCTAATCGTTATGATCGTATGCTTGATAGAACGGGCTCTAACCTGATGGTTCATGGAAAGTGTGTTTCTTCTGGTTGCTTTGCAATGAGAAATGGCATTGATGAAATTTATATTCTCGCTGATGCTGCCCTTAGAAATGGACAGCGCTTTTATAGGGTTCATATCTTTCCGTTTGAGATGACAGAGAAGAATATGAATCGTTACAGGAAGAATGAATGGATAGAATTTTGGAGAAACCTGAAAGAGGGGCATGACCTCTTCCAGGTATTTCGTCGTCCACCTAATGTGGAAGTTGATTTAGAAAATAAGAAATATATCTTTAATTACTAGTTCTATTTACTTTGCATATAGCTTGGGACAGTGACGTCTCTATATCCTCCAACGATTAAATCTCTTTTTGGGTGAGCATAATCTGAAGAGACGATGCCTTTATCCACAAAGTAATAGCCGTTAAATCTGCTATCTTTTAGATCATAAACGTTGGCTTTCTTGTTTTTAACAACATCACAAATTCTCTCGCCACCATCTCTTCGTGTTGGAGGTGGAATTCTAAGCGCTCCATTTCTTCTTTGAAGCTTCTTACCTTTAGCTTTCATTTCATCTTTGTAGTTCTGGATATAGGCCCTACATTTTGCTGGATCACGATAGCCTCTAAATTCAAAAGTTGTTGGCTTGGTATCAATCATAAAGGTACCCTGGTCAAGAACATCTCTTGCTGAATAGCCTTTACTTCTGACTGTATTTGCATCTGCTGTTGAACCATTAACTTGGCGAACACCGTCTTTTGTTAAGATGTAGTCCCACTGGTTATATTTTTCAGGCATGTCAGCATAAGAGACATCAGAGTATCTCTCTTTTGCATATATCTTTATAATTGGCGTTCCTGCGGGTAAAATGTGTCTTAAGTAAGCAATGACCTCATTATTAGTTCTTGAACAACCTGAGCTTCTTGGATTAGCAACGAGGTTTGCCCAAAACCCTTTTGTTTTTTCGATGAACTCATATGATTGCTTACCAT
>DDIK01000194.1 GCA_002338505.1 Bacteriovorax sp. UBA1852
CATACTTTTTAACAGATCTCTTAGCGAGATGACCAAAAGCAGGAATCCTTGATACTTCAGCTCCAAGGATGAATCGACGCTTTTTATCGACTGCAAGACTAACAGATAAAGGCTTCATTTTCGTATGCTCAAGGGTGATAAGATCATCAAATTGCATATTTTCTACTTTAGACTTTTCAAGTTTTTCAAGAAAGCTCTTATGTCTTTTTCTTGACTTCTCCCCTAGGTATTCAACTTTTTTTAAGATTGTCTTATAATTTACCCCAAGTATCTTGGCAGACCTTCTCATGGAGTTTCCTGAGCAAATGAGTTTGTAGAGCATATGATTTACTCTTCTTTTTTTCTGTCTGTACTCCAGGCTGAAAGTAGCTCTTGAAAATCTCTTATTGCATCTTTTGCACTTATATCTTTGAATATGTCTCGAGTCAGACTTTCTCTTAAAAGTTCCGTCTTTAACGATAAGACCGTTTTTAGTACTTGAATCACATGAATTATTTGGGCAATTGTAAATCATGAGAACTTAATCTCTAATTATATGCCTATTATCCACTCAAAAGGATGTTTGAGCGATATTAGATTAAAATTGAAACAGAATATAATATTTATATCACCATTTTAATGGATCAGTTTTAGAGAATTTAAAAACCGTAATTAAAGCCCTTTGTCTCTTTAGCAATGGCCTCTAGAATTTCAAATAATTTAGAATTTGGACCGTAAGTCTTAAGGCCCACACCAATGGTGTTTATTTGTACTTTATTAACATTTCTTCTTCTGATCATCTCCAAGATTTCATCTTTTCCAGAATCACTAGGCACGCCATCACTTAGTAGAACGATGTCCGTGATTTCTTCATAATTTAAAAGAACAAATTCCATTGCACTCTTTGTTGGAGTTCCCCCTCGTGGTCTAAGTTTTTTGATAAAACTATAGACTTCATTCTTTATATCAACGGTTCTAAGGGGCTGTATTAATCCCCATAAGGGATAGTTCGTTCTTCTTCTGCTGTGTGGATAGTAAACGACGTCAATCTTGTAATCTTCACCCATTGAAGCTATGAGCATTTTAAGACCAGCTTTTACTTCTCCTATTTTATCTCCAATCATTGAGCCAGATATATCAATAAGAAAGACAATATTCTTTCCTTTAAAGTTAAAGCCTACTTGTTTCTTGCCATCAACACTATTGGATTCTTGTTTGATTTGAGTTGTTGAGCTTGCTGTCTTTTTTGCGTCTTCACTTTTTTGATTCTGTAGCTCTTCAATCGTCTCTTTTTGAGCTGCAATGACCTGTTCTTTGCTCTTCACTTCATCTTTACACTTCATAATCTGATCGTACTCAAATGAGCAGTCTGATACTTTTGCCGGAGGCTTTTCTTTGATTACTATATTGGCCTTCTGCTTTGGGACCGCAATAAATAGAATAATGACCGCACCAAGTGCACCTGAGATGACATCTAGGAATGAGATATTAAATATAGAAATTTCTTTTGAACGTCTTCTCAAACTTTCTTCCTATACTTCAATTCGATTAACGAGATTCTCGATGACATATTCTTTACTTTTAACATGAAACTTTTCTGTGACCTTTTGAAGATCATGATAGACCCACATAAGGACAATACTAAGAACAAGTGACACAAGAGTCGTGTCAAAGGCAACGCCAAGAGTTGATGTGATCTTTTCCATATCATTACTATTTGCAATGGTTAATGCCTGTGAGATCCCAAGAACTGTCCCGATAAAGCCTAGTGATGGTATTGACCATAGGAGAAATCTAATATTGGATTGCTCCATTTCAGAGGTGTCTCGATGAAGTTCTGTAAGTATATTAATTACGTCAAGCATTTCGGAAATACTCTTTGTTGATCTAAACTTTGCACATGCATTCTTGATAAGATTAGTAAGAAGAGTCTTTGCCTGTTTCTTTTCAAATTCTTTGACTTTCAAATGAATATTAAAGACATCATCAGCAATAAGAAGATGTTTTTCTGAAGTAGGTAAGAGGTCTGCCTTAAAATAGCTTGATTCTGCAATAATTCGCTTTCTAAGCTTTGAAACCTCTTTGACTGTCCATATTGAGGCAAAGTAGGTGACCCACTGAATGTAGCCTCCTGAAGTGATATCAGCTCCGAGCATCACAAGTATTCTTCTTAGAGACCCAATAGACTCGGCTATTGATGAGTTTAAGATAAAGAGTACGGCCATTACGACTGTCGAGATGATAGCTGACTCACTGATTGTTCTTAGTTCAGATTTAGAAATATGCATATTTTTTCCGTTATAAAATAATCTTTATTATTCTTAGAAAATTAATAGAATATAAGTAATATTTTAAGTCATTAAATGGAGAGATTAATAGTGGGTAAAAATAATGAAAATCAAGAAGAACTGCCTCAAGGAGAGTTAATTGTTAGAACTCTTACCATGCCAGGTGATACGAATCCAAATGGTGATATTTTTGGTGGATGGGTGCTTTCTCAGATGGATATAGCCGGTGCGATATACTCTGGTAAGAGAGTTCGAGGTCGAACGGTTACAGTTGGGATGGAGTCTATGAAGTTCCATAAGCCTGTAAATGTTGGTGATGTACTTTGTTGTTATTGTGATACGATTAAAGAGGGAAGAACATCGCTGACTATCAAAATTCAAGTTTGGGTCGTAAGAATGTTTGAACAAAAGCGTATTAAAGTAACTGAGGGCCTATTTTCTTATGTCGCAGTTGACGAAAAGAAGAGGCCGATTCCAATTGATACACACATAAAGTGAGAGCTATATGACAACGATACTAAAAGCAAATGATGTAACTAAGAGTTATGGTGATTACACCGCCTTAAAGAATTTCTCCATTGAAATAAACTCTGGAGATATTGTTGCTCTTCTAGGTCCAAACGGGGCAGGGAAGACAACTTTTGTTAAATCACTTCTGGGCCTAGTCTCTATTGATAGCGGTAGTATAAACTTATACGACCTACCTATTAACGATAGTCGTTCTCGAAGAAAGATTGCTTATCTTCCGGAAAAATTTAACTTCTATTCTTATTTTACAGTTCTAGATACTCTTAAATTTTACTCCTCAATGTATAATGCAGACTCTACAAAAACAGATTATAAGTACTTTCTAGAGATGTTAAGCATTGAAGACCTTATCAATAAGAAATTAAAGACTCTTTCTAAGGGACAACTTCAAAGGCTTGGGATTGCTTGTTCGCTAATCGGTGACCAAGATTTCATAATATTAGATGAGCCTTTTTCTGGACTTGATCCTATTGGTATCAAGGATGTCAAAGACATTTGTATGAAACTTAAGGCCGAGAATAAAACGGTCTTAATTAATTCTCATATCTTAGCGGAGATGGAGAAAATCGCTGATAAAGTCATTATTTTAAATAAAGGAATTGTGCAAAAGTCTGGTCTTATGACAGAGATTACCAAAGATGAGGCACTCGAAGATGTTTTCTACGGACTTATTAAGGGCCCTGTAAGAACTGAGGGGGAATCATGATGAATGAATTAAATTATCATCTCATTAAGAATACTATAGAAAAAGAATATAGAAATAAGGGAATTATTACTTTATTTATTTTTACATTACTTTTTATTTTAGCGGGACACGGCTTAGCAATAGCTGCCAAAGAGTTTGTCATTGAATCAAATTTAAATACCTTTATTTCTGATACCTCTCAGGGGATTATCTTAAACTTTGTTTCGTTTGCTACAAATATCGTTACTATCTTTATCGCTATAAGTGCCGTTAAGTCAGATGTTGATTCAAGTCTCATAAATCAGGTCTTATCATTTCCGCTTACTCGCTTTGGTTATATTTTAAATCGTGTGATTGGATCATGTATTCTTTCAATCGCTTTCTATGTTATCTCTTCTGTGTTTGGCTTTATTCTATTGGCGCTTACTGGAGACATTAAGTTTGATTTTTTAAATTATATCCTCTCTATTGTCTTTATGAGCATACAGATTTTTGGAATGACGATCACGGGAATACTATTCTCTTTATATATCAACAAAGTAGGCTCGTTTCTCTTTACTTTCTTTTTCTATGTCTTTTCAAAAGTGGTTTATCATAATGTGGTCTATAACGGTCTCTCATTTGAGAATCTCTCAATCTTTTCTGTCTTTAAATACTTCATACACTTCTTAACTCCAAGAGTAGGAGAGTTGACCTATATTGCCGAACAGGTCATTAGTAAGAGTGACTTCACGATCATGTCCGCTGGACTTTCAGTGCTTCATTTCTTAGTAATGTGTATCATTTGGCTATTCATTATTAAGTTAATTTTTAATAAGAGAGAGTTCTAATTGAAGAAAATCTTAATGGTCTCAAGTAATGAAGAGGTTGCAAATATTTTTGCTCTCTTTTTTAGAGCAAATTTTAAGGTTCAAGTTAATTTAGTGACAACAAAGTCAGAATTCAGTGATGAGCTTAAGAGCTTTAAGCCTGAGCTTGTTATGGTTTTTGAATATAGTGATTCTAAGAGCCTTTTGGAATTTGTTAAAAGGGACTTTGCAGATAACTCCATAGATCTTCCTGTCTTCTCAATAGGTGGAAAGTATTTGAGCGCAGATTTTGTAGCTTCAAAGTCAATGTCTAACTTCTCTTCAATAAGTGAGGAGCTTCAAGGTATCATTGATCTTGAAGAGAAGGAGGCGTATCAGTATGCCGCCATTCAAATAGAGAACTTCTTCTTATTATCCTCTCCATGTTGTGATATTTATATTAAGCTCAAGAAATCTGAAGGTGATGAGTTCGTTAAGAGAATCAATGCCGGAGATCTTATCGATAAGGATTCTGTTCGTAAGTACAAAGACATGAAGGTCGACTACTTCTATGTGAGAAAGTCAGACTTTGAAAAAATTATTGAACAAATTCTCTCTGGAGCACTAAAGGGCGTTGTTACTGCCAATCAAGACAATAAAAATATTATTGAAGTAACGGGCGATAGTTTTGAGATATCACAGAACTTTCTCGATGACTTTGGTGTTAAGGCTTCGACTGTGAGAGTAGCAAGAGCAACTATTAAGTCTATGCTTAAGTCAGTTTCAACGAATAAGAAATTATCAAAAATCTTAAAAGAAATCATGCAAGATGAATCATCATATTCGTTTAAAAGAAGTTTTTTAAATACACTTTTTTTCAATGAAATATTACCTTACCTTGGTTGGGGAAAGGGAACTCAGGTGAATCAAATTATAGAGAAGATTGCCTACGTCTCATTCTTCCATGACTGCTATCTACGTGATGAAAAACTTCTAAGGATAAATTGGAAAGACGAGCTAGATTTAACAAATTTTAGTGAAACTGAATATGAAATTATCGATATGCACGCAAATAATGCCGCGACACTATTGCAACAAATTCCAAATTGCCCCTCAGATGTAGATGTGATCATACGCCAGCATCATGGTACATCAAATGGCGTTGGATTCGCCGATAAGCTTACCTCTAGTATCTCGCCCATAACGATTGTCTTTATTGTTATAGAGGCCTTTTCAACAGAAATACTAAATCAGTTAACAGATAAGAAGAAACTCAATATCAAAGAAGTATTCACTGTTTTAAATGAGCGCTTTCCTCTAACAAGTTATAATAAGCATCTCGAACTTCTAAAAAATATGGTTATGAAGAGCCGTTAATTCGTTACTTTATCTGTAATAACCATTGAAGCAATCATTACGCCCGTGAATATCACAATCGCCATGCCTCCATTTAATAAGTTTGCTATTGCAGGTCCAGGGCATAATCCAATGAGTCCCCAGCCAATACCAAATAGTGCAGGCCCAATGATAATCTCTTTTGTAATTTCTTTATTCGTTGGTAGCGAAAAGTCCGTTTCACACATAGGCGATTTTTTCTTTATAATAAAGGGGTAGGTGATAACGGTCACAAGGAGTGCTCCTCCCATGACGAGTGCCAATGATGGATCCCAGTCTCCTGTCAAATCGAGAAAGCCTTTAACTTTTTCTGTATTCATCATGCCCGATATTCCTAGGCCTATTGCGAATAAGATTCCTGATAATAGTGATATGAGATATTTCATAATTAATCCTTATATGAGTTTTTCTAGAAATACTGTAATAAATCCAGTTGCCATAAAAATTAGAGTAGCAGTGACACTTCTCTTTGATTTCCTCGCAAGTCCACATATTCCATGACCACTTGTGCATCCATTTCCATAGGCCGTACCTATACCGACTGCAACCGCAGCTATGATTAACTTCGTGTTAATTTGTAGTTGGTCAACATTAGAGATCGCACTCTCAAAGAAGCGAGTACTAAAGAGGCCTCCAATTACAAGCCCAATGAAAAAAAGTATTCTCCACAAGGTATCTCTTTCTTTAAAGTTAAAAGTCCCCTTAGTGATACCACTAATCCCTGCAATTTTTCCATTGAAGTAGAGTAGTGCGACAGCAGAAATACCTATTAGTATTCCGCCTATGAATGAAGGGACTGGTGTAAAGTTAACTATGTTCATATTTACTCCTCTTTACAAAAAATCTCATAAAGTGCTTTAAAAAGTTCCTGTATTTCATGTGATGCTATTTTATAGAATATCCACTTTCCCTCTCTTCTAGCGCTAACAATATTGTTGAGTTCGAGAGTTTTCAAATTTTGAGAAATGAGTGATTGTGCGATTCCCGTAAGTGACTCTATCTCTGATACTGAGAGTTCTTCATCTGAAAGAAAACATAGAATCTTTAAACGATTCTCATTTCCAAGTAGTTTCATTATTCCAGCAACTCTAGGTGCATGTTTTAATACATTATCTTTCATATTATTAAATTAGCATACTTTAATATGTTTTGTAAATAGGCTTTCATAACTTGCTAGGGGTTCAAGACAAAGACCAGAAACTTTTGATGTCACAAAGTATGGCGACGTCTACTGTTTTCAATAGTATCGTGTACTTACGACCTCGTTGTTCAAACTTTATACGGCCATTAAAAAATTACAAGAAATCCTCATCAGAAATCAGTCTATGAGATAATAATACGAGATAATGATGAGGAGTTTATTAATGAAGAATTTTCTATTAGTTTTATTTTTGACGATATTCTCAATATCTTCTCATGCCCAATGTAATGAGAAAGATATATCTGGTTGTGTTATTGATGCGAAGAAATGTTTAGACTTAGCTGATAATATGCCTACTATAGACCAGCAAAATCTTATTAGGGCCCAATGTCTTGAAAGTTATAAGCATGTTTTAACACAAAAGGAATGTTTGACGATAGCTGATCAGATGAGCTCTGAGGAAGCAGTAGGGCGAGCAAGAAGTATTTGTTTGTTATAAGTTTTAATTAAATAGAGAGGAGTAGCTAGCTACTCCTCACCAATATTTTTATTCGTTAACGGTTTTTAGCAATCTGACTAGAAACTTTATCAATCACAAGATCCATTGTTTTATATAAGTCGTCACTAGTTGCTTTTGCAATATAATGTTCTTTCTTATAATTAACTTTAAGCTCAGCAATCTGATCATTTTTCTGAGTCCAGCAAACCCATTGCGCAGAAGCTTCTGGTCCTAAAAATTTCGCAATTTTTTGAGACTTTGATTTAATTTTATCGTCTAGGGCTTCTGTATGGTCCATGTTTCTAAAAGTGATCTGACATTTCATAAAACCTCCATTTTTTTAACATAAGTATATTCTCATGCTCGAACTGTTTTAAAAAGAATTCATACATTCTTTTTATTTGATCTTTGTCATGTTTTTTTGCTCAAAACAGCATAAAAACTTAGATTCAAATAACGATAGCATATATAATAAGAGAATAAATAAATAATAAAACTTTTGTCAAAAAATTAACATTACTTAATTACTCAACTTTGGAGAGCTTATGAAAAAGGTATGTATTGTTGATGGAGGAAGAATTCCATTTACGCGCTCAGGTGCTCATTATCTTAAGAAGTCTAATAAAAATCTCATGACTGCATCTATGAAAGCACTTGTTGAGAAACTTAACCTAACAGGTCGGGAAATAGGAGAGGTCGTACTCGGTGCAGTATCTAAACATGCCTATGATTTCTCACTGGCAAGAGAATGTACAATTGATGCGGGCTTATCTTTTGCTACACCAGCAACTGATATTCAAAAAGCATGTGGTACTTCTTTAGAGTCCGTTATAATGATTGCCAATAAGATCGCGCTAGGTCAAATTGATTCTGGTATAGCTGGTGGAGTTGATACGAATTCTGATATTCCTGTTGAGTTTAAAAAATCGTTCTCTGATGCGATGGCAAAGGTTAATTATGCTAGGTCGACAGGAGATAAGCTTAAAGCACTTCTCTCTGTAAGGCCCAATGACCTCGTACCAAACTTCCCTGCGGTTAAAGAACCTCGAACAGGTCTTTCAATGGGAGAGAGTTGTGAGATTATGGCGAAGAAGTGGGATATCAGTCGTAAGGATCAAGATCAACTCGCTTATGAGTCTCATCAAAAAGCTCATGCCGCTTACGAAGAAGGCTTTTTTAATGATCTTGTTTATCCATATGGTTCACTAAAAAAAGATGCTATTGTTAGGGCCGAAACGACGATGGAAAAAATGGGCAAGCTTAAGCCGGCCTTTGATAAATCGACTGGTAAGGGAACATTGACCGCCGCCAACTCAACATCTCTTTCTGATGGAGCGGCTTGTGTCTTTCTCTGCTCTGAAGAGTACGCAAAGGAACATAATCTCGATGTTAAGGCCTACTTTGTTCTAGGCCAAAGTGCAGCTGTTAATTATGTTGATGATGAAGGACTTCTTATGGCCCCAGCCTACGCCGTTCCTAAGATGCTTAAGAAATTAGATCTGACACTTCAAGATTTTGATTTCTATGAAATACATGAAGCTTTCGCGGCCCAAGTACTTTGTACATTAAAGGCATGGGAGAGTGAAGATTTTTGTAAGAATAATCTTGGACTAGAAAAAGCACTTGGAAGTATTGATCGAACAAAGATGAATGTCAAAGGAGGCTCCTTGGCCCTAGGACATCCTTTTGCAGCTACAGGAGCAAGGATTGTTGCTACTCTTGCAAAGCTCTTAGAGCAAAATGAGAGCGGGCGAGGATTAATTTCAATTTGTACTGCCGGAGGTATGGGAATAACTGCGGTGATTGAGAAATAATTGATTTATGAAGATCATCACAAAGGAAGACTTTCAGGTACCATTATCAACTTTAAAGTTACCTAAAATTATTATGTCTAATCCTGAGATGCCGTTTTTAGAAGCGGCATCTCTTATGTTTGAAAAGAAGATTGGCTCTCTCGTTCTTGGAAGAGATGAAAAGATCTCAGGTATCTTCACAGAAAGAGACATTATTAAATGTGCCAATGATATTCTTGATAAGAATAACCTTACAGTTGAAGATCTGATGACAGCTAATCCATTTACAATCCGTGATGATGCAACGTTATTAGATGCTATCTCCATTATGTCTTCACGTGAGTTTAGGCATATTCCTATCGTTGATGATAGTGGTAATGTCGTCTCGATTATCTCTATTAAGGATATTCTTAAGTATTTATTAAGCTTCTTTGAGGATTTCTTTTCAAGATTTGAGCCGATTGATTTCTGGTCAAAAGATAGTGTCAATTTACAAGAGGATGCAAGCCTCTATGATCTCGAAAAGAAGAAGGGCTCTTTAAGAGAAGATGTTCTTTATACTAATCTTAAGAGAGTTGGTTCAACAAATTTTTCATTTGTTAGTCATACTTTTACCATTAAAGAAGTTCTTGAAAGATTACATTTGAAATCTCACTCAGTGGCGCTTGTGACTGAATATGAGACGGAGCTTGCAGGTATTCTTACCGAGAGGGATCTCTTATTTAAAGTTTTTTCTCAAGATGTTGATCTAAACGCCTGTGTGACTTCTGTAATGACGGCAAATCCTCATGTTCTTTCTGTTGAAAATAAGTTAGGTCATGCTCTTAAAAATATGTTCACTTATCATTACAGAAATATTCCTCTCATTAATGCTGAGGGATACCCAACGAGTGTCGTCAATCTACTAGATATGCTTATTTTTATTGGCAATGAATTAGGTGTTAGAAATGTATTGCAATATTTGTAAGTTCAAGCGACTTTTAGTTCTCTGTTTATTTAGTCTCTCTTTCTCTGGCTGTTCTCTTTTAAACAGTGGAACTATTCATGTGAAATATACTAAGTTTAGAACAGAAGTAGATGGAGTGACTTACGAGAATAAGAAGAATTTAGGAGATGCATCAATATCAGTTAAGAATGTTCAGCACCCAAAAAGTCATGGAAAATGGGATCTCAACTTCACTCTTAGACCTTCAATTCATCTTGAAAAGCATACTCTTGGAACTCTTGCTACAGAGTATAATACTACAGCTAAGGCCTTTGAGACTCTACCTGATATTAAAATGAAAAGACT
>DDIK01000186.1 GCA_002338505.1 Bacteriovorax sp. UBA1852
TGATTCTCAAATTGATTTATTTTCAATTGCTACATTAATTTCAAAAAACTTTAGTCAGGATGAAGACGAGCATTCTAACGACTTCGCTCGAGATGTCGAAAATAGTAAAAGGAATATTGAACAAATTCTTACTAACAATGAAAATATACAAAGAATAAATCGAGATTACCTTAGCAGTGAACAATCTTTATATTTTGGTCATCCATTTCACCCTTATCCGAAACTAAAAAAAGGAATGAGCAATTCCGAACAAGAGAAATATGCACCAGAATTTAAAACTAAGTTCAATTTAATATGGCTTAAAGTTCCAAAAAAGCGCTTTTATTCAAATATTAAAACGTCACAGTACCAAAAAGAAATAAAGAATTTAATTTCTTTTGATTTAGCTCAGGGGCATGATCAGATTCTCGTGCCAATGCATCCATGGCAATGGGATAAAATTAAGGACCATTATACTGATGTTGAAGTATACTCACAGGGGACTCATCACTTTAGCCCCTTGTCATCAATGAGAACGCTCTACCATAGAGATTCTCCTTTCCAAATAAAGCACTCTTTGAGTGTAACGTTAACTAATTCCATGAGACATCTACAAGAGAGAGAAGTTCGTAGAGGAGCTGAATTAAGCGCTATTATTGAAAATGAGAACTATAATCTCAAAAAATATAAAATAGCATTACAGTATGAGCGATTCTTCGTCGGGTTAATTAATGACGATGGAGTTGTCGATGAAGCAAGCTTCGTTCAATTTAGAGAAAATAATATAAGAACAAAAAGTGAAAATGAACGTCACATGTTGTTGAGTTCTCTATGTGAAAGAGGTTTTGATCATTTAAGTAAGGCAAAGAAAATAGAATGGTTTGAATCACTATTAAGTAATGTCATTAAACCATTTCTGGATCTCTATAGTGATTATGGAGTCTTACTTGGTGCGCACTTACAAAATATTATAGTAGAAATGAATACGGGACTTCCTCAGTCTGTTGTTTTTAGAGATTGCCAAGGCACGGGCTTTTCTTTAACTGC
Organism: Bacteriovorax sp. UBA1852; assembly: GCA_002338505.1. GTDB lineage: Bacteria > Bdellovibrionota > Bacteriovoracia > Bacteriovoracales > Bacteriovoracaceae > Halobacteriovorax_A. Next base: position 1,027 of record DDIK01000186.1, read on the forward strand.
TTATGAAAAACTAAAAGATAAATATGATTTTCTATCTAAAGATAATGGAAATATATTAGATGAGAACGAAACTAATAAAGTGTTTGGTTACTATCTTATAGTAAACACTGTTTTTCTCACTATTTCATCTCTTGCAAAATCAGATGAATATTATGAAATGCAATACTTAATTAGATTTAGAAATTTCTTGATTCGTTTATCCGATAAGTATGACCATGAACAAAGAGATGCTGGTTTTATTCATTATTTATTGCAGTCACCAGTTTTATATCAAAAAGGTAATATGAGATGTTGTCTGAATAAGATAAATGAAAATACCACTCTTGATCCATGGCAAATTTATAATACAATTAAAAACCCTCTCCTAGAACTAAGAGCTGTGAACTTCCGTGAAAGTAATAGTCTTTATCAAGCAACGACTAAAGGCAAGAAAGAGATTAGTCTTCGACCTATCGAGGAGAGTGATCTTGATCTCTTTCACCATTGGCATCAAAAAGAATTTATTAGTGAATTCTGGGAACTTAATAAAAGTAAAGTTGAATTACATAAGTATATTATGAACGTGAAAAAAAGTCCTTTTCAGTTACCAATGATTCTAGAAATCGACAATGAGCCTGCTGGATATTTTGAGGCCTACTGGGCATTTGAAGATCGGATTGCACCATATTGTGAACCCGATATATTTGATCGTGGAATTCATTTGTTATTTGGTGAAGAGAAATTCCTTAGAAAAGGAATCATCTTAGAATCAATTTACCATGTCACAAAATTTCTCTTAGAAGATGATCCTAGAACTAAGAGAGTATGGGGAGAGCCGAGGATTGATAATCAAAAAATACTAAAAATTGCACAAAAGCTTCCTGGCTGGAAACATATCGGAGCAATAGATTTTCCACATAAGAGAGCAATGCTACTAGAATGTGATAAGAAGAGGTTCTATGAGGACAACTATGAACTCTAGAAATGACTTTTATAGTGTCCATAAAAATCTCATTGTTAAATCGATTGAAGAGCTTCACTTTGACGAGATCTTAAATATCAAAGAAGAATCAGGGAATAAATATGCTCTAGAAGTATCTAATTTGATTAAATATGTTTTCGAAGGTCGTATTGGACCTTGGGGACATGTGCAAATAAAGAATGATAGTTTTTATAAATTAATTGATTTACAAAGAGTAGAAGAATTTACAGTAAATAGTTTTTTTCAAGAAATACAAGAGATTTGTAATATTGATGATCAGACATTGGCACAATATTTAGAAGAAGCTAATCAAACGATTTTATCTGATCTTAAAATTAATGCGAATCATAGTGAAATGAACTTCAATCAGACAAGCTTTCAGGCTTTCGATCAGAACTTACCCGGACATACTAAATTAATTATGAACAAAGGAAGAATAGGCTGGGGGAGAGCAGAAGTCGAACTCTATGCCCCTGAGTTTAAAAATACATTTAAAGTGATTTGGGTAGCAATAAAGAAGGTTTTTGTCACAATAGGTATTGACAAAAATCTTCATAGAGATGACTTGTTGCCACAAGGTGTTGTCGAGAAATTACAAGAGTTGGATATTGATGACAGTTTTATTATTGTTCCAATTCATCCATGGCAATGGGCTCACTATATTCAAAATCAATTCCTTGAATCTATTGTTAGAAATGAAATTATTTTACTCGGGGCCATCGGAGATAACTATTCCCCTCAGTCCTCTATTAGAACACTCTCTAATATGACTTCTCCAAAATCTTATGATTTGAAACTATCTGTTTCTATTCTTAATACTTCTTGTGTTAGAGGTATTCCGTCAAAATACATCAAAGATGGCCACCTTATTTCTGAATTTGTCTTAAATTTAATTGATAAAGACTCGTATCTAAAATCTAGAATGGATATTCTAAAAGAAGTATGTGCTGTTAAGTTTAATAATAAATATTTTGATGATATTAATGACTGCTCGTATCGATATAAAGAACTCTTTGGTTCAATTTGGAGAGAGAGTGTTAAATCAAAACTGAAAGAACAGGAGATTGCAGTTCCATGTGCTTCATTATTAATAAAGAATAATTCACAAAGTTATATCAATTACTTGATTGATTCTTCCTGCCTTTCTACTAGGGAGTGGGTAAGAAAATATATAAACGCCGTAGTTCTTCCTTTATATCATATGCAACTTACTCATGGTCTTGGTCTAGTTGCACATGGACAAAATACTATTCTTGTTCTTAAAAACTTTGAGCCACATCGATTAATTATAAAGGATTTTCATGGAGATCTACGTATGTCTACTAAATCACCATACTGTAAAAGTCGAGAGTTGGGTTCATTAGATCAACTCCCCGAACACTACTTAATTCATGATCTTTTAACAGGGCACTTTGTAACAGTTCTTAGGTTTTTATCACGTTTACTTAGTGATGATGGCCTTTTGAAAGAGACCGAATTCTATCATATATGCTTTGAGACTATTAAAGATTTCAACACTGAATATGGAGAAGTTCCAACACATATGAATTTATTGAAAAGTAGTTTTGAAAAAATATTAGTTAATAAAGTACGCTTTGAAGCTGGATATAGTGAAACTAATACAAGATTAAAACCTAGTTTAGGTAGTGCTATTTCGAACCCAATGTGTCATGAATTTGGAGTAGGTTGTGCATAGTGATATTTATGATTTAATTGGAGTTGGAATTGGGCCTTTTAATTTAAGTTTAGCTGCACTATTAGGACCTCTTGATCGGCCACTAATAAAATTTTATGATAATAAAAAGTCATTTGATTGGCATCCTGAGCTTCTTTTGGATAATGCTCCAATGCAAACTTCTTTTCTTAAGGACTTGGTAACACCGGTACAGCCGACAAATCCATATAGCTATCTGAATTATTTAGTGAGTTGTGGACAATTCTATCACTTCTTAAATACAGGTCGTGACGTTATCACGAGACTTGAGTTTAACCACTACCTTAAGTGGTGCAGTGAACAACTTAGTGATCTTCTAGAATTTGATTCGCCGGTCCTAGATGTTAAGTATCAAGATGGTTTATTCAAAGTTATAAAGTCTAGTGGAGAGACTTTTACTCGTAATTTATGTGTTGCCTCTGGCCCTGTACCTTTTATTCCTGAATGCTCTAAGCCTTTTATTGGAGAGAGTGTTTTTCATGCAAAATCAAAACACTTAAAAGGAGTTTCTTTACAGAATAAGAAAGTTCTTGTTGTGGGTGGAGGTCAAACTGGCTTAGAAGTATTTAGAAATGTTTTAAATGAAAAGTGGGGAAAATCTCAAAATGTAACACTTATCACAGGAAGAGATAACTTACTTCCTCTTGATGAGGGGCCTTTTACTAACGAAATATTCACACCTCAATTTGTATCAGAGTTTTATGAGCTTAATCAAGATTCTAAAGATAAGTTTACTAAAAGTTTATTGTTAACTAGTGATGGGAATACTCCAAGTTATCTTGCTGATTTTTATAACGAGCTTTATCTCGATAAGTTTTATAAGAAATCATTTTCTGATTATACTATTTCTCCAAAAAGGTGGTTAGAGACTATATCAAAAAAGAATAATGAGTATGAAGTAACTATAAGAAACACGTTAAGTGATCAATGCCACAGCTTTAATGTCGATGTAATTATTCTTGCAACAGGTTTTACAAGTGGATTACCGAATTACCTTGATTCGCTAAAGGAAGACGTTTTATTCGATGATCGTGGACGTTTGTGTATTAGTCGTGATTATAAATTAAGAACAAAGTTTAAAGAGAATAATATTTATATGATGAATTATAGTCGACATGGTCATGGAATTGCAGATCCTCAGACGAGTCTTATGTCATGGCGTTCGGCTGTCATCGCAAATGATCTCTTAGGTGAAAGTAAATTTAAAAATACAAATAATCAATCTAGCTTTATAGATTACTTTACTGAAGGAAGGATGTAATGGGAATATTAATTCTAGTTATACTTATAATGAGTTCTACTTTTGCAAATACTGCAATAAAGAGTCAAGAAAATGTTAAAGCTACAAAGATAACACAAGAAGAAGTTATTGATAATCCGACTTTAAAAACTATGTCAGGATCTCTTAATCGAATAAGTTTCTATTCACGTTTTACGTATCGTGGTTCTTCTTTAAAAGATCCTATATCCGCAGAAAGACCAAATTTAAGAGAAATCTCAGCTACTCCAAGTTTAGTTAATATGAGTGGAGTTTTTGGGCTAAAGTATCGACTTAGTAAACAAGATAATATTTCTTTGCAGATGGGGGTTTATTCAACAACACCTTTTCACTCTTCGATTGATACCGAAAATGATTCTAATAAGAACGACTTTGAAAAAAATGGCCAGAAAACAACAAGTGACGACCCTCTCGTTAGTTATTTTAGAACATATACTATTGGAGAATTACAAAATATATCATTCTTTCAGTATCAGCATATTACACGTGATATTTATAAAGAATATGGTGGGAAAGGAATTTTTAGGTTCAGCCAAGCTTCAGCTTATCGAGTTAATAAAGCATTTTATGTAGCAGCGACATTAACATATGAGAATTATACTTATGATAAGGATTTTATAAATTACTTTGGAAAGAGAGTTTCAATCAGATCTAAACAACGTGAGCATACTTATCGAGGGAACTTATCAGCAGAGTACTATTTTGATCGTACTTTATCATTTAGATTTATTACAGATGTCTTCTCATTTGTAAGGTATCGAGATGCAAACTCTTCAGAGACTGTAAGTTCTCAACAGACGATAGGAATGACTTACTTTTTCAGCCGAGATATATCTATCGCTCCAAACGTCCAGTTCATAATGTCAGATCTAAGAAGTGATAGAACAACTACTGGATTAAACATTAATGTAAATATATAGGAATAGCATGAATAAAATCTATATCGCTTATTTAAATACCTTTACCTTTAGCTGTATTCAAATGGTTCTTTATACAACAATACCATACATCGCCGAAGAGACGGGAGTCGTCACTTCAAATATTATTGCAGCTATTGGTGTTGGCTCATTTATATTTTCATTTATGGGCCCATTTTGGGCAACAAAGAGTGATAGGCTAGGCAGAAAGAGAGTTCTAAGTTTTGGAATGTTTGGTATGGCCCTTTCATTTATGCTTTTGGCCTCAATCTTTATATTCAATGAGTCCTTGTCATTAACAATGAAAATTACATTTGTGTACTTAAGTAGAATTCTTTATGGACTACTGTGCTCGGCGATTGTTCCAGTTTCTCAGGCATGGCAACTTGATCACTTTGATTCAAATGATCATTTAAAAATTCTTACACGTAACTCTATGTGCTTAAATCTTGGACGTATAACCGGTCCAATTCTTATTCTCTTTCAACAAGTAAACTTTGAGTTAGTTATTTATGTGGCCACTATTTGGGTATTAATTTTGTCCGCTTTTGTATTTCTTATGTCCTTTTCTCGTGAGACCGCAAAGTCTCAAGGTCACGTTGAATATAAGATGAAGGATGTCTTTGCCAAGTGGAAAATAAGTATAAATGAGTCCTTTAGCCCTATACTCTTAGCACTTATATTTACTAGCTTTGTCGGTGTACTTCATAGCTTCCTCGGTCATCATATCAAGAATGTTCTCTCTTTTAATGGACAAGAAGCAACGATGATGTTTGCAAAAATTATTTTAGTTTTAAGTATTGCTGTCGTTTTTATTCAGCAATTAAGTATTTTCCTATTTAAATCGCGCTGGAGACCTCGGGTTGCGCTTGGATCACTCTCTATTGTAATCGGTACATATATTATGATGTCAGCAAGTACTGAATTGATGATTTGGGTTTCAATATTCTTTGTATGTATTGCTACTGCTCTTATTCCTCCGGCTTACTTATCGCTAACAAGTAAATCACAAGAAAATACTGATAAAACAAATGTTTTCGGAAAAAAACTTGGACTTTCTAGTTTTGCCCACTCTCTAGGTTATGCACTTGGAGCAGGATTAATTGCAATCTCGATGAAGATGAATATTATTCCTGAGTCGGCAGTTGTATTCTTTATTTCTTTTTCTATTTTCAGTCTTTCACTTCATATGCTCTTCAGTAAAAAGGTTTGTAAAAATGTTCAAAGTTACTCCTGAAAATGAGGATATATATAGAGTTGAACTCTCTGCGCCTCGATCACCATTAGATGAGGATGATTTTTTTAATTTCTTTAATCAAATCTTTGATAAAGAGAGATTCGGAATTTTACTAAAAGTTGAGGGGGATAAAAGCTTCTCTCCAGCTGCAAAGAAATATTTAGGATATTGGTTTAAGTCTAACAGGACTCGTTTAAAAACTAAATGTTTTGCTTTTGTTAGACTCAGGAGCTTTGTTGATAATGATAAGCTTATGAAGATGAAGAAAGCAATGCCCTGTCCATATTTCGAATTCATTATGGAGTGTGACGCCATCACTACTTTGAAGGATCAAAGTGAAATATTGTTATAAGATTTTCATAGGATATCTCTAAGATCATCTTTAATCATTAATTTCATTGAATTTGACATTGAATCAGACAGCTCGACTGCTAACGGCCCTGTTATAAATACCCCAGTGACTACTGCTGTAACAAATCCAAAACTACCATATCCAAGATTATTATCTCGATCAAATTTTCTACTATACTTAGTTCCTCTTGTTAGTCTCTCAAGAATACCAATTGTATTTACAACAACAAATGAAATAACAAATGCACCAACTGCGGCACCAACTGTGTAAGCTGCAGTATCTCTTCCAAAAGATGTGTATTGTTCTTTAAGCTCTTCGTCGAGTTGATCAGAGAATCTTTGCAGTTTTTCGATATCAACTTCGCCCTTTTTAATGTTTTCAGATGTTGCTTTTGTTACAATATTTGCAAGTTCATCTTTTGGTACATTTGCTTGATCGGCTTCAATTAGGGCCTTAGCAAGGTTCTTAATGGAGCTATCTTTACAGATTGTATCTTGGTCTTTTAGGCAAGAAACAAAGTCATTTATTTTATAATTAAGATCTTCGGCACTGACAATATTTGTTCTGAAGAAATAGGTGAAATGTTCTTGATACTGATTAAGGAGACGATTATCGTATTGAGCGGTTGATCTTGCTTCGTCAATTAACTTTGATATAGACTCTTCTAGTTTAAATGAGTTAATTCCCTGGTCTGCTCCATCTTCTAGAGTTGAGATGATAGCTTCAAATATTGTGTTTTGGCATACGGTGTTATTTGTTTGTACACATTCAAGTAATTGAGTTACTTGATTTTCAACTGTTGATACCCTAACTATCTTATTAGTGGCTAAGGCTTGAGTTGATAGTGTTAAAGAAAGAATAAGACTTAAAAAAGGCTTCATCTGTACTCCTAGATTTTATAGACTTTCTCAAGATAACATTAATATTTTAAATATTTGTTGATGTTGTAAAGAACACAATTGGTGTCTATTCTTTAGACAGTTCTAAGTGTTAGTTCAGTAGGGCCTCTCGACACTCTTTAATACGATTTCTTCATTCTTAATTTCTAACGAGACTTCGATGGGGTTACAGCACACTTCGCAGTCCTCGATATACTCCTGCGTGCCATAGTATAGCTCAAACACCATTGATATATTTTCAAAGCAATAAGGACATTGAAAGAAGGTCTCTTTCTCTCCTTGCATTTTTAATAAGGCTCTTTGTAAATGGCAGCTTGTCTAGACTTTTGATTAAATCTTTTTACTCGTCTTTTTCGCCAGCGAATATAGTCCTTCTCTCCTAATTCAGAAAGCATAAACTTTTCGACCTGATTGATAGTGAGTCCAAATTCATTGAATATCTCTTTCGTTGAAACTTTATCTGACCATGCCATCCTGACAAGTCTCTTCCTTGCTTCGGAGTTTAATTCACTAAATCGCTGTGCTAACTTTGTTGATATTCCCATGGATATAATAAAACATCTTTTTAATTATTTGTTATAAAATAAAAGCTAGACATGAGTAAATCGTCAATTAAATAGACGATTTATCTTAGGTCTTGAATATATTTCAACTCATGAAGGATTTGTTCTTTAATTTGTTAATATTATATTAATGATAAAATTAAGGTTACTTTTCATATTCTTCACTGCCTTCTTACTGTGTGTAAATTCATTTGCACAGGTTAACTATATTGAATATCGAGTAAAGGCTTCAAAAAAGAACTTATCTTCATTAAAGTCAGATAAGTATCGCCTTAAAGCACTTTCGACTTTGCTAGATAAAAATGCTTTTATAAAAACTTCTAATAATTATCACTTAGGAGACAGTAGTAATAGCTTTTATAAAAAAGGAAAAGATTCCATATTTATGGATGAAATTTATAACGAGCTAAGTCTCCTAAGATCTTACTCCTCTTTTATTCAATCACTGCCCAGTTCTACGTCAGAAGAATGTGAACAGTTTAAAAGTCAACTTGTTGGCTTGGCAGATGCTGTGGATGATTCAGCTCAAACTATTCTAAGTACTAGTGATACAGTCTTGAGACTCAGAGAATTTGTAAGACTGAAGCTGCTTTCTCTTAACTATTCTAGTCTAGAGGAGTTAAATGATCTCTCTTTCGACTTTTACTCTTGGGGAAAGGAATGTTTTTGTCATTCTGAAGAAAGTCAAAATATTGTTACACAGCAACTTTCAAGTCTGCAAAGACTGAATCATTATTTCTTAGGAGTAAATGGCTCATGGGATGTATTTCCTCTCGCCAAAATTATTGAGGTGTATGCTGTAAAGGAGCTCAATCAGGCCCTTGATGATCTTATTAAAGTAACCCCCCTTGTATTAGCAGGTGTAGCCCTGTTTGAGTTATACTTTATACCTCAGGTTAGTGTGCTAATGGGGAAGGCAGGAGTTTCTGCTGGTGTGAAAACATTTCTCTCTATTGCTACTCAAGTCTCCTCTTACGCGATAGGTGCATATTATCTTTACGAAGAATTCGAGCCTCTTGTTAACTCATATCTTAAAATGAATAATTCAGAAAATATCAAACAGACATATAAGAATATTGATATGATTATGAATGAGCTGCCTCGTGATAATTACAACCTGTATTCACTTATCTACAAAATTGAAGAACAGGAACATATCAATCATGTTAGAAATACTCCAACGAAACTTAAAGAGAAAATCATGGATAGGGTTATCGATGATTATGGCTCAGAGAAAGAAGCTCATAGAAGTGTGAAAATGAAGCTGAATTTCTTAGAAAGTTATATCTCAAAGAGAAGTCATCGAATGTGTTCTACGCCTAAGCCTTGATTTTGAAATTCTTTTTTTAGGTATAGATTCTTTATCTCGCGACCTGAAGCACTTTCTGAGAGCTTATTTGAAAACTCAATCACCCCACAAGCAACATCTTTAAATACTGCAAAGGCGTAGTTTGAAAGATTCGTATTTGTTATGTGATGAATACGTATTTTATCTTTTGCTCCAAAGGCGCCTGCTAAAAGAGAGGTTGTTAACTCATCTTGTTCAACAGGTTGAGTATCTCTTATTATCTCATTGGCATACTTCATTTGCTTTGTCGTCATCTCGACTATTTCAATAGGATGATTCTTTATAGTAAAACCGTATGGACAGTGAAGACAATTTGTTCGACAACATGTACCACGATTTTTTAAATAGGTTGATGTGAAGACAGATTCTCCGTCTTCATTAAGATATGTTAGTTGATTGCTTGCGTCGCTCATAATTCTACCTTTTTATAAATCTAGCATGATTTTTAGTGTATGTATAATCAGTGCTTTATACAAATATTTAGATATTTACACATCTTCTTATCTTCTTCTTAAAGATATGAGCATGATCTCTGGTTAGGATGATATTCATTAACTCATCAAAAGGAGGAATTTATGCTCTATTGGGCAACAGTATTTTTTATCGTAGCAATAATCGCAGGAATGTTTGGCTTTGGTGGTATCGCATCAACAAGTGTCGGAATTGCTCAGTTTCTATTCTTTTTATTTCTAGTTGGGTTTGTAGCATCAGTTGTTATGCACTTTGCTAGATCTGTCGAAAATAAGACTAACTAGGTA
>DDIK01000068.1 GCA_002338505.1 Bacteriovorax sp. UBA1852
AACGGAGAGAGTAATTATCTCATCGTTAACGACAGCAGAGATTTTATCTATGAGCTTCGCTTGAGCAAGTGTTGAAAGTAAAAGAGATATAATTAAGATTTTCATATTATCACCTAAAAAAAATTGTCTTATTAAGATATGATTTTTAGGTGATAACGTCTATAAAAAGATGGCTGACACTGCGTCAACCATTGATTATTTTAGTGTTTTGTCGAGAATAGAAATCTTTGCAGACTTTCTTAAGTCATTGAAATAAGCATCAATAATCTTGTCTCTCTTTCTGTCGTATACGAATTTCTTGTATGCAGCCTTGTTAATATCACTAAATTTCTTAACTCCAAGAACTTTGACAATGTGATAACCAAATTGCGTTCTTACTGGAGTTGTAATGTGATTCACCTTTTGTCCCTTTACGGCATTAAAGTATTCTGGTGCCATCAGAAATGCTGGTTGAAACCCTAGATCTCCACCTGTTTCAGCATTAGGAGATTGAGAAAACTTATTAGCAAGCTTCCCAAATTTCGATGGGTCTTTCTTTAGTTGCTTGTAGAGATCAAACGCTTTCTTTTGAGCAGCTTCAATTTCTTCTTTTGAAGGAGTAACTCTCACTCTTAAAAGTATGTGAGCCGTACGATACTCTGGATACTCTTTGTAGAATGACTCAATATCTTTATCAGTAACAGAGATTTGTTTGAATTTAGGCTCAAGGTCTTTTGATACCTGTGCGTGAAATAGAACTTCTTCCATTTTGTCTTTAACGACAGGGTTCTTGTCGAGACCATTTGACTTAGCTCTTTTAATCCCGATCTTCTTATTAATGAGATCTGTGAGAACTTTTTTCATAGTCACGGGCTCATTACTGACAACATACTTATTTAGTAAGTACTCTTTGTCTAACTCTGACTTCGTGATTTTTGTACCATTTACATTTGCTACAACAGGATCACTTTGTGCAAAAGTCTTATAGGCACCAATAAAAAGAACAAAACATAGAAAAATCTTCCTGAGCATATATATACATCCTTGTTATCAACAAATGGTTGTAATTATTATAACAAATACTAAAAATATTACGTGACTAATATGATGTGGAAGATTTTTCTCTGATGAGGGATATATTTGATAAAAACAATTTAATCAGGAAATGAATTTCTTTACTTTATCAAGCAGCTCTTCAATTTCAAATGGTTTAACAAATGCATGGTCTATATGACCGCCGACTCGCTTTAAAATATCACTTGTGATCATGCCACTTGCTACAAAAACAGGAGTTGAATAGTTGAAGTTTTTAGAGTCTTGCTTTATGAGTTCTATGACCATATCACCAGAGCCTTTTTTAAGTTTAAGGTCTGCAATTATGAGATCGAACTTTTGGTTTGATAGCTTTTTAATGGCATCAGTATAAGTTTCGCTCGTGACGACTTTATAGCATTCACTTTCGAGCTCTTCTTTAACTATCTCTGCTAGTTCAACTTCGTCTTCAATGTATAAAATGTATTTTCTCTTAACCATATATTTATTATAGCACAAATATATATATTTTTTGTTAAATACCTTTTTGCAGTAACTTAGATCTTGTTGTCTCTTGTGAATATATAGATTTTTATGCCATTTTAGACGTGTCGACTATATTTTGAGCTGATTCTTAAGATCGTTACTAAACTCTACAAGATATTTTGTTGAAACAACTTTGTCATGTTTGTAGATGAGTTTAAAGTCTGGTGTGAAGCTGTACTTCTTAGTTTTTGCAATGAAAGAATCAATAATCTTATTCCTAAGGTCTTCGTTCTTTTCAAGTGCAGCTTTATCAAATGTTATGATTATTGTTTGATCAAGAACCTGTACAGTTTTAACAGCGCATGGAGTGAAGTTTGCTCTCGCTTCAAGAATAGCAAAGAGATTTTCTACTTCTTCAGGCATTGGTCCATAGATATCAAAGAACTGCTCTTGAAAATCTAGAATGGTAGAGGAATCACTTATATTTGAAAGTTGTTTATAGAATTTTAACCTGTCTCCAGAGTCTGAAATATAAGACGAAGGGATGAATGCAGGGAATGCCGTATTGATTTCAAGGTCTTTTTTGAGTAATTGTTTCTCGCCCCTTAGCTCTTGAATTGCTTCAGTAAGCAGTTCCATGTAAAGCTCGAGTCCTATGGCCTCGATATGACCAGATTGGTGAGCTCCGAGAATATCTCCAGCTCCCCTAATCTCGAGATCGCAATTTGCTATTTGAAATCCAGATCCCATGTCAGCATATGTTTGTAGGGCCTTTAGTCTTTTGGCTGCAACCTCAGTTATATTTCTATTTTTTGGTATTACAAAATAGGCGTATGCCTTCTTGTCTGAGCGCCCTATTCTCCCTCTAAGTTGATGAAGTTGTGCAAGTCCATATCTGTCTGCACGATCTATGATCATTGTGTTTGCATTTGGGATATCAATTCCAGATTCTATAATAGTAGTCGAAACAAGGATTTGATAATGACCTTTATAAAAAGCTGAAATACGTTCTTCAAGTTCTTTCTCTGGCATTTGGCCATGGGCATATACAATCTTGGCTTCTGGAACTAACTCTCTAATATGAGAGACGTAGTTCTCCATGTCTTGTACTCTATTGTGGACAATAAACGCTTGTCCTCCCCTTTTGAGTTCACGTCTAATTGCTGTTTGAATTGTATGCTGATCTTCTTTGATAAGATACGTTTTTATCGATTGCCTTCTCGGCGGTGCAGTTTTAATAAGAGCAAGGTCTTTAAGTCCTAAAAAAGAAAGCTGAAGTGTTCTTGGGATTGGTGTAGCTGTCAAAGTTAAGAAATCAACTGTGGTTTTTAAGAGCTTTAACCTGTTCTTGTGAGTCACGCCAAATCTTTGTTCCTCATCAACAATGACAAGTCCAAGATCTTTGAATTTCATCGTTTTAGAAAGCAACTTATGAGTCCCTATAATAATATCAATTTTTCCTTTCTCTAATTCTTCTTTTGTTTCTTTTTCATCTTTTCCAGTTTTAAAACGTGATAGGAAATCAATGCGGACAGGAAAGTTTTTGAATCTTTTTAAAAATGAATTATAGTGTTGAAGTGCTAGGACAGTTGTTGGAACTAGCATTGCAACTTGTTTCCCATCTTCCACTGCTTTAAAGGCTGCACGCATTGCTACTTCTGTTTTTCCAAAGCCCACATCACCACAAACAAGAAAGTCCATTGGACTTGGCTTTTGCATTTTATCAAGAACATTTTCAATTGCCCTCTTTTGATCAGGGGTTTCATTGAATGGAAAATCAAGTTCAAACTCTGTATATTCATGTTCGGGAGGAGAAAACGCAAATGAAGGTGTTGAGTGTCTTTCTGCCTGAAGTTTTAAAAGGTCAAAAGCAAGTTTTTTAGCTGACTCCCTCGCCTTTTCCTTAACACCTGAGAACTTATTCTTTTTTAAATCTTCGACTTTAACGTTGGCAGTTGAGTCGGCATATTTTTGAATAAGATTCATTTTGTAAATTGGAACGAATATTTTATCACCGTCTTTGTAAGTGATAACTAAGTAATCAGTTTTTGATCCACCGATATCCATCGCTTCAAGGCCTTGATACTCGCCTACACCGTGCTTTGAGTGAATGACAAAGTCACCTTTTTTTAATGATGCAATTTGTTCTGCAAAGAGATCGTAATCAATGGCCTTTACTTGTTTTACTTTTTCTCTCTTATTGCTAAATAAATCAGAGTCAGAAAGAATAAGCGTTTTATCATTTTTATAGAAGAAGCCTTGAGCTAACTTATAAGAATGAAAACTAATTCTTTTCTTTAAATGTGAGTCAAACTCAAACATTTCGATAAGATGTTCAATTTCTTTTTTTGAATTTTCATTTTGAAAGGTGAAGGCAATATTTCCAGAGTGTTCAAATTCTTTCTTTAAAAAAAGAAATATGTCTTTTAAAAGTTCCTTCTTTTGCTTGGTAGTATTAATGAAGGCGCTTAGATATGTCCTTATTCCTTCTAGATGAATGTCTACATTCTGGTTATCTTCTGATAGGTCCTGATGAATAGTGATGTTATTAATATTTAGTATCGAGTATTTATTATATTCTTCAAAACTTTTTAGAGAGTAGAGTTTGTCTGGAGAAGGGAGAAGAGATTCCGAATCATCATCTTTAGATTCTTCGTAGTCTTCATTTAAGTTTTCTATGAGAGAATTGAGGCCCTCGATTGTTTGTGATTCTTCAAAGCAAATTATTAAAGTCTCATCCATATTAAAAAAATCGTCTAACGTTTCAGTGTCAGTAAAAAAGAGTGGGGCGTAGACTGGAAAATTTTCAAAAAGTTGATTGTTAGAAAGTGATGAAAATAAATGTTTTCTAAAATCAAACTTTGTTTTTTGCGCGGGAGTAGGGCGATAAGTATTATCCCTTAGATTATTTACGAAATCACTCTGTGTAAATATGAGTGGTGCAGGGGATATGGGCACACTTGTGTACTTAACATTCTTTTTAGACTTTTGAGTTGTTTTATCAATCTCAACAATTTCTTCTACCATATCGTCAAAGTAATGAATTCTTATTGGAGGGTTAGAAATAGGGTAGATATCAAATATTTCACCTTTCTTGCAAAATGTTCCAGGTTCTTCGACTGTATGTGAGCTTGTGTAACCCTTGCTCACAAGCTTCCCCGCAAGTTCATCAGGGGAGATAATATCAGCCTCTTCAATGTGAAAACTGTGTGTCTGAAAAAATGCTCTTGGTGGAATCTTTAAAGAAAAGGTTTCGATAGAGCAGCATAGTATCACCGGTTTTTCAGTCCTGAGGATAGTGTCTAAAACTCTAAGTCTGAAACTAAGGCTTCTTTCGGAGCTAATTATTCCTGAGTAGGGTGACGCTTCAAGTCCAGGAAGATGGAGAAATAGATATTTTCCACGAAAAGATTTTTTATTGTTATGGTAAAAGTTTTCCGCCGCGTCATTGGACTTAAATAAGTAAACTTGATTTTTAAACTTGTTGGTTGATTGATTGAGGAATTGAATGATTGCCCACTGAGCAGCTGAAACACCGTTGAGGGTGATGTTTGAGCTGGTTGATTTGTGTAGGTCGTTTATTTTGCTGTGTAGCGCATCAAACATAGAAATCCTTCAATATTTTAAAAGTTTATAGGCTTGAAATAGCAAAATCATAAGCTAGACGTCTAGGCATTAATTTTGTCCAACTTCATGGAGCTCTGCATATAAAAAACAACATTTTCAAAAGCGTGCTTTTCGTGTAGTCTTTATGAGCTTAAGTGTAAATTTTCCATGGAGTTATACGATGTCTCATAATCTTGACGTCTACATGCCGGTCCTTATTTTGGCCGCATTTGCAGCGATCATGTTTGTAGGAGCCCTGCTAGTCGGGAAGTTACTACGTCCACACAATCCCACTGAGTTAAAGGTATCACCTTACGAATGTGGTGAAGTTCCTATTGGAACAGCTTGGTCTAATTTTAATATTAGATTCTATGTTGTTGCTTTGATCTTTATCATTTTCGATGTTGAAGGTGCTTTTATGTTCCCAGTGGCAGCTGTCTTTAAGAGGTTCGTAGAAATGGGTGAGGGTGGACCAGTTTTGGCGCTACTCCTTCTATTTATCTCGGTACTTCTTGAGGGAATTAGCTACTGATGGAAAAAAGGTGATCTTGACTGGGTTAAGTCTTACCAAGTTAAGGATGAGGAGTAATAGATGAATGATACTATTGTTTCATATTTAGCGCAGGCGCCAGGGTATTCTCTAGCAGTTTCTAAAATTAGCGAGATTCTTGGATTCGATGCCACAGGTCTAGTGACTTTCTTAGTCTTTGGTATTGCTGTCTTTATAGTTGTTAATGTTATGGCCCTAGTTGGTGGTCTTGGAACATATGCAGAAAGAAAAATTTCAGCAGATATTCAAATGAGACAAGGACCTAATAGAGTCGGTCCATACGGTCTGCTACAATTTTTAGCAGATGGTGTGAAAATGATCACAAAGGAAGATGTTACACCACGTGATGCTGATAAGACGCTTTTCTTTGTTGCCCCACTTTTGGCACTAGTTGGTGTTTTCATGTCACTTGCAGTTATTCCATTTTCTAGTGGCTTCACGCTAACTTCTTTAAATATTGGAGTATTTTATCTTCTGGGTGTTTCTTCACTAGTTGGTGTTGCTATTTTTGTTGGTGGTTATGCCTCTAACTCTAAGTGGTCTATGCTTGGTGGGATGAGAGGTGCCTCTCAGATTATTTCATACGAAGTGCCAGTTACGTTATCAATTCTTGCTGTCGTTCTTATGGCCGGTGGATTGTCTTTTGGAACGATTACTGAGGCCCAGGGTGGTTTGCCTCATCAGTGGTTCATTTTGCATAACCCATTTTCTTTTATCGCTTTCTTTGTGCTCTTTGTTGGTGCACTTGCCGAGGCGAACAGAGCACCATTTGACCTTCCTGAGGCAGAGTCTGAACTAGTTTCAGGTTACCACACTGAATTTACGGGAATGAGATTTGCTTTCTTTGCTCTTGCAGAATATATAGAAGTATTTGTTTTATGTGGTGTATGTGCCGCCTTATTTCTTGGTGGTTATAATGTACCTTTTGGGCTTGGAAGTGGTGACTTTATAATTAAGAACTTTCCTGCCGTACATCCTATGATTGCTAAGCAAATTGGAAACGTTCTGCAGTTAAAAGTATTTGTTTTAAAAACACTAGCTCTATACTACGTCGTGATTTGGATTAGGTGGACACTGCCTAGGCTAAGAGTCGACCATCTTATGACGCTGTGTTGGAAATATATGACTCCAATTGCTATTTTCAACCTTGTGGGAATTGCGATATGGATTTACGCGTTCGAAGGAAAATCAATGTTAACTTTAATGGCAAGCGCACTATCAGCTATGGCAGGTAGTGGCGGTGGTCACTAAGAATTTATTAGAGGAAGAGACATGTTTTTAGATACGATGTTTTTACTTTCAGCTTTGGCAACACTTGGGGGAGCCCTCATGGTGGTTATGTCGAAGAACTTAATGCATGCTTGCATGTATTTACTACTATCTCTCTTTGGAGTCGCAGGTTTATATGCAACTCTAGGGGCAGACTTCCTTGCAGCAACTCAACTAGTCGTCTATGCAGGTGGTGTAGTTATTCTGATGCTTTTTGCAATTATGCTAACAGGTGGGGTTGAAGAGTTTGTTAACAAGTTTGGTATTAATAAAATACCTTCAATGGGAACAACCAAGACATACACAATTGGTGCAATTGTCTCTTTGATTTTCTCATTTGTTATACTCAAAACACTTTCACCTTTATTTAAAAATTATAGTCAAGCAGACTTGCCACCAATGGAGTCAACGGTTGAGGACATTGGGGTACTTCTTGTGACAGATCATGCATTAGCCTTTGAGATCTCATCTGTACTATTATTAGGTGCCCTCATAGGGGCAGCGGTAATCTCGCGACCAAGAAAAATTAATGGAGGTTCGAAATGATCTCTCTTTCAAGTTATTTGATTGTTTCATTTGCACTATTCCTTTGCGGAATTGTGGTAATCATCGCTAGAAAAAATATCATTGCAATGTTACTTGGTATGGAGCTTATTTTGAATGCTGGAGCATTAAACTTCGCAGCATATACAAGATTTGTTAATCAGAATTTAGATGGACATGTGATGTCACTATTTATCATCATAATTGCCGCGGCTGAAGCAGCTGTCGGTTTAGCTATTGTGATTAGATTTTTTCAAATAAAAGAATCTATTCATATTGATGATGCGGTAGAACTTCAAAGTTAAGATAATTTAAAGGAAATATAAATGAACTACACAGTATCTAGTATTGCTCCAATTGTTCTTTTACCTTTTTTCGCATTTGTGATTAACGCATTCTTAGCGAGAAAAGGTGGTAAAGCTACCGTTGCAGCTGTCTTTTTAGCATGTGCGGCGATAGCCGGCTCTTCAATTTATGCAATCAGAATTTTCAATGATTTTGTATTTGGAAATTATTCTGCAGATTACAACATACACAAAATATTTACATGGTTTGATCTCAACGGTGGAGGCCAGACATTTACAGTAAATATGGGTGTATATATCGATAACATGACCGCTGTAATGCTCTTGATGGTTACAGTTGTTGCGACAATGATTCATATCTTTTCAACGTGGTACATGCATCATGATATGAACTACGGAAGAAATGGTAGATTCTTTGTTTATATGTCCCTTTTTACTTCTGCCATGCTTGGACTTGTTCTTTCAGATAACTTGTTCTCACTATTTATCTTTTGGGAATTAATGGGGTTCTGTTCATATTCATTAATTGGTCATTATTATGAAAAAGAAAAGACAGGTGACGCTAACGTAAAAGCTTTTATGACAACGAGAATAGGGGATGTTTTCTTCCTTTTAGGTATCGTTGCAATTTGGAATCAAATCGGATCTGTAGCATACGTAGATATTTATAGAGCAATTGCTGAAGGTATTTTTACAAACGTTGATAACAATGTCATGGGCGTAAGTCTCGCAGCATTTTCTGGTGTATGTATTTTCCTTGGAACTATCGGGAAGTCTGCACAATTTCCACTGAATGTTTGGTTACCAGATGCTATGAATGGACCGACACCATGTTCGGCACTTATTCATGCAGCTACGATGGTTGCAGCTGGTGTATATCTATCTTTAAGAATATATCCAATTTTAGAAGCAGGTCACTTAACATACTTCGTTGCAGTGATTGGTGGAATTACAGCGCTAGGTGCAGCTACTATTGCACTAGTACAGACAGACTTTAAAGCCGTTCTTGCTTTTTCTACAATATCACAATTAGGGTATATGGTACTTGGTGTTGGTGTAGGTTCTTATAACGCAGCTTTTATGCATTTGATTACACACGCAATCTTTAAAGCATGTCTATTTCTTGCTGCTGGTTCAGTTATTCATGGTATTCATTTGCAAGAGATGCCAAGAATGGGTGGACTTAAAAATAAAATGAAATTCACTTGGATTGCAATGTGGTGTTGTACTCTAGCTATTGCAGGTGTTCCATTCTTCTCAGGTTTTGTTTCAAAAGACAGAATCCTTGGTGATGCATTAGTTATGGCAACATATAATGCTAAGTGGTGGATACCAACTATACTAGGATTTGCTGGTGCATTTCTCACAGCCTTTTACATGTGTAGAATGATGTTCCTTGCGTTTCATGGAACACCAAGAGATCAAGAAGCGTATGATCATTGTCATGAAGAAAAACTCTCATGGAATAGAAATATCCCGTTATTATTCCTTTCAGTGTTTACACTAGGAGTTTGGTTTGCTGGGTCTCTAACAGGACAAGGTTTTGTGAAACTTGGAAGTAAAGACGGAAAGTATGAGTGGTTTAAAACACTTATTCAAAAGCCTAAAGTTGAAAAGTTTGTTGATTACCAAAGACAACCATGGGGATCAACAGATATTAAATCGACTCAAACCTTCCCAACAGCAAAATATGATAATACTTACGGTTTAAGTGAAGAGGCTGCTCATCATGTACATGTTGTTCACTATTGGGGAGCAGGGCTATCTGTAATTATCGCATTTTCGGGAATTTTCCTAGCCTTTCTCATGTATATAAAAGGAAGCGTGAATCCAGGTTGGTGGGTTAACTCTTTTAATAAATATTATAGAACTCTACAAAATGGTTATTTCATGGATCATCTCTACATAAAGGGCTTTATCCAGAAAGGTCTTCTCCCATTTAATAACCTCTTAGCGAGATTTGATATGGGCGTCTACGATAGATACGGTGTAGATGGATGGGCCGGAGTTACTAAATACATCATGGGTGTAGCGAAGTGGTTTGATAACCTCTTTGTAGATCAAATTATGGTCGATGGAACTGGTGCGAGTGTTAAGGTCTTCAATGTGATCTTAAGAACAATCCAGTCTGGAAAGATACAATTTTACATTATAATTATAGTTTTAGTTTTATTAGGATATGTTTTAGCCTTATAAGGAGTTACAAGTGAGCGGTTCATCAAGTTTATTAAGCTGGATTTTGTGGATGCCAATGATTGGTGTTCTAGGTGTATTACTTATACCAAAAGCGAAGGAAAACGCGATTAGATTTTGGGCATTGATAAATACTGCCATGACAATGATTTTGTCTGCAGTTTTATACATGAAGTTTGATAATACAATCCCAGGTATGCAATCAGCATTAGAGATAAAGAAGAGTTGGATTTCACAATTCAATATTCATTATCACTTAGCAGTAGATGGAATCTCTTTGCCGATGATTCTTCTAACATCATTGTTGCTCTTTATTTGTATTTTAGCTTCATGGACAGTGAAGAAACAAATAAAAGGTTACTTTGCACTCTTACTTTTCCTACAGTCGACTGTTTACGGTGTATTCATGGCAATGGATTTTTTCCTATTCTATGTTTATTGGGAAGTAATGCTTATTCCAATGTTCTTCCTTATTGGAATTTGGGGTGGAGAAAACAGAGAGTACGCAGCAGTTAAGTTCTTTCTTTATACATTCTTTGGTTCAATCCTCATGCTAGTTGGTATGGTTGCTCTGTATTTTGTAACTGGGCAAGGAGAGGATTCATTTAATATTCTAGCAATGTCAGGTGGGAAGTTTAAAGACTTAACGGTTGATCTTTTTGGCTACGCTCTACCGTTTGCTAAAGTGTTCTTTATTGCACTCTTTATAGGTTTTGCAATTAAGGTTCCAGTATTTCCTTTTCACACATGGCTGCCACATGCTCACGTTCAGGCGCCAACTGCAATTTCTGTTATTCTTGCAGGTGTTCTACTAAAAATGGGGACTTATGGTTTCTTAAGAATTGCATATCCAATTTTTCCAAGCGCCTCTGTTTATTTCTCGGATGCAATTGCTTGGTTAGGTTTAATAAATGTAATCTACGGAGCGTTCTGTGCTATGGCGCAAACAGATGTAAAGAAGTTAGTAGCTTATTCTTCTGTTTCTCACATGGGATTTGTTATGCTTGGACTAGCTGCAATGACAGTACAAGGTATGAACGGAGCTGTTTTACAGATGTTTAACCACGGTACTTCAACAGCAATGATGTTCTTACTTATTGGTATTCTATATGAAAGATCTCATCATAGATGGATCGTTAGACCAGATGGAACGAAAGGCTTTGGAGGTTTATATACTCAATTGCCGGTTTTCTCAATTGTCTTCATTATAGCAATGTTTGCATCAATGGGTCTTCCAGGACTATCTGGATTTATCTCTGAAGCATTAATTTTCTTAGGGATTTACGAAAGATTTACAACTATTACAGTAATAGCTGTTCTTGGTCTCTTACTAGGTGCTGCATACTTACTGTGGATGTTTAAGAGAATGTTCTTTGGTGAAGTAATTGAAGAAAATAAGTCTTATACAGATATGAATGCAAGAGAAGTTTTCTATATGGTACCACTTTGTGTTGCTGTAATCCTTTTTGGTATTTGGCCATCGCCTCTACTAGATATGATGAAAGCTTCTGTAGGGAAATTAGTTTCTCTGCTGGCGATGTATTAATTAATTGAGGTAAAAAATGGCTCTACAGTATTTAGCTAGTTTAAGTCACTACGTTCCAGAGGCAATAATGTGCCTAACGATGGTGTTCTTAATAATGGTCGAATCTTCTTATGACAATAATCTTAAGGGAAGTGCTAAGGGGATGCTTTATTCTACAGCATATCTTGGTCTCTTGTCGGTTTTTGTTTTACTCGTTGCTAAAATCGGTAATGAACCTGTAACGATATTTACAGGTTCTTTGGTAATAGACCCATTTAGTAATATTGCAAAAATAGTTATGGTTATTGGAACCGCAGCGGCGATTTACTTATCAAGAGTATCAAAAGATATTTATGAAGAAGTGAAGGCTGAGTATGTCATTCTAGCAGTTGGTATTTTAATCGGTGGTCTTCTGCTTTCTTCGGCTAATAATATGCTGATTCTTTATATTGGAGTAGAAACTCTTTCTATACTTTCGTATGTTATGGCATCACTTAAAAAGAATGATGAGAGGTCTTCTGAAGCAGGTCTTAAGTATGCCCTTTATGGTGGTGTAACTTCTGGTATCATGCTCTTTGGTATGAGTCATATCTTTGGAGTTCTTGGTACGATACAATTTTCAGAGATTTATACTGGAATGAGTGCTATCACTAGTTCCGATGCTTTGATCCTTATGCCTGCATTCCTTATGTTCTTTGCTGGTATTGGTTATAAGATTGCTTGTGTACCTTTTCATATGTGGTCACCAGATGTGTACGAGGGTGCACCTCTTCCTGTTACTAATTTCTTTTCAATTGTTCCAAAGGTTGCAGGGATAATAGTGATTGTTAGAGTAACAAATGTATTTTTTGCAGGTTCAGAAAATATACTCAAAGAGAGTTGGATTGTTCTTCTTATGATCATTTCTGCACTTACGATGACTGTTGGTAATGTCGCGGCGATTGGTCAAAGATCTGTGAAGAGAATGCTTGCATATTCAAGTATCTCACATGCTGGTGTGATGTTACTGGGAGTAGTAGTTATTGGAGAGATTGGTAACAGAGCTATTCTATTTTATGCTATAACATACTTGTTCATGACTACAGTAGCTTTCTATGTCACTTCTTTTGTTCAGGACCATTATGGAAATGATCATTTTGAGAGATTTAATGGACTTCTTAAGAATCACCCATTAATGGCCATTCTGATGTCGATTGTAATGTTCTCTCTTGCTGGATTACCTCCACTTTCAGGCTTTGTTGCTAAGTTTAACATCCTGTCAGCTGTAATCTCTGAGAAATACTATGTATTAGCGGCAATTGCAGGTTTTAACTCTGTCATATCTCTTTATTACTACTTAAAAATTGTGAAGAATATGATCTTCAGAGACTCCGAAAGTGAAGAATCTGTTTCACTTTTTGATTTTAAATCACAAGCAATTATAGCAGCATTTTCTATCCCAGTTGTAGTTCTTGGAATATTTTGGGAGCAGGTTTTAGTTATTGCAAATGGGGCTAAGCTTTTTATACAATAAGTTGTGAACACACTTAATTCAGCTTTACTAATATTTCTTTTATTTATTATGTCAGGGGCCTTTTTATGGCCCCTGATTTATATATTCAAACAATTTCGCTTTCAAGACAATTTGCAGCAAACAGGTGGAGATTCAGGAATAAGTTCATCGATTCTTGAGAGGATTGTTATTGTAGGAGCTTTGAATCTCTTGGTGATTGTTTCGCTCGTTTATGTTGGTTACGAAAATAAAGTTTTTCTCTCTTCGATAAATGCGGTTTTTTTGATTTTTATACAACTTAGTGTACTGCTAATTTTTTGTAGTTTTATGAAAAAGGAAGATGTTAGATGAGATTTGAGCAAACTCTTTCTCTGATAATTTTAATATCTTATATTTTATATGATTTAAGAAGTAGATCTTTATTTGGACTCTTTGATACGAGACTGTTGTCACAGAAGATTCGTTTATTAACGCTTTCTACATGTGTATTAAAGTTTTTTTCAATATTCGTTATAACTGTGACAATGGCGTGCTTAGTACTTCTTTTGTTTACAGATTATATGTCTGATTTTTACTTCTTGGATCTAACTACACTTCCTATCTTCTTCTCTCTATTTATCATTTCATCCCTAGACTTATCCTTGGCCCGGGGTAAGGAAGATGTTTCTTATGAGTTGTTACTAAAGCTTTCTCAGTCATTTGTTTATAGCTTAATCTTTCTTATTATTGTCATTATTTATAACATAACTAGTCTTAAAGACCTGATAAGCATACAGAATTCTACATTTGTATTCTTCCCAAAGTGGAATGTTTTTCTGTTGGCGCCCCTTGCGTACATCTTTATTGATAATTCCCTTCTACTTCTTTTTAACAAGAAAGATGGAACAGCTGGAGAGCTTTTTTTTCAACAAATCTATGACTTCTTTTTAAATCTTGTAATAATTGTAACTTTTTTGATTTTGTTTATGGGGGGATTCTTTAGTTTCGGTAATATTGATAAACTCATTACGCACCCTAGACTGCTTGATTTAACTCAGTTTCTCTTAGCGTATATCAAACTGCTCATTGTCGTCTTGTTTATGAAAAGAGCAAAGGCCATATTTCCTATTTTGACGAGAAGTGAGAAGCTACAAAAGACTTTTCGCAACATAGTATTTTGTGTTCTGATCTTATTGGTTGTGCTGATTATGAAGGTGTTGACATGGATATAAAGTTATCTAAAGTTAGTCATTTTGTTACTCTTGTTACATTCGTTGTAACTATTTCTATCATAATTCTAAGTTCTTATTTATCACATGTGTTTAAAATTGTTTCACTATTTTTGATATCACTGCAGTTTGTAATTTTTTACATATCAAGATTTGATTTAAATTCGCATGGTATTACTAAAAGCTATAAAGATGTGAGAAACGTTAAGCATATATTGATGATTTCAGCTTTTCTTGTATTGGTAAGTCTATTTCTAATTAAGGCTTTTTTTGTTAATGGTGTTGCTCGTTTGCCTGAGATTGGTCAAAGCTTAGACCCTAAAGCATTTTTCATATTATTCATGACTGTGATTATATGTCTCATGTTTCTAAGAAAGAGGGAGGATTGAATGTATGAAATTGCTTTGAATATCTCAGTAATTGTTATTATTTCAATACTAAGTCTTTTAAGAAGGGACAAGACAGACTTTCGCAGGGATCTGTTTTGCATTATGGTTCTATTTATTACACTTGCTGAAACTTTGAATGTATTTATGACCGGTAAGCAAAGTATGTTCTCACTTATTATGCTTGTATTGTTATTTATAATGATTAATGTTTTGAGCTTAAGGAAGAGAGTTTAGTGTGTTTATAATTTTATTATGTACATTGATTGTCTTTCTTGTTGGCTTATTTGAGCGTCAATCTTATATTAAGGGCGCAAATTTAGTATTCGTTCTTCTTGGAACACTTGGATATTTCTTAAACTATGATGAAACATTTGTGGGTTTTGTGCAGATTCTTTGCTATCTCGCCGCTTTGATGAATATTTCCTCAGTAGATAAGAATCTTAAGTTCGTCTCATTATTTTTACCTATTATCATAATTTTTAGTCCAATTGATCTTACTGATTATAGTTTTTTACTAACTATAGTTTTGCTATCTTTAGTATTACACAAAGAGACGAGTTCTCTATATATGCTTTTAGGGTTCTTTTTGTGTGTATACTTTTATGGGCACATTGCGTTTGCTAGTTTGTTTATTGTACTTAGTTATTATTTGTTATTGTTAAAGAAAGATTTAAGTAAAGAGCTTTTGATATTTTTAGTAGTTCCTTTAGTCTCATACATTCCAGATATTACACAGAATTACGCATTTGTAATTTCTGCATTTCTCATGGCCATGACTTATTTCGCCGAGAGGACCAATTGGAATTCGAGGTACTTAATGATGTCTCTTTTTCTCTATCTTTTTTATGATTTGAAGATTTTTTGGGTCTTTATAATGATCGTTGCTATAGAACAGGTAATGTTTGAAGTTATACACAGGCTTGAGAAAAGAGAGTTAAGCTGTAGAGGCTTATTAAGACCTCAATTTTATCATCTCTCTGTTATTTATTTCTTTCTGTTTATGTTAGCAGTTGATGTGGCCTTATTCATACCACTGTTAATTATGTATACGTTATTTGCCCTTAGAGCAATATTTAGAACGAGTAATTTAGAACTTTTAAGTTTAAAAACTTATATTATCAGCCCTGTCGTTTTAACTATAGCTTCTGGTTTTTATTATAATGCAGAGTATAGTATCTTTGGCTTTCTAAAGATTGTTGGTACAAGTCTAGTCTCATCTACTTTTGAAATGTTCGCAGTAATACTTATACCAATTACGTTGTTTATTTTTAGAAAATTTATTCCACAGACGATAGAGAATTTAGTTTTGAAGTATGAAATTAGAGGTAAGCGAAAGATTTCTAAAATAGATTTATCAAGAATTCTTAATAGTTTCACAACTCCAATCATAGAGAGTAAGAAGAATGTTAGTGTTTCACGTGGTTTACAAAATATCATGAAAAATACTGATGTTTTTATTTTGTACACTATTTGTCTTGTTGGTTGCTTTTTAATATTGAAGATGGTGCTTCTATGAGTAACCTTATGAAAAACGATCGATTGAAATTTATATTATTTTCAACTTTTCTATGTGTTCTATTTTTCTTTTCGAATCAATACTATCAATTTCTCGAAGTAAGCCTTAGTACTTATGAACTAATTTTGGCAGGACTCTTGATTGTTTCTCATAGTGTTTTCGCGTCCTCTAGAGAGTTAAAGCTTGGATCACCAGTAGTCTTAATCTCGCTTCTTGGTGCAAATGATCCCATGGTCGTCACTTTTACTCTTGCACTGTATGCATTTTTGTACTTTGATATGATTATTATTAAACAATTGCTAGTGACGTTTTTTATAATTCTTAGCTTTTTAAGTTTAAATATTATATCTGAAATTAGTGCGCTAGGACTTCATTTGGTGGCGATTATGGTGATATCACTGTTTCGCTCAGACCGTTATCTTCTATTTGTCGTGAGTTCTCTACTCGGCATTAAGGGCTTTCTTGTTCTAGAGGGAAATTTGGATGTGATGTTAAACTACCTGCCATTTCTTTTTACTTTTATAGCCGTTATATTCAAGAGTTTTGAAATAGCCTTGTCATATATATTATTTTTATTAACAGGAAGAATTGAAAGCTTCTTAATTGTTCCTGTCATATACTCTCTTGCTCTTATCGCTCACGAAAAAATTAATAAGTATTCCTCTTTTTTCATATTAGTTTTTCTTTTTGGACCATTAGCATTTTTCAATGGAGGCGCAGAATTAAGTGCATCTTGTGTAATATTTTTAGTAATAATGATTTATTCAAAGTTTAGGAGATTAGAAAGTGCTTGAGAAGTATATTTTACTAAGCTTTGTTCCGATCCTAGTTCAGATAATAAATTTGCTGAAATCTAGAGTTTCATTTGCATTACTGTCAACATTTACTATTTTTGTATTTACGTCAGCCCTTGTATTTCTGTGGTCAAATATAATTTTGACTGAGATTGAGCTTACTTTTATATCGGTTTTTACTATCTTGATTATTTACTTCGGCAATACAAAAAATCAAGAAGATGAGGTCTTAAAAATATTGTATAGCATATGGTTTGTTAACGTAGGTATTGTCGCTCAATTTGAGTTTTTTGAAATGCTTATCTTTCTGTTTCCATTTTTCTTTGCGGCTAAAAATATCAAAAATATTTTTTACCAATTTTTCATATTTCTAACTGTTATGATCTTTGTAGCGCTTAAGATTCATTTACCTTCGGTATATCAAGTCTCTATAGAGGAGTTTATCCTTGTTTTATTTCTGGGCTCGGCTTTTATTCACTTTAAGTCATCTGTTAACATTTTAGATTATTTCGTCTACCAGATAGTATTTGCAACGATTCTGGCATCCTTGAGCGAGATGAGTCTATTTGTATATTATTTCATGTTTGGTTTAGGTTTGCTTGTTGTTGTGAGAAATCATTTTTTCAAAAACCTACCGATGGCGTTTTTTTTGGGATCAATACTTTCGATCCCTCTTATTGAGAGTTATTCTTTTTTAAGTCAAGAGTATTTAGTTTTTCAAGTGTTCTTTATAACAATCTTATGTGTAGAACATTGGATAAAAAATGATGTCATAAAGCGCCTGACTTTAACGCTTTGTTTATTTCCAGTCCTGTATTATTTTAGTCATGTAAACGATATAGCCAACCCTAGTTTTATGATAGCAAATATTTTTCTAATGGTTCTCTATCTTAAGTCAGTCTATGTAAGAAATATTGTTCCTGATAGTTATAATCAACTGAAGCAAGTATAATATCATTATGAAGAAGTTTCGCATTAAACTCTCTGACGAAAGAGTTTTTGGACCATTTACAAAAGAGCAGGTGTTATCTCTTTTTGAGAAAGCTAAGGTTGATGAATCGGCCATGTGCCAAACATTCCCGATTGGTGAGTGGATGCCAATTTCATCCTTTAAAGATTTTAATGTAAGTCCAGTATTAGAAAAAGAGCCGGTAGAAAAAGTCGAAGACCAAGAAACAAAGGCCACAAGACTTCTCACTAAGAAAGAGATCCCAGAGATTGCCAAACTTAAACCTCAGGCTGAGCAAATAGATGAAACTGTTTTGGAGGACTTTGGAAATAAGGATGATGGGGAAGATGAAACTTTAAATTTCGAAATCGAAGAAGATTCACAGCGCTTTGAGGGTATTATTGAAGAGCCTGGTGAAGAGCTTGAAAAGACTCGTGTCATTCGAATAAATAATGATGTTGATCTCGATGAAACTGTCGTGCGTGATATTAATGTCGAGTTTGCTGAAGATCAAATCATTGAAGAAGTACAAGATGAGGATATTGAGCAGCAGGAAGAGCCAGAAGAGATTCAAGAAATTGTCGTTTCACAAGATGATGATACAGTAATGTTCGATATGAAATCCCATGATGAAAATCTTCCGATGCTGCAAAAGCGTAAACTTGAGTTTGAATATAAAGAACTTGAAGATGAAATTAAGAGAGATGAGAGGAAGTTGGCTGCGAAAAGTGCAGAGGAGTTCGTAGAGGATATTGAAGAACTTGGGGAGTCAGAAGGTAAAAAAAAGAAGAGTATGTTTTTTATTATATTCTGCGTCTTTTTAATTTTTTATCTGGATGAAGATGACAAAAAGATAGATATCAAGAAAATTTTAAAACCTAATATTGCCTTTCCGCTTCAGTTAAAAGAATCACCGGAGCAATCACAGAGCTTTTTTGAAAAGGGAGTGTCTGAATATGCAAAAGGTGATTACTATTCAAAGGTGAGGTCCTCAACCTTCTTCTTTAAATCGCTTCAGTTCGGTTTAAGAGATAATCCGGCTCTGTCACATTTGGTATTGGTTTATGGTGAAATATTGCCAATGACTAAAGATATTCAAAGTTCTGCAAGAGTTCAGTATAAACTTGTAAATTTAGCCAAGTCTAGCCTTTATACTGATTGGCGAGTTGCTCTTGGTGCGGCCTTATTTTATTTTCATATGGATAAGAAACTTACCGCCAAAAAAATCTTAGAAAACTACTCTCGATTGAGTAAGAATAATGCTCGAATTCTATCTTTTTACCTCAAGATTCTTATTGATGAAGCAAATGAGGAAGATGCACGAGTTGTTTTTGAAAGTTTGTCTGAGGCGAAGAAGTCTGTTGAGGTAATAGATGCTCTGGCTTCATTTCATGTTATGGAAGATAAAAAGGACTTAGCTTATAAGTTATATAGAGAAAATTATACTTACTATAAAAATTCGATGGATTATCTCGTAAATTACGGAGAGCTACTCCTTGATATGGGTAAAATATCAGAACTTAAGGAAGTTGCAAAAGTGCTCGTCGCTTTACAAGGAGAAGGTTCTCCGAGACTGTTTGGAAAAGGATTAAAGTTTGCAGGTTTTGTTAATGCGGCAGACGGTAATATTGAGAAAGCTTCTAAGCTGTTTATAAGCTCCTTGAATCAATATGAAGACAATGAGCTTAAGGATACCCTTGCTTCACTTGAGCTGGGCGGGGGAGATATTTCTGAGCAATTAATAAAGTATTCAAAAATTGAGCAACTCATCACAGACTCAAGAGAACTTGCAAAGCTAGGCAAGTGGGATAGTGCCTTTTTAAAGGCGATAGATGCTGTAGATTTAGAGCCCAAAAGTAAGAGGGCTAAAATATATTTATCTGAGCTTCAGTCTAAGAGAGGCTATATAATGGAAGCTATTGAGACTCTTAAGGCATTAAATGAACTCTATCCCAAGGATCAGGAAGTGAGTCATTCTTACCTTATGGCATTAATAAGAGGCTACCAATTTAAAGATGTAAATGAGTATCTTTCAGCACTACATGCAGAGAATCCACTAAAAAATAGTCACCTCTTCTATGAAATTCTTGCAGAGTATTTTTTGCAAAAAGGTAATAGGAGGGTGGCGACTTCGCGCTATAGAGATGCATTAGAGTTAAATCCTATCGAGGATAGATATTTTTATAAATTAGCAGAAATAAGTTGCGATATAAATATGTATAAGCGCTGCAGGTCTTATTTGAATGAGGCAAGAAGTCTTGATCCCGTAAATATAAAATACAAAATGCTTTACGCAACGGTTCTGTTTGAGCTTGAGGGAATTGATGTGGCCAAGGGGTACTTGCTGAGAGAACTTGAGGAGGCCAAGGATGATCCTCGTATTATTGGAAAATTAGCTATTTTGCATTATAGAAACCAGTCTTATAAAGATTATAGAATCTATAAAGAAATGCTTGAAGATCTTAATACTAAGGATGAGTCACTTTATAATTATCTAATAGAGACCTCATTGATTGATGGAAATAATGATTTGTTAGTGGATTCTGCAGAAAAGCTTTTATTGATAAATCCAGGAGATATAAAGGCTAAGATGACCTTGGCGAGAGGTTATGCTAGGGATGGAAATAATAAGAAAGCGCTAGGTCAAATAAATAGTGTGATCGATCAGATGCCAACCTATCCAAAAATTTATTATGAAAAAGCTGTAATCAAGCTTAAGCAAAACAAACTTGAAGAGGCTATCGAGGCTGCAAAGAAAGAGATTGAAAGCTCAAAGTCTGAATTTGGTTATTACATATTAGGTAAAGCACTTGTTCAGAAAAGAGAATATGAAAAAGCAAGAAAGTCATTTGAGTTAGCAAATTCAAAGAATCCAGATTTCTTTGAGAATCTTTTAGAATTGGGTTGGCTTAAGTATCGTGAAAGGGACTTTGCTACAGCGCGAGAGTTGTATCTGAGAGCCGCTAATATTAATCCTAGTAGTCCTCTGCTCGCAAAACGGCTGG
>DDIK01000221.1 GCA_002338505.1 Bacteriovorax sp. UBA1852
TCTATCCCACCTTTATAAGGTGGATAAAATTTTGAGATTTGCAAAACTTTCTTTTTGTTCACACTTTGTTCTTTATCCATTTGCTTATTATACCGGTAAATGAGATAATTTGAATTGATTTTTAACAAAGAAAAAAAATGTCAGAGGATATATCTAGTCCCTTTTATTCTAAACTAAGTAAGATATTCTACTTTATCTATATTCTATTCTTTCTATTTAATTTCTTGGGACTCTCGCAACTCAATATATTATACGGAGCATTTCTTGCTCTTTTTGCAATAATGATCTTCTACTTAAAACCAGCAGAAGTTCTCCCCTACTTCTTTCCATTTGCAATGATTGAAGGACAAGGAAGAGTTCTCTGGGCCTATAACCCCGTTGCGAGACTTGTATTTGATGTCTTTCTCCTTATCGTTGCATTTAAAGCTTTCTATGCTAATAAAAAGGTTATTGATACAAAGTCTGTTCCCTATTATATTTATATTTTAATTACTCTACATTTTGCCTGGTATGGAGTTCAACTCTTTAACCCGAACGCAATTTCTCTCTATGCTGTAGTTACTGCTCTTAAGATTTATATAGTTCCATTTATTCTCTTCTTTAGTTTTCTTACAAATGATGGTCTCTCGAATGAAAAAAACCTAGATAAGCTATATCATCTCATCAGACTTACTCTCTTTTTAGCCTCAACTCTTGCGATTTTTCAGTTCTTCCAAGGTGATCAATTTATAATTGCTATTCATCCCTATTATAAAAATATACTTAAAGATGCCTTCACAGGCTTACTATATAGACCCTTTTCATCCACACATTTACCAGGTGGATATGCAGTCTATATGGCCTTATTCTTACCCCTACTATTCATAAAGACTAAAGTAAAAAAGATAGATCTGCTAATTAACCTAACTATTATGCTTACATGCCTCTATGCCATGTTCTTATCTCAAGTTAGAAGTAGCCTCCTAAAAGGGCTCATGGTTATTGCTATCATCAATATCTTTCTCTACTTAAGAGGTGATAGAAAACTAAAGAAACTCATGTATCTCTTTGGTGTTAGCATAGTGGGTATAGGTATTGCATTCTATGGAAATATTGGAAATCTATTTGCTGGTGAAATGTTTGAAACCGCAATAAAGAGATTCGTATCGATTACTAATCTAGGAGAAATATCAAGCTCCAGAGAGGGCCCACAAAAAGCAATTTCATTCATACTGCATCACCTTTCGCAATCCCCACTTGGCCTTGGGCCAGGAAGAACTGGAGGAGTTAGTAACCTTCACGTAGGCACAATCCTAAAGGACCCTATTTATAATCTTGGAAATAGCTGGGCATGGGATAATCTCTACATAAGTCTGGTTATCGACTTTGGAATTGGTATGATTTTTTATCTTACAACAATTATCATTATTCCAATTAAGCTTATCAATTTTGCTATAAGAAGATTTTTTTCAAACTCTCCAGAACTGCCTCTTATTCTCGTTTCAGCTGCAACGACATTCGTTATCATACTTGGAAATTGGGGAGGAATTCTTTTACCTTATAACCCTGAATCGTTTTGTTTTTGGTACTATAGTGCTCTAGGATTTAAATATGCAAGTAACAGAAGTGATTAAAAATTACTCATTGATAATGAAGAAGATATCTGAAACAAAGATTGCGGGGGTCATTCCCCTCGACTTACTTCTACATACAGTCATTGGATATCTCATTTATATCTTCTTAAAGAAAGTTATAAAGATAAACTCAGTGACGGCGCTATTCTTCGTCTTCCTAATTGAGTTAATTAAAGAAGTTCTTGATAGTTTCTCTCTCACTAACACTCTTTTAGAGAATATCATGGACATCGCTGCGACCGTGACTATTCCTGTAATTCTTGTGCTAATAGATAAAATGAACAAACCGAAACAGAAACTTAATTAATTCTTATTAATCTGTCTTAAAACAAGAGCACTTGAAATGATTGTAGCAAATACGCCTACAAGAGATGTGTAATATGACCTATTTTCATAGAAATTGGACTTTGGAACAAAAATAGAATCACCAGGTTTAAGAACTTCTTTATAAGCATCTTTTTCGCCACCGTCACTTAAGTTAAATTTCAAAATTTCTAGCTCACCACTCTCACTCTTTCTTGTGAGTCTAATACTATCTAGCTCAGCACTCGCCTGTGGGCCGCCAGCAATAGATATTCCATTCATAAAAGTAGTATTAATTGGCAAGAAGTGTAATCCAGACTTCTTTACTTCGCCCCAAAAGTGTACAGGAACAAGAACGGTGTCTTTTACTGATGGTGAAAAGAAAACAGATCCATATGACTTAGAAAGATCTTTGACTTCAGACGGTAACGCAATTTCTTTTAAGTTATATTTACCTGGTTTAATTGCAAAGCTCGATGAATGTAGCACTAGAAATAAACAAATCATCATTCTCTTAAATAATTCCACCATAAAACTCCTGTAAATTTTTGGAGATACTAGCAAAATCTATTTAGTAAAACAAATGGATTGAACAATACTGCTAAGAGTTAAAGTCTGGGGTTTTACCTATGACATCGATATTCTCATAGTTTTTATTGAGCTCATATTCGTCGTAAATCTTAGTATCAAGTAAGTACCTCATGAGCACAACAGCAAAGAGACAAAAGACTGTAGAGAAACCACAAAAGAGAATTACCTTTGCAAGTGACGTTCTCTTAAAAACACTTATACCACTTACGTTATCACTGAAGACATAATCTGAAACAATTGTGGACTCTATTATCTGCAATTGTAACAGTTTTTCTTTTAAAAGCTTTATATAGTCCATTGTTGGCTTTATCATTTTTAACTTACTAGATACCTCTTTCTTCTTTTGAACTGTCTCGTCCCGCTTTTCTTGAAGACTTTGAAGCTCATTTTTAACTCTCTGAAATTGTCGCTTTTTAACCTTTGAGTCAAAACGTACATTTACAGATGACTTATCTTTCTTCTTTAAGAAAGCTTCCGTTCCTCCAACATATAACTTATAATTAGGGATTGCCTTTAATTCATCTTCGGCCTTTGTCAGCTCAGCTCTTAATTGATCGAGAATCGAGCTATCTTCCTGAAAGTCACTTTGGGCTACCTCGATCGCACTAATGTCTTGTCTATATTTTTCAATTTTAGAACTGATGACCTTTGCTTTCTTTGCGAGCTTATAATTATAATCTTTCTTTGCTTGTGAATTAAGAGCTTTATTAGTCTGCTCTAATTGAGAGTCTAAAAGATCCATCTGAATCTTCAATGAATGATAATCTCGTGAAACAATACTGATTCTTTCATTATACTGTTTAACACTCTCTCCAAGACTTTCTTCTTGTTGTTGCAATTTATTAGGGTCAGCATTATCGAGTTCTGATATTTTTGTTTCAAGAAGCTTCTGTGTGATATTTTTTTGCTGAGAGTGAACACGCCTAATTGTACTTACTCTGGAGGACTGTATTGTATCTTCAAGTGAGCGAAGAATAAAACGTGAACTCTTTTGATCCAGGGTTTTTACCGTAAGAGTAAAATTGTTTTGAACCATACCATTAATGTTTACATCATAGAGCTCAGGTAGTCTCTCCATTAAGTAATTTATGATACATTCACGCTCTTCCTCGCAACCTGCATAAACCTCAGCGGTTGTTCGAGAGTCTTTGACGAGGAGATCACTAAAATTAATTTCAAGAAAGTCCTGCCCTTCATAAATAGTCTCTGCCAAGTTTCTAACAAAATCGATAGAATTAAGACTTGAAACAACTTCTTCTTCAGAAATACCTTTCTTATTTTCTCCAACAATATTAGATATTGTCGTCAAGGGCGAATCTGAATCATTTGATACATTTTTAAATGTCTTTGAAATTCTATAAATGTCATATTGTTTTTGATAATAATATGTAAAAGAAATAACAGAAATGAGAACAATAATTGTCGAAAGAAACTTATAACGAAGCAATAACTTTTTAAAAAAAGAAAAATTAATAATTGTTGTCTCATCCAAGATGACATTCAATTTTTTCAAAAGAAATCCTTATTTAAAAAATCGCCTAAAAAACCCTTTTGGTTTTTCTTTTTCCTCAACAGTATGACCATCAAAGAGAAACCCTTTTAAGGTAACACCATAGTCTTTAAAAAAACTAATAATATGATCAACTTCTTCTTTCTTAGTTAAGCTCTGAGCAACAATCAATGACAAGCATTCAAATCTCTCTAGCATTGGAAAATATATCTGCAATGAATTTTGTATCCGATGTATTTCCGGTACATCCCAGAAAATTATATCATATGACTCAAGAAAGTCATCAATGCTCTCAAGCATATCCTCATCATCTTCAGCCACTTTCTCATTTAGAAGTAGCTCTTCAAGTGATAGAAAATCAAAATGACCATGAAAACTATGAACATTGAAACTTAGCTCATTTCCTATCTCAACGTTATGCTTCTCGTCAAGATTGATTAACTGACTAAAATATCCGCCTTCTAAAACCTCTGTAACAATAGCAATTTTCAAATCTTCTTGGTGATCAAAGAAGCTCGCCAGTCCCATAATCGTTTTTTGCTGAGAAGTATGGTAACCAGTAGAGCTAATGGCAAAACTCTTAATTCCAGATTTAAAGTCATTGAGAAATGAATCACCTATCTTAAAGAGCTCTTGATGATTTTCAACTTTATAAAAGTGTCGCCCACGTCTTCGTGAGTTCTTCTTAAATGAAGTAGACTCTTCGTTAGAAAAATTGTCTTTTAGTTTGAGTATACCCATTATTATTCAGCCAGAACGAGTCCCTTTATGGGGACTTGATATTTATCAAAGTATTCCTTTAGAGCATCAAGCTCTCCGTACTTTGAAACATTTGATTTAACGATAAAACTGACATTGTCTAGATATCGAATAATTGGAAAGAATAGCTCCTTCTTGTCATTCATTTTAGATAAGAATGGCAAGTCCCAAAGAATAACATCGGCCATCTTTGTAAATGCTTCTATAAATTCTTCAATATGCCCATCAGCTACTTCTGCAAAAGCATTCCACAGCTCAGAGTAATCAACGATCTCTATTCCAGCAGTGGCCAAGCAACTATATGTGATATCACCATGCCCACTATTCTTTGTCACAACTTCTAAGTCAGGAAGTAAGTCTTTATAAATACTTTGTTCAAAGTTATCTGTAACAACAGTTACTGTTACGCGAGCATTATAATTTAAAAAAGAAGAAATACCTAAAACGGTTTTTTCTCTTTCAAGGGCTGATTCATTACTATTAAATGCTATACTCTTTACCCCACGGTTATAATCCTGAAGGTAGGTATCACCTAGTTTAAATAATTCAATATGATTAACTGCTCGATAATAGAGCTTAGAAAGAGATTTATTATTCTTTCTTCTCAGCTCATGTTTTGAAATATCAACATTTACGCTCTTATTAATCTGACTCTCTTTATCATTTTCTTTGTCACTATCAACAATACTAAGAGAGACTGCTTCAGGACGAACAAACTCTTCTTTATTCGTTTCATTTATTCTCTTTCTTGGCTTATGATAAACCTTAGAAAAATTTCTGAGTTCATCAAACTCTTCCACTAAATTTGGTTTCTTTTTTAGCTTGAGTCTATCATCATTTAACAAGGCAACGACTTCTTTAAATTCATTCTTAAGTTTTTCTTTTTTATAAGTATTAAGAAAGTGAGTGTTAACCTCTTTTTCAAAATCTATAATAGAAAAGTCCTTATGAACGCCAGACTTACGCTGCGCTTTTTCTTGATCAAAGTGTAAGTCCATTCTCTTAACATCATTGGCCTTAACTTCTTCAATCGTTATTTTATTAATTTTCTTATTATTAGAAATATAGTCTCTGAGTTCTTCCGTAGTTATATTCTTCTTCTTCCCACTCTCTTCTACTGAAATATTTGTGATCTTCGTATCGTTATCAAACTTCTTTAATCTCTCATCAAGAGATTTAGGAATGTTAAAGTTTAACGTTCCATTTGCGCGCGTTGATTTCACTAATTCAAAGTCATCATTTGAATGAGTCTCAGAGTCTGAGTTGAATGTGTTCTTCTTTTTTAAACTACTCACAATATTTATATTCTCCAAAGAATATATCGGTAATATACTGAAATATTATAGCTCTTTAATTTACTTAATTGCCTAAATAGGTGAAAATACGAAATGTAGGTAAATATTTCTTTGAAATAGTGCCAACTAATGGATAAGCGTGAATATATCTTAACATTTAGGTTTTAAAATATTCACACGATATAAATATTAACACTCATTTTTTAAAGGACTAATATTGAAAACGCTATCTCTTGGATCAGGCTTTGAACAAATAGAAGGCGATGTCTTCACTGTTGATATTGCAAAACAAACAAATCCAGATCTTGTTTGGAATTTAAATCAAACGCCTCTTCCACTAGAAGACAATTCTTTCGATCTTATCGTTATGTATGATGTTATTGAACACTTAGATGATGTTATGAAAACGATCACAGAGTGTTATCGACTACTCAAAAAAGGTGGTACGCTACATCTTAAGACACCGCATTTTTCATCTGCTAACTCATATACTGATCCAACACATAAGTTTCACCTAGGCTATTATAGTTTCGACTTCTTTGATCCTGATCATGAAAGATTCTATTACTCTGAGGCGAAATTTAAAATCAAATACAAGTATCTTCATTTTCATAGACACCGCTATATTAATTGGCTCTTTGAAAAAATTGGGAATAAATTCACTTGGAATTATGAACAGAAGTGGGCATGGATTTTTCCAGCGTGTTATATCGATATAAAACTAGAGAAAGTCTAAAACCTTTCTATCTACAACTTCATGTAGGCCCTCTTGATAGAATAGTGGCCTAAAAAAGCCTGTGTAATGCTTGCATACAATATCTTCAGGTAGTCCACGATGAGTACTAATCAGATAGTCTTTACTAAGAAATTGATAACCGTACTTCGTTGCACATATTGCATGTAAAGTTTGTTCCGTGACCCATTTATTAGAGAATAACTCTGCACTTTGATTAAGACACATCTCAGTCAACTCAAGATTCAACGATTCAACATCCACGATAAAAAGACCTGAGTTAATAAGATGTGGAACATGCTCACCTACCAATTCTTCGAGTGCAGTAGGAGCAATACTATAAGCATAATTCATATCTTTATTAAAAACACTTAGTGAGTCGTCAATATAATCTAAAAATTCTGTAGGCTTCTTAAAGAACACAATGTCAGAATCAATATGAATTATTCTCTTAGCACTTGAGTAGTGTTTATAATCAAATAACTTAAGAGAAGCAACATTTGTCAGACGGTATTCTTTAGATTTTGATAATCCCATTTCTTCGAGGAAGTCACCAACCTCCTTATCTGCCAATGTCTTATCGATAATTCGTGCCTCAGGAAAATGTTTTAAAAGAATATGTTTATGTCTGTTATGCAGTCCCCCATCATGTATAACTAAAGGAAAGCGCTTCTCACTTAATGCATAAAATGTCTTGAGCGACCAGATCAGATTTATATAGTCTTTTCTCCATGTTAGAACATGTACCTCAACATCACCCTCACTATCTAAATGCATAGGAGCTGTATCTAATACCTTCTTTTGAATTCGCAGACGTTTATAGGCATTTCCTAGTCCCTCTCTACGCAATTCTTGAAAAGCTACCCATAAAGGAATCTTACGTAAGATACTTCTCATTAGTTTTAACATATGACCTCATCAAACTTTTTAGTAACCTCATCTAGACTAATATCATAGAGACATTCAGCTCTATCGTAGATACACTTAGGCCAATAAGGATAAGAGTCTTTATTAATATGACAGGTTCGACACTCACGCTGTGAAGATAAAACGTGAACATTATTATTTTCAATATCTGCAATTTTAAATTCATTTGTCGCACCAAAGAATGTAATGATCTTCTTTTTTAAACTTGTTGCAATATGAAGTACTGAAGTATCGTTACAAATAATGAGCTTTGATCTATTTATTCTCTCAATGAGATCACGAATAGAAAGTATTTCACATTTATCAATCAGTCTCTCTGTCTGAATTTCAGAAAAAATCTCTTGAATAAATTTTCTCTCTCCTGGGCCACTAGTAATCACAATATTTGAATCAGTC
This sequence comes from Bacteriovorax sp. UBA1852, assembly GCA_002338505.1. GTDB lineage: Bacteria > Bdellovibrionota > Bacteriovoracia > Bacteriovoracales > Bacteriovoracaceae > Halobacteriovorax_A. The sequence goes on from DDIK01000221.1 coordinate 8,128, forward strand.
GTTTTTAAAATATGTTTTATAAGATTAATGATCTTAGAGATTGGAAGCATCTTCGTTGAAAGTCCATAGCCTGCGACAACAGGATGGATCAGAATAGTATTCTCTTCATTAAGTCTTGGAATCTGAAGCTCAATACTCGCTCGAGCCTTCGTTACAGAAAAAGGCTCTAATACTTTTAAGAAATACTTAGGCCAATAAATGGGAGCATGGTCTGTGTTTTCGGGTAAGACATAGTGACATATATCCTTTAAGTGTCCCAAGTTGGAAGATACAATATTTTCAACACCAAGCTTGTGTCCTAGAACTCGACCAGCATCACTAGGTCTAGCACCCATTTCTAGTATAAACATCGTATCAAAGCTTCGTGCCCTAATCTCTTCTACTTCTTGACCAATACTTCGGGGATCATAAAATGGTGACGCATCAATACCTATTAATTCAATCTGATCTTCAAAATAATTAAAAAGCTCCCTACAAACCTTATTATGAACCAGCGTGATTTTTAAATTTACATCATGATTTATCAGAGATTTTAAAACAGGAGTTATCCACGTGGAGTCACCTAAGGAGTCAATATTCCAAATAAGAATACGCTCACCTAATTCAAGCTGACTTTTTTTATCAACTCTATATTTCTTATTATAGAAAAGAGGCATCAAGAAATTCCCATAAAATCTTTCAACGAAGACATTCCTATAGAGATACTGGATCTTCCTCTTTATTCTTGCGATCATTTTAAGAACCTCTTTACTAAGCTTGTATAGAATACTTTCTCGTCTTGATTCATGACAACAGTATAAACGACAGTAATAAAACCTATTCCTGTTAGAGCACTATAAAATAAGAAGTCACTCCAGCTAGTAACTTCAATGTACTTACCTTCAAAGCTCATCAAGAGACATAAGACAAGTATAACAAAACAGATACCAAGCTTCTTAAGCAGATAAAGTATATTGATTCCGTAAATATCTTTCATAAGATAAAGTAGCCAAGGAATATTTATAAAGAGATTCGTAAAAAGCGTCCCAAGAACGGGACCAGACTCATCATAAAAGAAAGTCAAAATGATTGATGAGCTCACATTACTTACAAGACCAACATATTGCATCTTTATCGCTCGATCAAGATGATGAGTTGTTGATAGGCACCACCCCCAAAAGTTCATAACAGACTGAATAAAGAAATTCACAATAACAATAGAGATGAAGAATTCTCCTAAATAGTAATCACTTCCAACCCATAGACTGACAAATGATCTTGAGATGAAAATTAAAGGAGCAATGAACAGGAGAGAACTAATGAGAATCAATCTCGAAATTCTATAAATATACTGATTAAATTTAGATAAGTCTCCACCATGATAGATCTCACCAAGAGCTGCCCAACTTGAACTAGAGATAGCTCCTGGAACTGTTGAGGCCAAAGAGATAATTCGGCTACTCACGAAATAGTAAGTAACTGACACAGGAGAAAGGATGAATGAAATAATAAGAGTATCACTATAAAGAGAAAATTTCCCTGTAAGGTGAACGAGGAAATTAGCCTTCGAAAACCTGTTCACTTCCTTAAGCTCTTTACTGTAATCCTCATCCGACACATTAACAGTATCAACTAAGTTCTTCACTTTAAAGTAATAGAGAACGTAAGGTGCTAAACTAGACACCACGAATGCAACACATAGGCCCTTTAAACCGAATCCATAGTAGGCCAGCCCCAAAGACCCAAGAGAAAAAAGGATATTCTGAATAATACTTCCCATGGAAATAATAGAAGATTTATTCTTTGCCTCTAAATATCCTTGATGTGCTTTATATAATAGATTTAATAATGAAAACATAAAGATAAGATAAGAGTAATAAACTATTCCCTTATCAAGAGTTTCAGATTTAACTAAGTAAATAACAATAGGACTTGTTAATAGAAAAGCAATCAACGAAATTGCAAATAACCTTGTATAGAATTTCTTTGCAACTAAGAATGTCTTAGAGATTTCTACTCTATTTTGTTTCGTAAATTTCTTATTAAGAATAACAATGAAGGAGGAATAGACACCAATATCAACAAGAGAGAAATATGCAAAGATATCGAGAAAGACTCGAAAAGCACCGTATTCACTATCTCCAACATACTTGATCACAAGAGGAGTAATTAAAATACTGAGAATTGAACCTATAACAACTCTACCATTACTCGCAAGAAAATTAGAAAGTGACTGATTAGCTCTCATCTCAAATTACCTTTAAGATCTCTAGCTCTTACCTCGACATATCAGCCATCTTATGTGAGCAAAGGTATCTCTCTTTTCAGGTAGAATTGTTGTTTGATCAATAATTTGAATATCGTAATTGTATTCTTTAAGAATTTTTAGACATCCCTCTTCTTTATCTTTTCCATGCACTTCAATAATAAGGTGAGGCTTGTGTTCACTTAGAACATTTCTTGCACCTTCAAGAGCAAGAACTTCTGCACCTTCAATATCCATTTTAATAAAGTCTGGAGCAAAGTACTTCTTTGCAGCGGTATCTATCGTTATCGATTTCTCGTCATCTTTGTCACTTACAAAGCCCTCTTGAACTTCTATATTATAAGTATTCTTTGAAAAAACCTCATGCAATTCTTCAACGGCCTCTCTCTCACATTCAAATGAAACAATTCCTGCACCTTTTGAAAGTCTGGCCATCATAAGTGCATTATATCCACCTTTTCCACCAACATCGAAACACTTATAACCAGGTCTTACAAGATCCTTAAAAGAGGAATTAAGTTCAAACTCATAAAGTCCTAAGTACTGTCTGAAATTATGATGAAAATCAATTTTCATCACATTACCTTTAACAATACCAAAAGGTAGAGTTCTATATTGTGAGCCATCTGGGAGAATGATATCTTTGACGCTTTTTAGGGATTTTACTAGTAGATTCAATTTTGTCCTCTCGGTAATGATTTTAGTGTCTTATTCTATCATTATTCGAGATACTTTTTTAGGCGATCAATAATTCCCTCAACTCATTAACAAACGATTAGTCTGTATTTAAAGTTGAGGAAATCTTTAATATATTAAATTAAAAACGTGTAATGGTATAGCAGTCAGCTCGATATGATTGTCCAGTAGTTCTGTTATTTACTCTACTAGCAAAGTTTTTTGCGTGATCAAGCAAAAGACTGAAATGAAATTTCTCACCATTTATTTCCTCAACAAACTCAGCAAAAGTAACATCTTGTTTCGAGTATCCAGAAATGACCTTAGCGCTACCACTAGGATTTAAAGAAACAACGGGGCTCAAGGTCCCTTCATTACCGGCATCCCTAGTAACTGCAACAAGTGATGCCTTTACCTTTTTTGATTCTTCAGTGAGTTCACCCTCAACGGACAATTCTCCAACTCCGTCAAAATCGCTCATAAAGACCTTATCTGCACCACGGCATTCAAAAGTAACCATTTCCGCATTTGCAAAAACGCTCAATAAAAATAAAAACACTACCTTTCTCATGCGCTCTCCTCCAGTTTTTTTGTTTGGCAGTTGTACATGAATAAATAAGCCTTTGGAAGTAAGCATGAACAATATACAATACCGCGTCAAAACCCATTCCTATATTGACATCTTCACCTAAAATTAGTAACTTTCCCCAGTCGCATTCAAGTAAACTAGTAATTTGAGGGCCAAAACGAGAGTTTTGAGATGTGATGCGGCCATGCCATGTCCCCCATATTACGTAATTTTAGGAGCTTATATGGCTAAGAGTACTACAAACAGAGCGCGTTTTAAGATTCAACGTGCCCTAGGAGTTGAGTTACCAGGTTTAGGAAAATCAGGTGCTCTAGAAAGACGTCCATACGGACCAGGTGTTCATGGGAACAAGAGAAAGAAAATCTCTGACTATGCTGTTCGTCTTAAAGAAAAGCAAAAACTAGTTTATCACTATGGTTTAAGAGAAAAGCAACTTGTAACTTATGTTAAGCAAGCCAAAAGAGATAACTCTGACATGCCTTGGATGGAGCTACTTTTAACTAACCTTGAATCACGTTTAAATAACGTTGTTTTCAGAGCTGGTTTTGCACCATCAATCCTTGCTGCATCTCAAATGGTTTCTCACGGACAAGTTAAAGTTAACGGTAAGAAAGTTGATAGAAGCTCATACGTTGTTCAAAAAGACGATGTTATCTCTTTATCTGATAAAGGGTATGCAAACCAACTTTACAAAGGAACTCAAGAGACTCCAAGAATGGCAGTTGTTCCAGCTTGTTACAATATCGAAGGTGGAGACAATAAGACTGCAAAGTTAATTGATAAGCCACTTCCATCTGATGTTCCATTTGATTTTGAACCTCAGTTAGTAATTGAGTACTACTGGAAAGTTAAGTAGTAAGAATAAAACGATAATTCGAATTTTCGATTTATATACCTTAAGGGCCCTGTATTTACGGGGCCTTTTTTTTTGGTCTATTGGCAAGAATAGCGATCAGCTAAGTTTGAACTTCTTAATTTACCATCTAAGAGACGATAGAGATTACGACTTACACCAACCGGTGTTCCATTCGCTCGAGAAAAGAGTGACCACTGCCCATCTATGTCTTGTGAACGAATCTCTAGAAGACCAAGATCAATTTTCTGTCTTGCAAAGTCCTTTAATGAATCAAGACTTAGCTTCATTGGAAACTTAATCATCCGAGTAGGAACATTAACCCTTACAACCTGTTCTCTTTCATCGGTGAGATCTTCAAACACATGAAGAGGATATCCATTGAGTTTTAAAAGAGCTGGTTGCGCCTTATTCTTTGTTGTTCTTACAAATTCGAATTGAGCAACCTCCTCTTCATAGCGGCACTGATAATTATCAGTGAAGTCATCGACAATAGAGGTTTCATCATCAATAACGGGCCTTATCTTCTTTTTTAAACGCCCTAAGCTTCTCTCACTATCTCTTATAGCTTTTCTTAAGCCTCTGCGAGCATCGACCTTCTTATCAAAAGAAAAGAGCTTTAATTTCTTACTATCTCTATAAAGTCCCTCACTCTCATAAGACTCTAATAAGGACTTCGCATCACATCCAACAAGGGCCAAGTAGCGTAAATTAGGGTGAACTTCTTTAAATAATGAAGCAACATTATGTGAGTAATAATCTAGGATAATTCCCTTCTTATTTATACCTGTTCTCGATGAAGTTGAGCCCGCAGAATGGGAAACCCAAAAAAGTGCAATATTAAGTGGATTTAAAAGCTCTTCACGTAATTGCTTTGGTGTTACCCTCTCTTTAATAACGATGTCGTATTCTGTTTTAGAGAAAGC
>DDIK01000140.1:0-765 GCA_002338505.1 Bacteriovorax sp. UBA1852
ATCATCTTGTCTAAACTTAATAGGCAACAATTTTCCTCCGTTTTTGACGATCTCTTTTAAGTGAATATTCATACGATAAAAAGGTCCTGCAACCTTATGTGACATTTTTAAGGAAACAAAAGCGAAGACAACTAAAATAACGAGATAAGTAATGAGAAACATTGAGTAAATTTCGCCTTCTTGTTTTTGAACAAATTTGAAGAAAACATGCCCATCTGGGAAACCGGCCTTTTCACCCATTTCAAAGAACTTATTGAAGAATAATTTAATAGCTAACAGGTAGCCTAAACTCATCAAGGTCGCGAGTATTGTATTAACAATCACAAATTTGAATTGAAATTTCTTATTGATGAGAACCTTAGTGATTAGCCTATTAGACATATTTACTCCAAATTATTTAAAAACTACTATCATTTTAGTACAATTTTTAAATAATCTCGCTAGTAAAATATTTCAGTGTCTAAAGAAACCTCGATTTACGCCTTACCCTTTAATTTTGGATCAAGAGCATCTCTTAGAGCATCACCAAGAAGATTTAGAGCAAGAACAAGCACAAACATAGCAAATGTTGCTGCACCTAATTGCCACCAAACTCCACGCGCTAATTCAAGTTTTGCATCATCAATCATTGTTCCCCATGAAGGAACTCCCTGAACTCCAAGTCCTAGGTATGAAAGGATTACTTCTGACTTAATCGCTGTCTGAAAACGTAGTGAGAATTGAATAATAACAATATGAAAAATATTTGGAAGAATATGCTTAAAC
>DDIK01000140.1:956-33256 GCA_002338505.1 Bacteriovorax sp. UBA1852
ATTTGGAAGAATATGCTTAAACATTCTTCTCTTATGACCTGCTCCTAGAGCTGCGGCAGCTTGAACATATTCTCTCTCTTTGTGCCTCATAACTTCACCTCTTACAAGACGACATAGAGGTGGCCAACTGGTAATACCGAGGGCCAAAAATAGAGACGTTGTTCCCTTACCTAAAACCATGATCACAGCAAAGAGTAACATGATATATGGAATTGAGCTTAGTGATGTATAAAACCAAACTATCAGTTCATCAGTTTTTCCACCAAAATAACCTGCAACAAGACCGAGGGTAACACCAATGACTGTTGAAATTAGCGAAGTAACAATACCGATACCGATTGCCATCTCAACGCCCTTAATAGTTTTTAAAACAACACTTCGCCCAAAGATATCAGTACCAAAGAAGTTCTCTAAACTTGGAGCTGCGTATGAAGCACCAACTTCTTTAGACCAATCGGAGGCTATAAATCCTGTTAAAGTAAAAAGTGCAATAAGAACGTAAACTGCAATTACTATCATTGAAAAGACAGCTGCTTTATCTCTTTTTAAAGATTCCCAAGCATGTTGCCATAGTGATTTTGAATTCTGATCCATATATAAAACCTTATTTTAACCTTACTCTAGGGTCTACAACAGTGTAGAGAATATCCGTTATAACAGTGAAGATGACATAGGCCATGGCCGATAGAATTGTCATCGCCTTAATAACAGGAAAGTCATTATCAAAAACTGCCTTGACTGTTAATCCACCTAGACCTGGGATTGAAAAGAAACTTTCAAGTAGAAGTGTTCCTAAAATCAAAAAAGGAAGCTGGATAACTACGTAAGTAATAATTGGAATCATAGAGTTTTTAAGAACATGCTTTAAGAGAACAACTTTTTCAGTGAGTCCTTTTGCACGAGCAGTTCTTACATAGTCCTGGTAGATATCATCGAGAATAACAGTTCTAAAGTATCTCAAATCTGGTCCAAGACTAATGATGACCATAATAATGATTGGTAAAGAAACATAGGGAATGAAGTTTGGAAATCCATGTTCATATCCTGAAATTTCAAACCAACCCATTTCATAGGCAAAGAAGTACTGAAAAAAGAGAATATAGGCAAGAGATGGAATACTCATCATTCCAACACATTTTACAACAACGGCCTTATCAATAAATGTTCCTCTAAAAAAGGCAACAAGTAGAGATAGTAAAATTGAGATGACGGTGGAAATTAAAAATGCAGGAAAAGTCAGAGTCAGTGACGGGACTGCTCCTTCTTTAATCATTTCAATTATATCTTGCTTAGAAGCCCACGAACGACCAAAGTCAAAAGTAAAAGCCGATTTTACAATATCAAAGTACTGTTCGATGAGAGGCTTATCCAGACCAAGCTCTGCTCTAACTTCAGCGATTTGCTTTGCTGTTGCATGCTTTCCAAGAAGAATCTGTGCAGGATCATATCCTGAGAGATTGAAAATAATAAAAATAATTAAACAGACACCTAAGATAATAGGAACTGTATAGAGAAGTCTTCTAATGACATATGACCAAATGTTCACACATCCTCCATTTAATAGGAAGAGGCGCAATAACACTGCGCCTCACTGTAATTCATAAAGAGTAAATCTTTATAGCTTATAATTTACCTGCTGTCTTTTTCTTTTCTGCGATATCAATGTTGATATACTGAGCTTGTCCAGATTCAAAATCCGTCGCCATGTAATTTCTTAACCACCCATGCTTGATGATAAAGTTCTGACGGTGAACACCGTAGATCCAAGGCGCTTGCTCTGCAGCGATTCTGTTAAGCTTCTCATAGAGAGCCGTTCTTTCTGGGCTATCTTGCATAACAGCTGCTTTAGAGAAGAGTTGATTGAACTCTGGATTATCATAGCCTGATCCATTAGCTCCTGGGGCTTTGTTTGGTCCATAAAGTAATTGAAGAAAGTTTTCAGCATCTGGGTAGTCAGCGCCCCATGCAATTCCGTAGAGCATTACTTGTCTCTTAGTAATTTTCTTTTGAAGTTCTGGCCAAGTATTTTGAACAACTCTAATGTTGATTCCGATCTCTGCCATTTGCTTCTTAAATAATTCACCAATTTGTCTTGAAGTTGATGAACTTGGGCAATCATAAGTGATCTCAGGAAGACCTTTTCCATCTGCGTATCCAGCTTTTGCAAGAAGCTCTTTTGCTTTTGCAATATCTTGACCTCTATAAGGAGACTTGTAGTCTGGCATATTACCAGCAATACCAGGAGGCACAACAGATTGTGCAGGAAGAGCAGTTCCACTATAGAATAATGTATTCATTTCATTTACATCGTAGGCCATGGCCATTGCTCTTCTTAAATTAACGTTTTGAAGAAGCTCAAGGTCATGATTAAACGCCGTGTAAGTAACATCTAACGATGGAGAAATGAGAAGATCAATTCCCTTCTTTGCAAGTTCTTCAGAAAGACCTCTGTCAGGTGTGATAGCTGTTTCAAAGTTATCTTTTGGAACTGCAACGTAGTCAACTTTTCCTTTAAGGAAGTTTAACCATCTTGGCTGATCTTCTTTGATAATTTGAACAACAATTTTATTTAACAATGGAAGCTCTTTACCAGCATCAGCTAAGAATGGTTTGAATTCATCAGAAGCCTCAGAAGGAAAAAGTTTCTTTCTAAAAGTTGGGTTCTTAACATAAGAAAATCTCTTAGCTGTTTGCTTAAAGACTCCGCCTTCCAACATAAAAGGTCCTGTTCCAACAGGATTGTTAAGAAATTCTTTTCCGTAGTGCTCAACCGCTTCTTTGGCTACAGCAAATGTAAATGGCATTGCTAGAGAGTATAAGAACTGTGGAAATTGTTTTTTAAGTTTAAATTGAAGAGTATGACTATCAATCGCTTTTAGACCTTCGATTTCTTCACTGTAGTCGGTCTCATCCTTTGCAGCATTCTTTTCTCTCCACTCATTTAAGCCTGCAACCTTACCATCAAGTAGCCACCATCCGAGACCTTGAAGTTTTGGATCTGCAAGTCTCTTTATAGAGTAAACGAAGTCTTGAGCAACAAGCTCTCTTCCCTTACCATTTGGAAAAGCTTTATTGTCTTGAAAGACAACGCCTTTCTTAATTTTAAAAGTATAAGTAAGTCCATCTTCAGAAACCTGTGGCATTGCCTCAGCAAGATTTGGAACAAGTGTATAAGGTCTCTTTAAATAGTGATATTCTAAAAGTCCTTCATAAACTCTTGCGACTTCATTAGATGAGTAACGATCATTTGAGTAAATTGGATCCATTCCTTTAACTTCAGAACCGACTGCTAAGTTTAAAACCTTCTCATCAAGGTCTACTTTCTTAGTACACGAAGTTAATAGAAGAGTTGTCGACAGAATTGCCATCATTGCTTGTAACATTTTCATTAACACTTCCCTTTTTTCAATATGTTTAAGGCTCGAAGGTTATATCGAATATTACTTGATTTTTAAAGTCCAATTAAAATTCTTAAGTCACGAAGCGTCACTCTGAACAGCTGTCGATTCTCAGGCTTAATTTATAGAGAATGCGTCCGTCATCCCCTCTAGAAAGGCTTGCTTGAACTTTCTCATAACGAAAATTCTTAAGCTCTGAAAAATTGAGATGTAAGTTTAGTTGATAATTAAGCTTTTTTATTATTGTTACTTCGCCAGAATTGTCATTAATAGTTCCAAAATGACACCCTTTTTCTGTGTCGCATCTATTGTTTTGTACAGACCACACCGTGTCAAAGAACACTGAGAGCTCTTCAATAAAAGCGTTAAATGCTTTAAGCGTATTTATTTGTCTTCTTTTTAAGAGACTTGAGGAGACTTTCTTGTAGATACTTCCCTCGGGTTTTCCGACTTTAAAAAAGAGCGTTTCCTCACCCTTGAATGGAATCTCAATGCCAAATTTTAAATGCTCTTCATAAAAAGATTCATAACTAAAGCGATTGGACTGGTTTCCAATGACCATCTCGCCTCGTCCAAGAGAGTTTAAGCATATATTGCTTGCGATACTTTTAAAGCTTTGTGAATTTGAATTAGCTGAACGGAAAAAAGAACAACTTGAAAGCGCGCAAAGAGAAGTCAGAATAACAACTATTTTGATGCTGGATATCTCAATGTCTCGATACTTTCTAACTCTCTTAATAACTCTTCTCGATCTGTTATGGTTTCGACATTTCTCAATGCTTCAACATAGAACTCTTTTGCTTTGTCGTATCTTTTCATAGCCTTGTAAACAAGTGCAAGGTGCTTCGTGACAACAAGATCATCTTTAAGATCTCTCCAAGCTGCTTTGATTTCTTTATAAGCCTTCGTATACTCGCCTTTCTTATAGTAATACCAACCAAGAGAGTCCCTAATTGTTGAATCATTTGGCTTTAATTCTATGGCCTTCTTAATATAGCCATATGCCGTTTCAATATCTTCATCTCTTTCTAAAAGTGAATATCCTAAGAAGTTCAAAGCGTCTGCATTGTCTGGATTCTTATCTAACATTCCAAGCATTATCTTATCAGACTTACTATAATTCTTTGTTTGTTCATAAAGAATCGCCAGGCGGTACTTATGTGATCTTGAAAAGTCTTCAGACTCACTGACTTTTTCAAGAACGGCTATCGCATCATTTGGGCGATTCATTGATTCATAATATTCAGCTAGGACAACTTTTAATTCTAAATTGAGTTTATTCGACTCTCTCTTTTCTTTCACAAAACTAAAGAGTTTTTCCTCAGCTCTTTTACCGCCTATAAGACTTTTTTCCAAGGCCAAAACATTCAAAATTCGAGCAACTTGTAGATTACTGTCAAAGTATAGAGGACTCTCTGAATCAATCTTTGAATAATATTCAATTGCCGATTCATTCTCTTGTGAATGTTGATATAAAGAAGCTAAGTAGTATAAAACCTTATCTGAATTAGGAACTGCTTCGAGCACTTCTTTAAAGATTGATTTTGCCTCAGCTATTTTATCCATCTCAGTGTAAATAACTCCAAGCCTCACTTTAATATTGAGATTTGTAGGATCCAATTCAATAAGTCTTTCAAGATATGGAACAGCTTGCTCAAGCTCATTTTTAACAAATAAAAGATTTACGTACTTGTTCAAAACCCCATAATTCATTGGGTCTGAATCTAAGTAGTTTTTATAAAGAACTAATGCTCGAGCTTCCTGATCAGTACTTTCATACAGGTGGCCTAGAAGTAGAGCTGATTGATAATGTGTCTTATCTTTTCTTAAAGCTCTCTTTAAGAAAGTAATAGCTTTTTTCTTATGTTCACGATCAAAGTGCACTCTAGCCTTGTAGTAGAGATAAGATGCTACATTATCTTTATCAGAAGAAGAGCATTTATCTAGAATCTTAAATGACTCATCAAAGCGCTCTTCTTTTGCATAGGCTTTGGATAAAAAGATACAGGCTTCAAATTTGTTACCTGATTTTGAATTAACAATTTCTTTATATAGCTTCTTTGAAAGCTTCTTTTCTCCGAGAGCTGAATAAACTCCAGCTAAGAGTAAACGCGCCTTTTTCTTTAATTCCTTATCTCCATTCTTAATAAGAAATTGAAGCTCACCTCTGGCTTTTTCAATTCGATTTGATTTGATTAATTCGACAGCATATTTCTTTCTGATATAAATATCATTCGGCGTTAGCTTAACGATGTACTTAAACAGAAGAGATGAGAGGTCAGTATTTCCATTTAAAGATGCGTCATTGGCCTTCAAGAAGAAGTCACTTGCAAGATAACTTCTCGCCTTGTCGCCCTTAGCTATAGCATCACGCGTCGCTTTATTTAAGTTCTTCTCAACCAGTTCAATTCCTGAGATCAAGTCTGATTTCTCTACTTTTACTCTTTCTTTTTTATGGGTAACCTTAGCTTCCTCACTTTGTGCTTTGTAAAAGTGAGAGCAACCTATTAAAAAGAATGCAAAAAGAGTTAGTAAACACTTAGTCATTTATCAACCTTCTTCAATTATGTAGAGAAAACCTCTACTCTCCCTTATCTAATCGTCCTTGAAAGAAGTTTCTTTATTGCTAAAATGCTCTCCTTGCTTAAGGGTATATTTTACCGTATTTTTTACATTCTCCATAACAACACGATAAGTCACTGATTTTACGGACTAGCCGATATTTTTTGTTTTAGTATTTTATTTTCCTGCGTTAACGGCTTGACATTCAAAGTCAAAAACTGCTAATTCTCTGACACATATTTGAAAACGCTAAGTGCCAAACGCACTGCCCTTTATTTCAGGCCCTTTAAGTAATTGAAATGCCTAGAATATGAATTAATGAAAAATGTTCAATTGGGTTTAAAGTTTAGACACCTCGTGTTATCAACTATTTTGTAATACTTAATACTTGAGGTCTTTACCTCAAAAAAAATCAATAGGGGATGTATGATGAATGATGTAAGAATTATCAAAAGGTACCAGAACAGAAAGCTTTATGACACTCATCAAAGCTGTTATGTAACTCTTGAAGAAATCGCTCAGATTATTAGAGAAGGTCACGAAATTCAAGTAATTGATAATAAGACTAAGAATGATATTACTTATATGACTCAAATTCAGTTACTTTTTGATCAAGAAAAGAAGTCAACTTCTTTAAAAGATGTAGAATTACTTAAAAGAGTAATTAGATCAGAAGAAGGTACTTTTACTGGTTACATCAGAGGTGTTGAAGGAATCGAAGCTCCAGTAGTTGAAGAAGCTCCACTTAACACTTTTAATAACCTCAATACTAATACTCTTAACTCTGGTATTGAAACTACAAGTACTTTGAACTAATATAGGGTCGACGATCTAACATTAGTACAAAGGAAGTTCGGTGATTAAACCAAATTTTTTAAAAAATATTGTACCTGCGACTCTCATAGTCGCAGGTTTTTTTTCTAGCTCTGTTTTTGCTAAATCAATAAAAGAGCTTACATCTAAGAATTCAGCGAAGAAAAATCAATCAAAAGTTACCGAAGTTGCTCAACTTACAGGAGCAGCAACCAAGTATCACGCTTTTGGAATTGGTATCGGACAAACCTTTTTAGCTGGTGATTTTGCAGATACTGGTGAAGATATTATTTCAGCTGATCTCTTCTATGAATATTCAGCAAGTCACTCTTTTGATTTTATTGCAAATGCTCATTACTCCAAGCATGACTTTAGAAATACAAGCACAACTCTAAGTGGACTTAATCTTGGAATTAAAGCAAAACTTTTTAACTTTGATGCCTTTGCTCCTTTCGCAATGGGCGGACTTGGTTTCTATGCTCCAAAAATGAAAAGAGAGCTTGAAGATGAATTCGTTGAATCAAAATCAAAAGTAGTTTTTGGATATCACGCAGGTGTTGGTGCTGAACTTGATCTTAACCATAGAGTTAAAGTTGGATTCATGGGTACACTTCATAACCCTTTTGATGTTAAGCAAGAAACTCAACCAGAAGTAGAAGGTGCCTATTATAAACTCCTTCTCACAATATTCTATAAATTCTATTAAATAGATGACAGATAAGAGACTCTTTTTTGTTACAGGAAAAGGCGGTGTTGGAAAGACACTCACCTCTTTTGCCTTGGCTGCAAAGCTAAAAGAAGTTAGTCACAAAAAAGTCTTTATCAATGGCTTTGACCAAAGCGTTGATAGTGAATTAGCGAAAGAACTTGGGATTGAGGTATTAGACCTTCCTCTTATCGATTCAACCATTGAATACATTTCAAGAAAAATTAAAAGTAAGACACTTGCAAATTGGGTTATGAAGACCTCATTTTTCAAGGCCCTATTTAACATGGTTCCTTCACTTGGAAATATGATTACGTTTGGTCATCTTATTGATCTCTTAGAAGATAATGACGAATGGATTGTCGTTGTTGACGCTCCATCCTCAGGCCATATCTTGACAGTATTAGAATCTCCACAAAATTTTAAAAATATATTTAAAACTGGGGCACTCGTAAAAGATATTGATCGCATGCTCAAATTTATCGATTCACGCCTGATGGAAGTGTGGGTTCTCTCTATTCCAACAGAACTTGCAATTGTTGAAGGCAAAGAACTCTATGATAAGGTTAAAGCGCGAGGAGTTTCTCACATCAAATGGATACTCAATAACTCTTTTTCAGCAAATGATGCAATTACAAGTGAGCAACTTCCTGATTTTCTTAGTAGAAAGGCTCAAAGTGAAGACGAATTAACAAAGAGCACAATTAATGAGTACGATCTTGTCGTTCCAATGCATATAGACAAAAACTCTAAGTCCATTATTAAGCATATCAAAGATAAAATTAGCACTATATTAGATTAAAAAGATTCGCTAGTATGGGCCTATGACAATGAAAGAAAAATTGAAGAAAGTAGAAATTTTCTGTGGCACAGGAGGAGTTGGTAAGACAACGATCTCTGCATCGAGAGCGCTTCACTTGGCCAAGAATCATAAGGTTCTACTTATAACAATTGATCCCTCAAAAAGATTGAAACAAGTTCTAGGAATTAACGAAGATAGCTCCGGCGAGCTTAATAAGCTTAGTGTAGAAAGTGCAGGAGATAACAGTCCATCAGGCTCACTTGAATGCCTACTTCTCTCACCAAAGAAATCTTTTGAAAGACTAATTGGAACAGAAAATAAGAATGATATTATAGATACTCTCTCTAAGCCTTATGGTGGTATGAATGAGATCGCAGCAATTATAGAACTTCATCACTGGTATACTTTAAATCAGCATGATGTCATTATCTTGGACACTCCTCCAGGTCATCACTTCATAGACTTTCTAGAAGCGACAAAGAAGATAAATGCGTTCTTTGATAAGACATTTGCCGACATCTTTATTCATCTTGGAAAAGAAGAAGGTGGTAAGGGCTTTATTTCAAAGCTTATCAATACAGGAATTGATAAATTACTAAATCTCTTAGAGAAAGTAACAGGGGAATCTTTTGTTGGTGAATTTACAAATGCTGTCCATATTCTCTACCGCAATAGAGAAAAATTTGTTGAGGCTATAAATATTGATAAAATCCTTCTCTCTGATGATCAGTCGAGCTGGTATCTTGTAAGCTCACTTGATCAACTAAAAAGTAAAGATGCTGAAAAAATGCTCTCCTCTATTAATAAGTTTAGAGAGGGAGATTCATTCTTAGTCGTCAACAAGAGTTGGTATAAGCATCTCAAGGACTGGAGTCCTGAGACGACCATCCAAAAATCACTCAAAGAAAAACTAACTAATGCTGAAAAAGAAATACTTGCGATATCAAATGACAATAATGTTTCAATGATTCGTTTTCCAGAAGTATTCAGCGAAAGCCCTACTGAGCAAGTCAACGAGCTTGTTCAAAGTTGGCAAACCATATAAAGAATACGAGGAAATTATGATTAATAATTTAAATGAACTTGAGAAATTTGTTACTGAAAATTGGAATTCAATAAATAACTTTATTGATGCTGAGGGAGAGAAACTAACTTTTCCTCTATATAATAGTGTCGATATTCGAGAGAGTGATAATAAGATTGCACCTGTTGATAATAATATTTATCCTGCGGGCTTTAATAATCTTTGTCTTTTAGATCTTGAAGCTGTTGGAAATTATCTAGAGAAGTTTATCTATAAATATGCACCACAAGCTAAGAGCATAGGTATCCTTATTGAATCGCATACGAAGAATAAGTTCTACCTTGATAATATCGCATATCTTCAAAAAGCAGTTAAAGATGCAGGCTTTGAGGATGTGCAGATTCTAAGCTTTGATAACGACTTATTTAATGACAGCACAGAACTAAAACTTGAAACGGCCTCTCACTTTGAACTCACTGTTAAAAAAGCTCAGATTAACGATAATAAAGTTCAAATTGGTGAAGACGTTATTGATTTCGTAGTTATGAACAATGATCAATCAGAGAAGATGGAAGTTAATTTTTCAAATTTAGAAACACCTATTCATCCTTCCCCAAATGCTGGCTGGTATAATAGATCTAAGTCACAGCACTTTATTTTTTATAAAGAAGTACTAGAAAAATTTTGTGAGAGGTTTAATATCTCCCCTTCCCTTCTTCAGGCAAACTTTGAACTTGTTGATGGCGTAGACTTCGGTGACAAAAATGGCCTTGATAAAATAGCATCAGCTGTTGATCGTGTTCGCTCAAATAATGAGGACTCAAAAGTTTTTATTAAAGGTGATCAAGGTACCTATGGTATGGGGATTTCTGTCGTTTCTTCTGGTGAAGAGGTTATTAATTTTAATAGAAAGTCTCGAAATAAAATGGACGTTGGAAAAAACAAAATTAAGTTTAGCTCAGTCATCGTCCAAGAGGGTGTCGACACAGTTTTAAAATATGATAATATGCCTGCTGAAGTTACGATTTACTTAATAGGCGGCCAAAGCGCTGGTGGCTTTATGAGAGCGAACTCTGAAAAAGGTGCGCAAGAGAATTTAAATTCTAGAGGTATGGTTTTTAAGAAATTCTGTATAAGTGAGATCAGACAAAACCAAGATCATAAGGCAAAAGAAGCTCTATATTCAATTGTTGGAAGACTCTCGTCACTTGCCTCTGCTTTAGAAATTGAAAATTTAAAAAAATAAGAAATTAGGAGAAAATAATATGATGAAAGGTGCGAAAGAAAATGTTGTTGATGCTATTGGTGGTACACCAATCGTAAAGTTAAATCACATTACAAAAGATATAGATTCTGAAATATATGTAAAACTTGAGTATATGAACCCGGGTGGGTCAACAAAAGATAGAATCGGTGCCTACATGCTTGATCAAGCAGTCGCTGAAGGTACTTTAAAGCCAGGTGGAACAATCATTGAAGGAACTTCTGGAAACACAGGAGTTGGTCTGGCAATGTGGGCTGCAGTTCACGGTTATAAGTGTATTTTTGTTTTAGCTGATAAACAATCTAAAGAGAAAATTGATAACCTAAGAGCTTTTGGTGCGAAGGTTGTTGTTTGCCCTACAAATGTAGAGCCAGAAGATCCTAGGTCTTATTATAGTGTTTCAAAAAGACTATCTGAAACAATTCCAAATTCTTTCTATGTTAATCAATATGATAATTTACACAATAGAATGACTCACTACACTTGGACAGCTCCAGAGATGTATGAGCAAACTCAAGGTGATTTCGATGTCTTTATGGCAACTGTTGGTACAGGTGGAACGATCTCTGGTTGTGGTAAATACTTTAAAGAGAAAATGCCTGATGTAAAAGTCGTCGGTATTGACTGTGTAGGCTCTATCGTTGCTCACTACGCAAAGACAGGTGAAATGATTCCTGCTCATAGTTATGTTCTTGAGGGAGTAGGTGAAGACTTTATTCCTGAAAACTACGATTTTCCAAATATTGATGATTGGGTCATTATTGGTGATAAAGAAAGTTTTCTTATGACGAGAAGACTTCTTAAAGAAGAAGGAATCTATGCTGGTGGTTCTGCTGGAGCTGCGATTGTTGGAGCCCTTAAATATGCTAAGGAACTAAAGAAGCCAGAGAAGATTCTTGTTCTCTTACATGATTCTGGGAACAGATATGCTTCTAAAATTTATAATGACGACTGGATGAGTGACAATGGATACCTTGACTCCTCTTTTAACGTTCAAATTGCAGAGGTTTTAAACACTCTTGGTAAGAAGTCATCTGTAATAACAGTGAAAAACACTTCTACTATTGGTGAAGCTGTCGATATAATGGAAAGCAAAGGTATTTCACAACTTCCAGTTGTTAATGATCATGGCGATGTCGTTGGACTTTGTTCTGAAAATAATCTTGTGAAGCCCGTACTTATGGGTGAATTTAAAAGAGATGATAATATCTCATTAGCTTTTTCAAATAAGTATCGTGTTGTTGATAGTAACGAACTTCTTGAAAGCGTTGCTGATGCACTTCTAAAAAAAGAAGTCGCACTGATTACAAAAGATGACAAGATTGTTGATATCTTAACTGAGATTGATGTTCTTCAGTATATGTCAAAGCAAGGTAGCTTCTAGTGAAGAAGTCTGATGCTCTAAAACTACAGAAAGCTTCAAAAGTTATTCATGTAGGTGGAGAACCAGACAATGAAACAGGGGCTATCATGCCCCCGATTTTTCAAACCTCTACTTATGTTCAATCAAGTCCTGGTACTCATAAAGGTTATGCCTATTCAAGGTCTCATAACCCTACGAGAACAAGGCTTGAAGAAAATCTAGCGAGTCTAGAGAATGCTAAATACGCGCTTGTAACATCAAGTGGTATGGCATCAGAAATGCTTATTATGCATGCTCTTAAGAAGGGAAGTACCGTTGTTTGTAGTAATGACTGCTATGGTGGTACTTATAGGCTTTTTGAAACTGTTTTTAATGAACTTCACAATTTCATTTATATTGATACCACTGATATCAAGCTCGTTAGAAAAACTTTGACCGAAAATAAAGTTGATCTCTTATGGATTGAAACACCTACTAACCCACTTCTAAGAATTACAGACCTCAAAGAGATCTCAAAGATTGCGAAAGAAAATAAGACAAAGACAGTTGTTGATAATACTTTCATGAGTCCTATTTTTCAAAATCCTTTGGACTTAGGTGTTGATGTAGTAACTCACTCAATGACGAAATATATCAATGGTCACTCGGATGTAGTCGGTGGCTGTATTATGCTTAACAATAAAGCATTCTATAATTCTCTACACACTCTTCAAAAAACACTTGGACCTACTCAATCACCTTTTGATTCTTGGCTTGTTCTAAGAGGAATTAAAACTCTTCATATCAGAATGAAGGCCCATGAAGAGAATGCAAAACAAGTAGCAAAGTACCTTGACTCACATCCAAAGATTGAAAAAGTTCTGTATCCAGGTCTTAAGAGTCATCCTCAACACGGGCTTGCTAGAAAGCAAATGAATGGCTTTGGTGGAATGGTCAGTTTCTATCTTAAGGGTGATCTGAAGAAGTCGAAGAAACTACTTTCTCGATTTAAAGTATTTTCACTTGCGGAAAGTCTTGGTGGAATTGAAAGCCTAATTGGCCATCCAGCAATCATGACACATGCTTCAGTACCAGAGAAAGAAAGAAATGCTATGGGAATTTCTGATAACTTAATTCGTATTTCTGTTGGTATTGAAGACATCAAAGATCTTATTCAAGACCTTGATCAAGCGCTTGAGAAGGTTTAACTTATTGCTGTTTTGATTTTAGATAAGTTTTCGATGGTCTCTTGTGAAAGAGTGTCAATAACCTCTTTAGATAATTGATTAAAAGAAAAGTCTCTTTGTTTAAGCTCATCTCTTAAATCTTTATAGTTGATAATACATTCCTTAACGAAGACAATTTCATTATAAATTGAAATATAACTTTCGAAAACACTTCCATCTGTCGAATCAATTTTCAATTGAATCTCTTCTAAAACACTGTCTACTTTATCATGTATTTCTTTATCTACCATTAAAAGTCCGCTGTTCCTGAGTTTTCATCTATACTAAAGTCACTCTCATGCCCATCTGTAGAAATCTGCTTTGATATAAAGTCGTAATCTCTTCCTGAATTAAAGACCAGATTTTTGTCAAGATATCTATTTAGAAGAAGGTAAGAGCAATAGACCTTACCATGAGCAGAATCTAAGTTTGACTTATTTCCCTTTGCAAAGATAAGCCCATTATCTTCAATAATTTTCTTTATTGTCAGATATTCCTTACAAAAGCTATTTTTTACATTCGTACATTCATTTATTTTTCTTATAACATCAGTAGTCCTTGTGGTTTCCTTAATGTGTACAGGGTCGCGACAAATATCAACCTCCCAACTTGAGTTAAGATACTTATAACGATTAAATGAAACCTTAAGATTACACTTCTTTTTCTTTATTGAGATATTCTTTGTCAAAAGTCCGAATGGAAATGACTTGTGTGTTACAGCAACATCAAAATTAGAAATAAAACAATCATTCCCAGAAAAAGAGAAAACACTTAATGAAAAAAGCAATAGGATACTAAACTTTCGAAATAACATTTTTATCAACCTCGATTGTCAAAACTGTCTGATCATAGGGTAAGAAATCTAGATCATTATACTTTTTCTTTATCTGGTATGTCACTTCTTGTATGAGTTCACTAGATTCAACCCAATTTTTCTTGATAAATTGATAATATGATTCATCACCAAGCTTATCACGGGAATTTTTAAAGAAGCCTGGTGACAAGAGAATTACCCTTTCACCCTTCTCTAGTTTGAGCTGGGACGTTTTATACTCGAGTCCCTTGTCCGGAAACGCCTTATCATTTTTTGAAACTAGAACTTTTGTTTTATTTAAAAGCTCATGACCTCCAATATTAACAACCTCTGCATTGAAATCAGTCAAATCAATCGACATGATAAAAATAGAAAGATCTCCGAGTCCCTCAAAGTCTTTTATGTGCGCATTCAAAGTATCTTTTATGGTTTGGATATTTAGCCCCTGTGCAACTCTAAATTCGTCGACAAGACTTAAGAAAGTTCCTACAGTAATATAGGAAGTTGCATTAATAGAAAATATCCATAGCTTTTGATTTGACTTAAAAAATTCAAAAAACTCTCCCCCTGACGACGTACCAGCACAAAAACGCGAATTGATAATGACGCCTCTGATATTTTCGTTTCTTACAGGAACCATTTTTTGATGGAGTCCCTTCACCCTTTGAAGCTGCCCTAAAACAGACTGCATAACGGTATTAAGTTTCTTAAGCATAGACTTCTGTGTGCTTACAATTGACTTGCTCATAATGTATGAAAAAATGAAAGGAACATAATATGAATTTGAAATTGAAAGATCAAATACACCAAGACAATTCATATTTGTCTTTCCTACATTCTCGATAAGCTCTCTTTGAGCTGAAAAATTCTCATTCTTAGAATCAAATAATAGAAAGAACGAGCCAAGATTCTTCTTATTTTGAAGCTTTTCATAGGATTCAATGTATAAGATTGTGTCAGTGGCCATATCAGGCTCACTAACAGACGTAATATCAATATCATCACCAATGGGATTAAGGAATAACTCCTCTATCCATACCTTATGCTTCTCGCTTAAATCACTATCTATTAAATGAACTTCCATATTATTCTTTGTCCTTAAGTAGCTTTAATTACTAATATTTTATCAAAGATCAGAAAAAATACTCAAAATTTTTTAATGCATGACATATGTCATATTTTACCGCCCCTTTATTAAAGTTCTCAAAGAAAAAGCCGTTAAATATATGAGGTTCTTACTTCAATAACCGACTATTTGGATAGGAAATGGGTAATAAAACAAAAAAGCTAAGCAATGTACTTCACTTTGATCGAAAGCGTGGAAAGAAGTCACATACTTTTTCCAATAAGCAGAAAAAAGAGAATGAAACGATCATCAAACTCATGCTACGCGCTCTGAAAGTAAAAGACGAGTACACGTATGGACATAGTGTGAGAGTTGCTCACTTCAGTATCATTACTGGAGCTGAGATGAAACTCTCTTCTCAAGAGATGTATGATCTAGAACTATCAGCCTTATTTCATGATTTAGGAAAAATTGGTGTTCCAGAACAAGTACTTAACAAGCCCTCTCGCCTTGACGAAGATGAGTTCAACACAATGAAGCTTCACCCAGAACAAAGTTATGAAATTTTAGAAGGCATCCCATTTTTTAGTGATATTGCAAAGTTCGCAAGACATCACCATGAAAGATACGATGGCCGAGGTTACCCATCAAAACTTAAGGGTGATGATATTCCTCTTGCATCAAGAATAATTCTAGTTGCAGATACATTTGATGCCATGACATCTACAAGAGCATACAGAAAAGGTTTACCTTACCAGGTTGCCTATGATGAGTTAATGGAATTTTCAGGATCACAATTTGACCCTATGATCGTGGAGCACTTCATCAGTGCAATGAAGAAAGAAGAGCTCAAGGCAAACAAAACTTTTAATCTTTCACTTCTTAACGGTGATTTCAATAAAGAGGCTGCTTAATAACTAAGCCGCCTCATCTACATTATCATTTTGCAATTCTTTCACTTCACTTCTCTTATGCATCTCTTTGTAGTTTTCAAATATATATCCATGATCAAGAACATTTAGAGTACTAGCGTCCACAAAGACTGTTCCAGAAATCTCTTCTCCGTTTCCAAAGACAGTATCAACCTTCTCTTTTGAGCAAACAATATCGACAATTTCACTTACTACGAGTCCTAGTTTTTTATCGTTTCTCTCCAAAACAAGAACCTTAAAGTCCTCTTTATCAGTAAAAAGAAAATCATTATTCTCTAAGAAAAGATCAACAAGAGGTAAGAAACTATCTCTATAGCGATATATTGGGAGGTCTCCACTAAAAGATATTTCTTCGGTCTTAAACTCTTCAAGTCTATTAATTGCATCTAAATCTATACAGTAATTAGAATTATCATTAATCTTTATTTTAATAAATTCACTTTCTAACTCTTGCTCTACATCTTGATTGATTTCATGGAGATCTGCATCTTGCTCAAGAACCTGAATATTTGCAAAAGCTGCGACCTTCTCTAGATCGAGAATTAGAGCCATCTCACCATCTCCAACTAACGTAACTCCTTCAAATAAAACGTTATTATTAGAAAGCTTCTTGACTAATTTTTTGACAACGACTTCTTCAATATCGAGAACTGAGTCAACAACGAGACCGTAATGAAATGACTCATCTTTAAGTATCACAATACTAGTATTCTTTAGCTCTTGATTGACGTGAGAATCGAAGCTTGATCTAAGATCAACAACCGCTAGAAGAGATTCGTGGTGGCGAAGAACATATCCTTCACCGAGCTCCTCAATCATGGCCAATGACTTTTCAACATCTATAACCTCAGAAACATTATCAAGTGGAATTGCGAATTGATTTTCATTAATATTAACCATTAATGAGTTTATTATTAATACAGATCGTGGAATTGGTATAGTCATTACAAACGTCGTACCTTTACCAAGACGAGAATCAATAGTGATTTTACCATTAATTGACTCAATAGAGTTCTTTACCATATCCATACCGACACCTCTTCCCGAAATATCAGTTACTTCACTTGCCGTGGAAAAGCCCGAGTCAAAAATGAGACTTAGGATTCTTTGATTACTCATCTTATCAAGTTCTTCTCTAGTATAAAGTTCTTTCTCTATAGCCTTTGCCTTTAGTCTTTCTTTATCTATACCATTTCCATCGTCTTTTACTTTAACGATGATATTATCTGCTTCAATATAAGTATCTATCTGGAGATCACCCTCTTTATCTTTTCCTATCTCTAGTCTTCTTTCGATTGTTTCAATACCATGATCTATTCCATTACGAACAAGGTGAACGAGAGCATTGGAAAGAACCTTCCCAACAGATGTATCAATCCGTAACTCCTCACCAATGACACGAAGTTCGACATCTTTACTTAACTTCTTACTAGAATCTCTTACAACTCTTTTCAGTGGCCTATAAATACTCGCCATAGTCACTTTACGCATTTCAGAAATCTGATTTTGTAACTTTGAGCTCACTTTATGCATCTCATCTAGTGTATCAGAGAGGACATCAACGTCTCTGTCACCGTGATACTTTGTTTCTATTTTCGCTACGCTTTTTAAGATCATATTTCTAAGAACCGTCATCTCTCCACTTAGCTCCATAAATTCATCGAGAAGCGAGACTTGAATACCTAGTTTTTCATCTTCAACCTTTTTTTCTGTTACGATCTCATTTTTATCTTCATCACTTTCAGACTTAGAGTGCATCTGAGCATCTGAAAGAGCAAATATTTTTAAATCTTCAGTTATATCAAACTCGTAGGCTTCACCTTTGCTTATATCATCATACATTCTCTTTAAGACATCGAGTCCTTTCAACATAGCATCAATGATATGATTATTAACCTTAATGTCTCCATGCTTCAAACTACTAACAAGCTCTTCATACTCGTGAGTAAACTCGGGAAGAGATTGAAGCCCTACACAAGAAGCAGTTCCTTTGATTGTATGAAGCAGTCTGAAATATGTATTAAGACAATTAATATCATTCGGGGAGTCTTCCAGCTCTAGGATTAACTCTTCAATTTCATCGAGCATCGGAGTTGATTCGTCAACAAAAGAGCTTATCATTTCACGCTCTTCCTCAAGATGTTTTAAATGTCTTTCGCTATCAACTCTTATGTGTTCTAACAACTCGACTTGATCAAATGGCTTCTGGATAAACTTAGAAATCTTAAGTTCCATACCCTTAAGTGCCATCTCTTTATTATAAAATCCTGTGACCATAAAGAATGGAATAAAAATATCTTTCTCTATAATTTTTTCTCTAAATTCTAGCCCTGTCATCTCAGGCATTTTAAAGTCACTAATAATTGAAATGATATTATTTTTATTCTCTATAATATATTCAATTGCAACTTCAGGATTTGTAAAAGTTTGAACAGTATGTCCAAGATCTTGAATACTAGACTGATATAATTCCAATATTATAGATTCATCATCAACACATACAATTTCATATTTTTTCATATTACACCTATGGAAATAGTTTTTGAGTTAACTCAACTAACCCCTTAACTTCTTCTTTTATTAATTTAACTTCTTTGTCACGACCAGCTTGTATTAAGAGTTTTTCCTGATTCGCAAATTGGTACATAACGTAATCAATACTTTTCTCCAAAACCTTTTTCGCATGTACGTTTTTTAAGATACTGTCTGTTAAAGTCAGGACGACCTTGTCATCAAAAGGCTTTTCTAAAAAATAGTGAGCTCCTGAGTTAAGACCGGCTACCACGGCATCCTTTGTTACATATCCAGATATGAAAACAATCGGTATTTGAAAACCTATCTTTTCGATTTGTTTAAGCATTAGTAAACCATCAACTTTAGGCATTTTAATATCAGACAATATCAAATCTGGCTCATCATCTGTTATTGCTTCAAGGACCTCTTGACCATCAAAAAAAGTACGTACACGGATACCTCGAGAAACTAAAACTTCCTCAAGCAATTCTACTATTGTAGGTTCATCATCAACGACATAGACGTAACCATTATCTTTATCCTTATTTTTGTCTTTGGTACGCCTAATATTGACAGTTGTTACACTAGAGCTATTATTAGTTGTTTTTAATACCTTTGGACTTTCAAAACTTTCTACATATTCAAATGTAATATTATCATTCTCAAAAAATTTCCTCGAGGTATCAACGCCACGTAAAAAGTAATCAATTGATCCTTCAGGAAAGCTTTCTTCAACCCCTGATAGAAGTGTTTCTAATTGATGGAGATGTTCTTGCAACTTTAGAATACCAAACATACCACTTGCACCTTTGAGACTATGGAAGGCGCGAAATACTTTATTATAACAAGCTTTAAACTCAAGACCATTGTCATAGTCGAGTAGAGCTTCCTCAGCTTCATCTAATAACTCGGTTGCCTCTATTATAAAATTTTCTTTCAAGTCATCCACTATCAATCCCCCTTGTTTACTTATCGACATTTATGTATTCTTTTTAAAGTATTTTGGAGTATTTAATGATTGAGTATTTTGATTTAGAATCTTTATATCAAAACAGAAGTGGTCAGAAGTTTATAAAGAAAGTGATCAACTCTAGAGGTGCCTCTGGACAAAAGGTTGTTCAATTAATTGACTCTAACGAAAACGTAGAGTTAAAGAGTGATAAACAAGTTATTAATTACTGTACGGAAACGCTCAAGAACCACAAAAAACTCTTTGGACAATTAGAAAAAGTTTCAAAACAGTATTTAGCTGGCTCAATGGCATACGTCTTTAAGGCAAGAATCTCTGGAATTGAAGACTGGGTCGCGATAAAAGTGCTTAGAAAAGATATTGAAGAGAAAATTGAAAAGGAACTTAAGACATCAAGTTTCCTATCTAAAAACTTAAACGGTATTTTTAATTCTGACAAATTTAGTCAACTCGAGAAATTTTCATCTACGTTTATTAAAGATCTTATACTCGAATGTAATTTAATTGATGAAGAAAAAAATCAAAGGACGTTTAAAAGATTACTTAAAGACATGAAGCATATTGCGGTACCTGCAATACATGGTGATTATTCTTCAAAGAATATTCTTTGTTACGAATGGATTGAACCAACATTAAAGTCTATCGATTATTCAAGATTGAATATGAGTAAGCGAAATGAACTCTCTCATGAATTAAAATCAATTTTTATTACGAAGGCCTTAAGGTCAGGTATAGTTCAAGAAGATAGTAACCCAGCTAACTTTATCTACTCAAATGAGAAATTATACTTCATTGACTTTGGAAAAGTTTTTAAAATTCCACTTCGACTTCGAATAGCCTTGTGCTATTTCATTTATAAGATTCGCAACGATGAAGAGATTGATTATATATATCACTATGGTCTTTTAGGTTATGATATATCTCTAATGAATTCAATTAAAGAATATCTACCGGCCATAACAGAAATTTTACTATCACCTTTCCTTTCGCCTCATTTAAAAATGGAGGCATGGGATGTTTCAGAGAAGCTCAAAGTACTTCTTGGTGAATCTGTATGGATACTGAGATCTGCAGGATCCTATGACAACTTCAAATTAACTCGCTCCCTTCTAGGCTTCTTCAAGGTATTAAATCATCTCGATGTTAATATTAGTTGTAAAGTTGAAATAGAGGAATTATTTCAAGACTACCTCGAAGACTTCACTATTTTAGATACGAGAAACAAAAAACCTGACTATAGTTACAATAGCGTTTTAGATCAAAGAAAAATTGAAATTCTAGTCAACACAAAAGGAGGAAAAAAGACAAAAGTCACACTTCCAATTCGTGCACTATACTCACTCAAAGAATTTATATCTCATGATATTTATAAAAATATAAAGTCCGAACAAAGTGATATTTCTTTGATCATAAAAAGTGGACTTAACGCTAAGCCTGGAGATGTAATACTTGACTCTAAACTAAGAGAAAAATCATTTAAAATTAAGGTGACTCTTTAATATAATACCTCAAGCCATTCCAAAACATCTCTTTCATTGATATGTGATTAATTCTCTCGCCATTCCCTAGGATTAGAACTCCATCTTCTTTTAGAGATAAAACAACATTATCAACAGCTTTTTGTTTATCTGTATTATCAAAGTAAATTAAAAGGTTTCTAAGGAAAGTAATATCATACTCAGATCTGTTTAGCCCCGCACTTAATATATTGAGTGCTTTGAAATTGATTTTCTCTAATAAACTCTCTATCGGAAAATACTTATTACCATTAAGTACAAAGTTTTTTGAAATTTGTTCTTCACTTAATCCTCTCTGTAGATCAAATTTGAAGTAACCATTCTTAATAGAATGCTCTAAGGCGCTCTCATCAATATCCATCGCATCAATTCTGTTGAGTTTGTGCTTAAGATCATTCTCACAAATCGTCATTGCTATACTATAAGGTTCTTGACCAGTACTTGCAGGAAGAGAGAGTATGTTTGCTTTCATATGATTATTTTCTAATATCTCTAAGAGAAATTTAAACGGTAGAATGTCTCTATAAAAAGCAGTTTCATTATTCGTTACCAGTGAGATGGCTACTCTCTGTGCTGTTGGATCGCTTAATATCTTTTTTACCTCAGTCTCTGAGAGCTTATCAATTTTAAAGTATTGTTTTAGTGCTATTAATCTCTTTGTGATCAGATGGTCATTCTCTGGACTAAGTTCAATTCCTGTTAAAGACTTAACAATGGTTATAAGATTATTTTCTTCAGTCAAGATCAAATACAAGTTCTAGTTTATCAAATAGGATATCACTAGTGAATGGCTTCATGATATATTCCACGGCACCAAGACTCAGCGCTTTCTTTATGTGATCAGGCTTGTTTTCAGTTGTCATCATGACAATTGGTGCCTCAGAGATTGATTCATTCTTATTTTTTTCTAAAAACTCAGGTCCTGTCATTACTGGCATATTCCAATCAAGGAGAATAAGATCAATTTCATTGGCAGAAATCTTATCTATTGCATCCTGTCCGTTTTCTGCCCAGATAGCTTTGTGACCTTTCTCATCTAGCATTTGCGAGACCATCATATATATTGCTTTTGAATCATCTACTACTAAAACATTCATTACTTATCCCTCTCTTACTAAGTTTAATGCTGATTTCAGTTGTGCAATACAACCAATATACGAATTCTTAATTGCTGGAGCTTCAAAAATAATATCTTCTTCTTCACCGGCGTCAATTCTTTCTCTTATTTCCCAAAGTACGTTCATCGTCGTACCTAGGGTTGAGATATGTTCCTTTGCCCACTTGTGAACAAACTCTTCTTCTCGTTTAAATAATAAATCAATCATAATCTCCCAAATATCAACAAGTTTACAAAACTTATTTGCATTAGATATTGAGGCGACTCCTTTGATGACATATAACTCTCTATAAAGTGAGTTTAAATAATTTGAAACATTTTGATCTGTCTCAACGGCCTTCTTGATCATTTTTTCAATCTTTAGTATCTTTTTGTGTTTTTTAAGAGAATAAATCTGAGTCAACTCACCTTTCTCTTTTGTTTCTATTTTTTCAATATCTTTGACAATCTCCGATTCACTTTTCTCTGAAGACTCACTTTGAGAAAGATCGAAGTCTTCAGGATTAAAATCATCTCCCTGCAGCTCCTTCAGAGACTCAAGTGCAGCTGCCGAAATAGTACTCTCTTCTACGTTATTCTCTGCTGTAAATTGAGATTCATCAAAGTCGGCTCCTTGAAGTTCTTTCAGGGACTCAAGAGCTGCGCTACTGATTAGCTCTTCATCTTCACTATCTTTTACTTGCTCATGACCAGGTTTTTCATTCGATTCTGTCATTTCAGAAAATAATTTAGACTGTTCCTTAAGCTTATTTGCATCAAGGAGGTTTTCCTCGTATAAAACTTCGGCGATACTTTTTGTACTTACTATTCTATGTTCTGTAATTTTTTTGCTATCTTCTTCATTGAGAGTACTTAATAAGTTTATTCTTTCCGTTCTTGATTTATTTACCAAAGTAACTAATTGCTCATAAGGTATGAGGTTTAGCTCAACAATACTCTCAAGTACACTAGGAGTACTTCCTTCTTGCTTTATTAAAGCTCGTATATAATCAACTTCAGAAATTACATTGTTTTCTATGAGGAATTGGCCAAAATTATTCATATGCGTTCAGATACCTTTTTAATTAATGTTGAAAAATCTTTTATATCTATAACTGTATGATTGGGTTCCATCCTACTTACTGCCCCTGGCATTCCCCAGACTACAGAGGACTCCTGATCCTGAATAAAGTTATAACTACCATTTTTATTCAATGATACAACACCTCTTGCACCATCCTCACCCATCCCAGTGAGGATAATAGTTAAGACTTGAGAGCTAAAGTTTTTGTTAATTGACTCAAATAGTACATCTACAGACGGCCTAACAAAGCAGACTTTCTCATCTTGGTTTAATTTTATGCAATTATCTTTAGTTACAGTCATATGATAGTCACCAGGAGCAATGAGACACTTTCCTGATTCAAGAGTATCTCCATCCTTAGCTTCAACAATTGTATTATGTTCGTTCTTATTTAAAAGTTCAGCAAGCTTCTGAGTGAACATCGGAGGCATATGCTGAACAATTACAACGGGAACACTTATCTTAAAGTCTATATTATCAAATATTTTCTTTAGTGCGTCAGGACCACCTGTGCTACATCCTATAGCAATAAGCTTTGGCTTAATTGACATCTTTGAAACAATTCCATCTATATTTGTGATGGGAATGCCCGTCGACATTGGTTCGCTTTTTATGGGTGTTTTCACACTAGCTTTAACACCATTTTTAAGATCTTGCTTAGTTTTTAGAGCTTCAATTTTTGGCACTAATTCCAGCTTGATAGCTTCAAGAGAATCTTCTATTGTTCCTTTTCCTTCAATCTTTGTTACAAAGTCATTAGCGCCAGCAGCGAGAGCATCAATAGTTTTCTCTGCTCCAGACTTCGTAAATGAAGAAAATACAACAATAAGAACCTTTGTATTAAATTTCCTAATCTCTTTTATTGTCTCTAGGCCATCCATTACTGGCATTTCCATATCTAATGTAATGAGCTCCGTATCTGGATTTTGCTTTAAAAAATCAAGAGCAATTTTACCATTGCTACATGTTTTAAAAACACTATATCTCTCAACTTCATTAAGAGCCTGAGTAATGGATGTTCTAAAAACTATTGAATCATCTACAACTAGTATTTTCATTAAATCTCAATTTTTTCTATATAACCTTTAAGTTTTTCAGCAATCTTCTCAAGGTTTCTTGAAGACTCCTGAGCATTCGTAGCATCTTTACCTGTATTGCCTGCAGCTTCAGAAACTTGGGTAATATTCTCATTAATCTGCTTAACACCTTCTGCCGCTTCCGTAACAATTCTTGTTACCTCATTAGTTGTTGCAGCCTGCTCTTCAACTGAAGCAGCAATATTACCAGCATACCCATTCACCTTTTCGATAGCATCAGAGATTTCTCCAATTGCAGTGACCGCGTTCTTGGAATCACCTTGAATTGCTTCAATCTTCTTTGTGATGTCCGCAGTTGCCTTTGCTGTTTGTTTTGCAAGCTCTTTAACTTCATTAGCAACAACAGCAAATCCTTTTCCGGCCTCACCTGCTCGAGCAGCCTCAATTGTTGCATTGAGAGCTAATAGGTTTGTCTGTTGAGCAATTGATGAAATTACCTTGATAACATTTCCAATATCCATACTACTATCACCAAGTTGACCAATTATCTCATTTGTTGATTTTGCCATTTTCATAGCATCATTCGACATTGAAGAGGCTTCATTTGTTGTTTGCGTAATTTCTTTAATGGCAGCAACCATTTCTTCCATATTTGAAGCAACGGTCTGAACACCAGCATTGATTTCTTCAGATGCTGTACTTGCAGTATTTGCTTGAG
This sequence comes from Bacteriovorax sp. UBA1852, assembly GCA_002338505.1. Classification (GTDB taxonomy): domain Bacteria; phylum Bdellovibrionota; class Bacteriovoracia; order Bacteriovoracales; family Bacteriovoracaceae; genus Halobacteriovorax_A. The sequence goes on from DDIK01000140.1 coordinate 25,842, forward strand.
CTGCGGTCTCTTCTGCAGAAGCAGTAAGTGAGCCTGAGACAGCAATTAAAGACGTCGCGGAGTCAGATAACTCATCAGAACTTGTCGTTAATACATCAAGTAGCGCATAACGATCAGTAATGACTTCCCAAGTTACCATCGGCCCGATGTATGAACCATCTTCATCATTAATAGCAGAAATATTTAATTGTAATTTCTCTGGACCTAAATCTATATTAGCAGTGTGAGGTAAGTTTCTAGGATCACCAATAATTCTTCTCTGAACCTCTGGATTTTTATGAAACATGTCGATACTTCTACCTTCTAGGTTTTCAACTCTGTCTGGTAAATACTGCTCCAGTCCCTTCAGTGTTCGTTTTGCACTTTCATTAAGATATGTAAGAATTCCATCAGGTGTTGCCATCATTGTATTAATTGGTGATTTTTCAACCATTTGCATCATGCGCGACATTTCGCGCCTTTGCTTTAACTGCTCAGTTACGACATCCCAAGTTACCATTGGACCTAAGTAATTTCCGTCAGGACTAACTATTGGAGAAACCAGAAGATCTAATTTTTCTGGACCGACATCTATTGTTGCTCGATGAGGAAGATTACTTGGATCAGCGACTATCTTTCTTTGTACCGCAGGATCTTTATGAAACCAATCAATACTATGATCTACTAAGTTCTCAACTCTGTCTGGAAGATACTGCTCAAGAGTTTTTAATGTCTTTTGTGATGCTTCGTTCATATAAATTAATAATCCCTCAGGAGTAGCAAGCATGGTATTAATAGGTGACTTCTCTACCATTTGCATCATGCGATTCATTTCTTCTTCGTTCTTTAGCTTATCTGTAACGATACTCCATGTTACCATCGGCCCAAGGTATTCACCTTTGTCATTCAATATGGGTGAAACTAAAAGATCGAGTTTTTCTGGGCCTACCTCAATAATAGACTGATGCGGAAGATTTGAAGGATCAGCGATAATTTTTCTCTGATGCTCTGGGTTCTTATGAAACCAGTCAATACTTTGTCCTTCCAAATTATCAACTCGGTCAGGAAGATATTGCTCTAAAAGCTTAAGTGTCTTCTTCGACTGAGGATTCATATAAGTAAGTATCCCTTCGGGAGTAGCAAACATTATATTAATCGGTGACTTCTCAGTCAGTTGTTCAAAATTGATAGAATTGTCAAATTGTTCAGCATTCAGTTTACTCATGTTATCTCCAGTTATTCATCTATTGTTAAAATTTTATCTAAGTCTAATAATATTATTAATTTCTTTTCTAATTTATAAACGCCCTTAATAAAGCCTCTTACCGTTTCACTAATAGTCTCAGGACTTTCCTCAAATGATTGCTCTTCGACCTCAATTACATCTAGTATCTCATCAACGGTTAGAGCATAAAGAGAGTCATCATTACTAACAATGATATTCATATGATCATCCGTTTGCGCTTCTTCCATTTTAAAGAGCTCTCTCAAACTAAGTGATGTAACGATCTGACCTCTTAGATTAATAAGTCCTTTTACGTATGATTGCGCAAGTGGAACTTGGGTTAACTTTTGTGGTTTAATGACTTCTTGTACCTCAAGTACAGGGATTGCATAATAATCGCCCTTAATTTTAAAACCACATAATTGAGTTGTTGTTATAATTTCTTCCATGTTAACTCTTTAACTCCCTGACCGCTTGAATTGCTTTAGCACTATTTTGTTTGTCAAAGCATAAGTCAAAACCTGATTTAAGTATTTCCTCATATCGCTTTGTTACTAAGGTTGAGATAGCAATAATTGGTATATTCTTGTCTCTCTCTCTAATATTTTTAACGAAATCCCAACCGTCCATAACGGGCATCTCAATATCAGAAACTATTGCTAAGAGGTCATTTGAATACTTTTCAAGTCCCTCTTTACCATTCTTTGCTGTAAGGACTTTAAACCCAGCATCTTTAAAACTTTCTTCCTGTACCTTTAAAAATAGTTCTGAATCTTCTACGATTAGGACTTTTCCTTTATCTTCACTAGACAGCTTCTTGATAAAGTCCTGCATATCTAAAATTGAATACAGATCTAAAATTGTTACGGATTTCTCATTTATATATGCGCTTCCTAGAAATCCATCGCGATCAACTGTTTCAACTGAAATTTCACTTGTATTTATTGCAATATCAGAGATCTCACTCACAATAATTCCAACCTGAGTCCCTCTCGCTCTAACAACAACGACAGGAAGTACAAGCTTCTCATCTGATTTCTTACTAAGTAGACTATCTCCAGATAACTTTAATGTTTGCTCTAGATTAATCAGAGGCATAGCTTTATCACGATAACGGATAAGCGCCTGCTGTCCACTCCACTCTACATCTTTATAAACAAACTCTTCTAATCGGTGTACAATTGATAAAGGAATACCATATTGTCTATCATCGCCTAAACGACATAATAGAACCTCATCATTATATGCAGGACCAGTATTTACTTCGCGTATTGTATCATTTGAATTAAAACTCTTACGTCCTTGATAGCCACTCATATAATTATAAAATCCAAGTCCATCAATAATGAGTGAAACTGTTCCGTCTCCCATTATTGTTGCTCCACCAAAAACGGTTATATCTTTAAGCTTTCGACTAAGAGGCTTCACTACGATTTCTTCTGTATCATGTATGTGATCGACAACTAAACCATAAATAAAGCCCTCTGCTTTAAGTACGACAATATTTAAATCCTTCTTTTTTCTCTCTTGTCTCTGTATAGCGAGACATTCACTTAATCTAAAAACAGGAATTAAGTCACCCCTTAAGCGAAAGAACTCGGAATCATGAATTAACTCTATTTCTTTATCATCATCTTCCTCTTCAATTCTTACAAGCTCCATCAAGTTAACCTGAGGAATCGCAAAGGTTTCAGAGCTTGAATGAACAACTAAGGCCGGAACAATTGCAAGAGTCAGAGGAATTTTCAATTTGAAAGTTGTCCCTTCCCCAACGGTCGAGTCGACTTCAACAGTTCCACCAATCTTTTCAATATTGGACTTAACGACATCCATCCCCACACCACGACCAGAAATATTAGTCACTTCATCCGCTGTAGAAAAACCTGGAGCAAAGATTAGGTTTATAATTTGTTTTTTAGATAAATTTGTACCATCACCAGAAACAACCTTCTTCTCAATAGCTTTTTTCAAGATAACATCAGGATTTATTCCATTTCCATCATCAACGATCTCAATTGTTACTTGCCCGCCCTCATGATATGAACGGATATTAATAACCGCTGTCTCTGATTTATTAGCAGCAAGTCTCGCCTTTGGTTTCTCTATTCCATGATCAACTGCATTTCTAATAAGATGTGTAAGCGGGTCTCGAATTGCTTCTAAGAGAGTCTTATCTAGTTCAGTATCTTTACCTTCAATAAATAATTTAATATTTTTCTTCTGGGCTTTTGCAAGATCTCTGACAACTCTCTCAAACTTTGTTAGTACACTCCCTACGGGTTGCATTCTTGTCGTCATGATATCTGTCTGCAACTCTGTTGTAATTGTATTTAATGAATGAGCAAGTCTATTCAACTCAGATGAACTATCTTGATTAGCAAACTGTAGTATTTGATTTCGATTTAAAACAAGCTCACCAACAACATTCATTATTTTGTCCAATAATGATACATTTACTCTAACAACAGTATCGACTAAGTTTCCAGTACTCTTGGTTGCCTCGGTTACTCTCTTCTCATTTTTCGGTGCCTTATTCTTGTATTTCTCAAAAACATCTTTATTTGAACGCTCTCTATCAGGAACTTTAACGTCCACACTCTTAATGGTCTCTTCTGATGGTTGTCCATCTGCCGATTTTTCTTGAGACTCGTTCATTTCTAACAAATTCAATAATTCATTTTCTAATGAATCTTTTTCATCACTATTACTTTCTTTAGGTATTTGCTTTGCTTTTGAATCTAGATTTTTAATAAATTCTAAAGAGCTATCTTTTTCAAGTAGCGGTAGTTCTTCACCTAAAACTATCTCTTCATCAGGTGAATCAAGTTTTACTTCCTTACTAAATGAAGGATCACTTAATTGCTCTAACTTCTTAATCAGTGATTCATAATTCTCATTACCTTCATTTCCATTTTCTTCAATAGTTCTTAGTATTGAAATACAAGCATCAAAGCTTTCAAGAAGAGCATCAACCATGTCAGAGTTTAGAGTTAGTTTACTTTCTCGTAAATGATCTAATATATTTTCACCTTGATGTGTAATATCTTGCAAAAGCTTTAGTCCTAAAAAGCTAGCGCTACCTTTTAATGTATGGACTTTTCTAAATATAGCGTTCAGTAATTCAATATCATGAGGCGCACTTTCATATTGAGTAAGTTCGCTATTAATATTATTTAAATTGTCGAAGGATTCGATCAAAAATTCTTTAACAATTGGAGAGGACAAATCAACCATTTTCATACCTAAATAAAATATAATATTATTTATTGTAGGCTATTTAAATTTATGGGACTATCTGTAATAATTGCCTTTACATGGCGAAAGACATCTATTCACACTCAGGAATAACTACTTGATTAATTCTATCTGTCTGTATAATACGACAATCTTTTATGCTGGCATAAACATCTGATACCATACATTCCTTTGCTTTCTTGTTTTGGTCTGTCCACAAATCGTTCTGACGACAGTCTAGCCATGCATTTCCATCAACACAGGCCCAGTGCTTCTTTTTACAGTTGTAAACAAGTCCTCGACCAAATTGTTCATAGCTTGGTGGATCTACATACTCAACTTTTTCAATTTTTTGACCTTTTTCCTCTTCTACTTTTTTTACTATTTTATTGAGTTGATCTTCCATACTATTTGCTTGCTTATCAAATGTTTCAGGCTTTGAGTTTTCAGGAGCACTATCAACCTCTGCTTCTAAATCACTCATCATAGATTCAAAATCGTCATTCTTCACTTTTTCTGTCTCTTTAACTACTTTCTTAGACTCTTCTTTAATCTCTATAGGCTTTTGAACAATAGGTTCTTTAATTACATCTGATGGTTTAGCCTTTTCAGGCTCTTTTAATTCATCAGTTTTTTGTGTCAACTCTTCCTTCGCTTGGTTATTAATAGCGTTATTAACAGTTTTTTCTGATGGTTGAGCAGGTTGTGCTTCAGGTTTTTTTACGATTTTCTTTGTTGCCTGCTTTATCTGCTTTTGCTTTTGCTTTTGCTTTTTATTTTTATTTCCCTTTGGAGGAGCTTTTCTCTTTTTCACTACAGCACTAGGGGCTGGTTCCTTTTCCAGAACAAATTCTGTCACACCAAAGTATACTAAGCCTAGAACTACAAATGCTCTTATAAGTTTACTTATGAGATTAGGGCCTTCTTCTTCCTCTTCTTCATCATCCTCATCTTCATCATCTTCATCAGACTTTTTTGAGAAAAATTTCATTTTCTTAGTTGAGGTTTTTTCTACATCTATTCCTGTAGTAGTTATCTCTACATCTGTCTTTTCTTCAAGCTCTTCTTTTGAGTTACCACCTGGCAACTTGCTTTTAAGCTCTTTTAATTTCTCTATAACACTATCAAACATGCGTTCTCTCCTTTACGCACTTGACTATACATAGAATCTTATCGATAAATATGATAAATACTTAAATTTATGTAGGTATAGTCGACGTAATTGTGAGGATATTTGATGATTGACGAAGGTATAATAAAATTCTCAGCTAAAAAGAACAAGAACACCTTTAAGTTTAGCGATCCTCTTTATAGAGAAATAAATACTTCAAGAGATACTCTACATAAAAACAAACTTATTGGTGAGTACAAAGAGCATAAAGTAGGTTATGGAAATATTAGCCTGAGACTCAAGGATGACAATTTTATCATTTCAGGCTCTCAGACAGGTAAATTATCAACTCTCACCCCAGAGCAATACGTACTTATTGAAAATTACTCCTTTGATACAAACTCCGTAGACTTCTCTGGCTCACATAATCCCTCGAGTGAAACTCTTACACATGCCGCCATCTACTCTATATCTAAAAGCATCAATGCAGTTATTCATATTCATCATAACCAACTATGGCACTATTTAATAGATCATAACCACCCTGCGACATCTGAAAGTGTATCTTATGGGACTATTGAAATGGTAAAAGAGGTTCGTAACTTATCAACGGCTAATGAACACTTCAGTTTCGCGATGAAAGGGCATGAGGACGGAATAATTATCTACTCAACTTCGATGTCTCGAGCTCTAAACGAAACACTTAAACTATTTAGGACTATAGAAAAACTTTAGGCCTGCCTGATCTTTATGAAACAAAGGGATATCACGAGTACTTTTTTCAGCGAAAGATAGGCTACCTTTACCAAAGAGATTCTGGCATTTTTTTACAACTAATCCCATTGTCTTTCTTTGATTAATTTCGACAACTTTATACCACTTCACTTCACTTCCTTCTTTGTAAAAGAATGAATCAAATTGTCCCCAATCTTTCATAGAGAAAGTTTTTATTGACTTAATTATTTGTTTGATTTCATATTCAATTGATTCGTGATCCATAAATGATAACTTTGTGAGTTCATTGATAGTAATAATTTCTCCACCTAGGAACTTACCTTTTTCAATAATATTTTTGCAGATAAAGAAATCGTTTTCACGAAATGTAACACCAAAACTTAAAATCACATCTCGATATTGTCCCAGTACTCCATCACGAGGAGGAGTGAATTGGCTTCTTTTACTTATAATACTATTTGCGAGACCAGAAAAACCATAGTTTGACCTGTAATAATATTCAAGCGATGGATTTACTTTTACGATTTCGAGCTCATTAACCGTGATTATATCTTTTGGAATCAATGATACTTTATTTAAATATTTTGTTTGCTCAACTTTTGAATTTATTCTTTTTGATTCTTCAAAGTCTTCGATATCTCCCCACCATGAATTATATGGGACATTATATTCAACCTGAATATTATGGTGAAATAAGTCTAAATAGTATTTAATAATACGTTTGGAATATTTTTGTTCACTATAGAGTGGCGCCTCTTCATTAAAGAGAAAGTAGATGTACTCTAATTTATTAACTATTTTTTTAGACTTATATAAAGGATCATTTCTATAGAGCGCCTCTTCAAAGTCAAAATTAACCCTATTTGGCTTCATTCCACTCTTTTCTCGTCGTGACGACAAATCCATCTTTATAGCTTTTCAGGTTTGCAATAAAGTCAGAATCAAGTCCTGCGCGTGTGCGAGATTCCTCATTATAAATGATCCCCTTAGCTCGAGAGGGAGTCAGTAACTCAGGCAGACTTTCAAGGTAATACTCCCAGACAGACTTGTCGCATCTCCATTTATTAAGCCAATGAGCACCTAGAGCAACATGTGTCATTTCATCTTCGTCAACTATTTTCATCATTTGAG
>DDIK01000049.1 GCA_002338505.1 Bacteriovorax sp. UBA1852
GAAAGGGGCTTGGTCTTGGTGGACCTGGTGAACCATGGTTTGTTGTGGATAAGGATGTAAGTTCAAATACGGTCTTTGTTGAAAGGGGAGAGTTGCACCCAGCTCTTTTCACCGATTATCTCTATGCTAGCGAATTGTCTTTGGTTTCTGGAGATAAGCTCCCTATAGGAAAGAAGCTCTATTCAAAAGTTAGATATCGTCAAAAAGATCAAGAATGTACTGTTGAATCATATAAAGACGGCGTTTATAAGATTAAGTTTCTAAGACCACAGCGAGCAATAGCTCCTAGACAGTCTATCGTCTTTTATGAGGTCATAAATGGTGTTAATGTATGCCTAGGTGGTGCGGTGATCGATAATCCCGGAGAGAGCTATTATTCAAGGGATATTGAAGTGTCTAAAAAAGAAAGTCACTTCACCATAGGTTAGGGTCGTTCAGATTATCAGTTTTTGATTTTTTAAACTGTGCTTTCTTTTCAAAAGACTGGCAATTCATCCCACTTTCACTTCTCACTAAGAGAGATGGCATCGTCATTGATCGAAAATTATAAATTCGACAGCCTCTAGGCCTGTCTTTATCCCAGGTGTTGAAATAGTGGACACATTGAAGGCAGTTAATCCTCTCCATAGACTCTCCTTAGTCATAATTAAATAATAACATTTTAGAAATTATCTTTTGAGGGGGTCTATTTTGCTCTTTTCTAGACAATGTATGTAATTTTTACAATGTAATATATTGAAATTACTAGGTTATTTTTGTCTATGTTTTAAACTATGTCAATTTATTAAACATTTTAGTCATGTGAGCTATACCTAAGTTCAGTACTTTAGCGCCCTACAATTTGGCCCTCTTCGTGCACTTATGTATTCAGGTGGGAGCCTAACCAAAAGGATGAAATGAGTAGAACTACAAGCCCTGATTTAAACGATGAGAATGTTATTGTAACATTCCCTGCTTCGAAAAATTTTAAGCCTATCGAGGAAATTAAAAACCCTTTAATTAAACTCAAGGATGAAGTTCTAGAATCTAAGTCATTTGAAGAAAGAATAGCTCTTCAAGTGCCTGATGAAATTTCTGGTCTTCGTGAAGTTAGTCACTCACTAGAAGTAAGACTTAATGTATTAGAAGAAATACAGCACCGTCTAAAGTTCTATGTTGATGACATTGAAGCGGCAGTTTTAAAAGATCACTTTGACTAACAGGAAGCATTCCCGCTTCCTGTTTTTTACATCATGCTAGCTGGAAATCAATAGTCTTTTGCAAAATAACAAAGCCCGTCGCGAAAGACGGGCCTTATATACTATGCTAATAAATTAGTTACTTAATATTCATATAATAGATTGTGACCTTGAACTTCTGTCTTGGATTCTGACAAAATAGAAGAGGGTCGAAACGAATCTCAGATTCTGCCACTACAGAGATCTTGTAAAATAATTTACTTCCGGTAGATAAGAGATGACCAACTTCTTTTTGTATAGCGTCAATAAATTTATCTTGCTTGTTATCAAGCCATGCCTTGAACGAGCAACCACTATCTATGTGCAGTGATAAATCTTTTTGCTCATAACTACTAGTCTCTTTGGCCCAGTTGTGATGAGCTGTTATGTCTGATTCTTGCAATATGTAATCTTTGGTTTCAGCTCTCTTTTCAAAGATTGAGTCAAATCTATTAGTAATCGATGACACAGAAGTATGAAGGTGATTAACTGATGGAAGTTTCAGTTTCAGTACTGTATTCTCTTTCACAGCATTTGCATCTTCTTCTAAGTTAACTTTATCCATCTCAACATCATTATCAAATTTGGAGAGTTTAAATCTTAGCTTAGAATTATTGATTTCAAAAAAGCTATGATCAACAAGAATTCCAATTTTAGTATTATCAAATGATTTCAATAACCCAATTAGATACTCAAATTTATAATTACTTTCTTCGAATTCAAAAGAATAGATATCTGCAACTTCTTGATTCTTGCTTATTGCCATATGACTTCTTTCGATTTTTTCCACAAGCTTTGTCATATTAGTTCCAAGACTATAAATCATCGCCTCTAGTTTTGACTTAGCAATATACTCTTGATCAATTAAGTAAACACTCTCCTCTGTTCCTTCAAAGATTCTTCTTAGGTCTTCATCTATTCTTATCATGTAATTATCATTAGTATAAAACGTATTTAAATTTGATAAAGCATGAAGGATTTCAATTAATATATCCATTTGCTGAGAATGTTCTGCCAAAGTCGTCGCCACACTCTTGTCGAGAATTTCAGCAGCTAACTGAGGGTTCATTGATAATAGATTTGGTGTGATGGCCACACTCGCTCTTACATATTTTTCATAGTCAGAGCATTTAAAGCTTTCATCTAGCTTGTAATATGAAACTTCCTCATTGCTTGTCACGGAACTATAGTTACCGGATAGGTCTGTGTCTAGATACCCTCCTGCAAAGCCACTAAACCCAGCAAAACCTCCGAGCCCTCCAAAAGCTCCCGCAGCTAGATTTAGTAAACTTATACCTCCACCCATAACACCAGCAAACCCTGTGAGTCCTGCTGCGCCTGCAGCAGCTGCGGTGGATAGACCAAACTGAAGATCAAGGTTTCTATTACTGTAGCTAGATTTCTTTTTATTCTTTTCTACACTCTTAACTTTTTCCCATTCAACACAGACATCTTTTTGTTCATACTTAATCTGTTGCATAATTGTTTCGATTGATGAATTTGATAGAAAGTCAGCTCTCATTTCCTTAAGTTCTGCAAGTGCTTTTTTACTTCCCATTTTTCTTTCCTTGTGAAAGCTACTTGAAAGAATATATTTGTGACTAATGACATCTTTATATTGTCTCAAAAAGTTGTAGTTTACATCTTTTGCCTGAGTAGGTGTTGCTGAGGCTAGGACAGATAAAAGTGCCATTGAGCTCATTGTTTTCTTTGTAAATTGATTTAATCTTTTCATTTTGTTCTCCTTGTTTGT
>DDIK01000082.1 GCA_002338505.1 Bacteriovorax sp. UBA1852
TTATCAAGTGAAGCATCTAGTTGATAGTCTTCAACTGTCACTCTTACACCTGCTGTAATTTTATCATTTTGAATATATGTAAGTTGAGGATTTAGGCCTAACTTTTCTTTTAAATATGACTGTAGCTTATTAATATATTCTGATGAAAGTTCTGAACCACTACCTTCGATAGTTCCTCTCATAAAACCTTTTTTATGATCGTCTAAAACAATAATCTCTTTAAAGATTAGTGGTAACATACCAAATCTCTTTTCTTCTAATAAAAACTTTAAGAAAGATACCGTTACAGGTGCAAGATCAAGTCTCTTAAGAATCTCATTTAATACGCTTTCTTTTTCTTCTACTGTAAAAGACTCTAAGAAAAGTACATTCTCAAGATCGTTACTTACATTTATCGTTTCTGTTAAAGATGTTAAATTCTCTGCAACATTAACGTTATTTGTTTCACCTAGTTCATAGATAGCTTTCGCATAAGCTTTTGCAATTGTTTTTTCTTTCATTTTCTACCTATATATTATTAAGAAGATTTGCTGTTGTTTTACCCGATAAGGTATTATCTTTTGAAATTTTATTTTTCGTGAGAGAAATAACTTCATCAAGAAGAGATTCATTAAGGCTCTTAATCATGACATTCTTTTCACTTTCTAATTTATGAGCAGAGTCTTTCGTCGCTTTATCTTTGGCATCTGCCATTTCCTGAATATGACTCTTTTCAAATTCTTGCGCATCTTTTTTTGCATTAGCCAGAATACTTTCTACTTCACTCGTTACATTATTCATTTTTTCTTGATAACTCTCTAGCTTTATCTGCGCTTCCTTGTCTCTCTTGTGTGCAAGTTCGACCAGCTCCTTAACTTTGATTGAGTTATCTTCAAAATGCTTTTTTATAATTGGTTTTAACTTATAAGCAATAAAACCAAAGACTAAAATAAAGTTTCCTGCAGGAACTAGTAAATCACTTAAGTGACCTGCTCCTCCACCTGCTGCAAATGTAAATGTTTGTAAAAGAATTAGTGTTAAAACTTTCATTTTTTTCCCTACGTTACTGAACAATTTTAGATACTAAATCACCAGACAAACTCTCTGCCTGCTTCATTACTTCTTGCTTCTTAACTTCTAGTTCACCCTTGAAAGAATCAAGTTTTTCATTTATCTGACCATCAAGTTTTGACTCATGCTCTTTATAAGACTTCAACTCTCTGTTAACAACTTCGTCTTTCTTAGAAGAAATTATTTTAAAAGCATCTTGTCGTGCTTCTTCAATTTTTTCTTTATAGCTTTGTGCTATTTTTTCGGCTTGATTAATCTTTTCATCTGCACCACTTTCCATCTTTGTAGTATTCTCTTCTCTCAAGTCAATAACTTCCTGAAGCTTGTTAATAAACAAGTTTCTGAGAACAAAATAAAGTATTGTTACTAAGATAAATTGAATGAAAAATGATTTATCAATTTCTAGTGATTCAAAGACAGTATAAATAGTGTCCATCAGTGCTGACCTCTTTAAGAATTCATGAATTAAAAGTTCACTGTAAAATATGCTTTAGACCTTAGAACGTCAAGAAAAGTTTAAGAAAAACGTAGCAATATCAACGTGTTGTGCTATGTATCAAATTTAGTCGTGCATCTTTGTTGTACCATGGAATATTACTCCATCCTCAACAAAGAGTGACGGCGTGGTGATAGTACCTTCAAATCTAGCAGGCTTAACAATCTCAACCCTAGAGGCAGCTTTAATATTACCTTTCACGACACCTGAAATTATGATGACATCAGCATTAATATCAGCCTGCACGACCGCTGCCTCAGTTACAATTACCGTATCATTTGAAAAGATATTACCCTTTACTTCACCAGCAATTCTAGCAACCCCATTAAAAGATAAGTTACCTTGCAACTTGCAGCCTTCTTCTATGATTGCTGCCATATCACCATTCGCCATATTTCTTTCCTGGTTCTATAGGACCATTATCTCTTCAGTAGAAATTCGTAAATATCATTAAACTCTGCCTCATTATTAAAGTTAAGAACTACCTGTCCCCCACCTTTTTTATTAGACTTTACATTAAAATGATATCCTGTTTTTTGCTCGAGCTTCTGACGATATTGGTCAAGTTTTTCTTGAAAGTATTGATTACCTTCACTTTCTTTCTTTTCTGAAACTTTATATGATTTCTTACTTAGTTTTTCAGTATCTCTTACAGATAGCTTATTAGCTACTACCTCATTCGCAACTCTTATACATTTTTCTCTATCTTTTATAGAGGCCAATACTTTTGCATGGCCAAAAGAAAGTAGGTCCTTTTGTATCATATCTACAATTTCTCTTGGAAGCTTTAGTATTCTTAGAAAGTTTGCAATCGTTGATCTGTCTTTACCAATTTTCTTTGCAACTTCTTCTTGTGTTAATTTATAATCTTCCATTAACTGATAATAGGCTAAGGCCTCTTCAACACAATTGAGATCACTTCTTTGAACGTTCTCAATAATGGCCATAACAACTTTTTCTCTATCTGTTGCTCTCTTAACAACAACTGGAACAGCTGGTAAGCCCGCTAGCTTGGAAGCTCTTAATCTTCGCTCCCCTGCTATCAACTCATATCTTCCATCAACTTCTGCAACAATTAAAGGTTGTATTACTCCATTTTCTTTTATAGAGAGTGAAAGCTCAGCTATCTCATCTTCTTTAAATATTTTTCTTGGCTGATTTGGATTTGTAACAATTTTTTCAACTGGTACAAGTAATGGTCCTGTTGGTTCTATAGGACCACTATTTTTCGTGTCTTCTAAATCCATCATATTTTTTGCATTATTTACTATATTAGGATTCGTCGCACCTGAATTAATCAATGCTCCTATTCCTTTACCTAGTGCCATTTTCTTTGCCATTTTCTACTCCTTAAAGTTGTGGTTGCATCTCACTACTAATTTTTTGAATTACATGTGGTTCTGGTACACCCATGTCCTCAATCGTAGCTCTTTCGCTAAGAATAATTTCCTTAGCCAATGATAGATACGCCTCACTTCCCTTTGAAGAAATATCATATAGAATAATTGGTTTTCCAAAGCTTGGACATTCTGCAAGCTTCACATTTCTTGGTATTACTGTCTCAAACACCTTGTCTTCAAAATGTTTTTTTATCTCTTCGACAACTTGCTTATGTAAGCTTGCACGTGAATCAAACATAGTTAGTAAGATTCCTTCCATTTCAAGAGTCGGATTTAAACTTGATTTGATCAACCTAACTGTATTTACAAGTTGCGCCAATCCTTCCATCGCCAAATATTCCGTTTGCATAGGAACAAGATAAGTCGTAGCTGCAGTCAAAGCATTCACCGTCAGAATTCCCAAAGACGGAGGACAATCAATTAAAATATAGTCATAGTCATCTTCTACACTCTGAAATGCATTCTTAAGCCTTAACTCTCTTGCAAATTCATTAACGAGCTCAATTTCTGCTCCGGCTAAATTATTTTCAGAAGGACAAATATGTAGTCCTGGTAACTCTGTTTCATAGATCGCTTCTTTAATATCAACACCATCTTTTATGACATGATATATATTCCTATTTACATAGTGCTCCGCGTCCAAACCAACACTGATTGAACCATTCCCTTGAGGATCGAGATCAATTATAAGTGTTCTTTTTTCGGCTACTGCTAAACAAGCTGCGAGATTGATAGTAGTTGTTGTTTTACCAACTCCACCTTTTTGGTTCATAAGAGCTATGATTTTTGCCATTAAATCTCCCTAAATTATAGATTGTGTTCTAATGAATTTTTAAAGGAATTGACTAAGGCTGACAAGATTTTTATTCGATTTTTTCTTAAAGTTATTAACTTCTGTTCTACGTAGAACGTTTCTATTTCTAAGAACAACTATCATCCGACCATCTGTGTTGGGTATTTCTAATAATGTCTCTTCGATTATTTCCCAGTGCTTTGGAAGCCAATCTAAATCTTCTAATTCGTAAAAGTTAGGCCCTTTATAAAATACGGCATAGACTGTTTTATCTGAGATGATCTGTGGTAAAAGATTTTTGATAGTACTCACTGCTTTGAATGTAATAACACAGTCTTTATCAATGTATACATTTTCAAAGCGCTGATGATAAGTACTTACATTTTTCAGTCCGATGTTTTGCGCAATCTGGCTTACTACCTTTGCCTTCTTCCCTCTTGCTTCGAAACCAATAAACTTAGTGCCAGGATTTAGAGAAGCCAAAGGGAGAAGTGGGAACCCACCGCCAAAACCTACATCAACATGCACATTAACTTTCTTATATATATTTTTGAGACATTTGATATTTGAGAAAGGAAATACTGAGTCTACATATTGCTTATTATAAAAGTCATCATCCGATAATATTCGCGTAAGATTAATACCTGCAAACTCACCTCTAACTTGTTCTAAATACTTTTTACAAAAATCATTCATATTAAATTATTTGCTACATAGACCAATGTTGCTGGCCTAATCCCTTCTATACGTTTCAGTTGTCCAAAATTTTGCGGTTTAATATCCTCTATTCGCTGTCTGCACTCAAAGGATACGTTTTCTGATGATACCAATCTACTCCATTCAATTGATTTTGTATCTAATCTATCGATACGACTTTGCTCGATCTTAGCCCTATCTATATACCCATCATACTTTAAGGTAATCGCCACTGTTCGAATTATTGCCTGAGAATAATCTAAACTATAAACCGAGCATACTCTCGCAAGTGTGTTTACTGGGTCTAACTTACTTCTTTTAACTAGCTCAGATAAAGAAATATTAGATTTTAAGTTTCCAAATTCATTTTCGCTAAAAAATTCTTGATTGGAACTATTACATACAAAAGTAAAACTCTTACATAATTCATAAAGATCAAAGAATTGTTCCATGTAGAACATTTGATAAGTATCTATCTCATTTAATAATCCAAGATGTCTTCGATATTTGTGCATTCTCTGCACACTATTATCCTCACGAACAAATAAACGATTCTCTGATCGTGCTGTAAATAATCTATAAGGCTCATCTAGTTTATTACAAATTAAATCCTCGATCATTACACCTATATAGGAATCGTTTCTGCTTAAAATCAACTCTTCCTTTCCAAGAAGTTTCAAAGCGGAGTTTACACCTGCAATATAACCTTGCCCAGCAGCCTCCTCATAACCAGATGTACCATTAACCTGGCCTGCAAAAAATAATGACGGGACTTCAGTGCTCTCTAGAGATATAGTTAACTTTGTTGTATCAACTACATCGTATTCAACAGCATATCCCCAAACATCAATAATTGCGTTCTCTAATCCTGGTATAGTTCTTATGAATTCTGTTTGTATTTCTCTAGGAAGTGACGTTGATATCCCATTCGGATAAAAAGTATCCAAATCAAGACTTTCTGGCTCAACAAACACATGATGTTCATTCTTATTTTCATATCTATAGGCTTTATCTTCTATGCTTGGACAATAACGTGGACCCACTGCCTTTATCTGCCCATTAAACAATGGAGACTGCTCTTTATTGTCACGAATAATACCCAGCGTGTCGTCTGTAGTTCTTGTAAGGTGGCAAGACACTTGACGCAGGTTTCTTGAGTGCGGTTTATTACTAAAGTGAAAATTGATTGCTTTGGCATCACTTTCTTGCTCTACCATAACACTGAAGTCAATGGACTCCCTATTTATCCTAGGAGGTGTGCCAGTCTTAAATCTTTTGGTAAGTTTCGATACATGTGTAAATATAGAATCTAGTGAATCGACCTCGGCGCAATCAACTCTACCACCCTTAGTCTTCTCTGAACCAACATGCATTCTACCGGCTAAAAAAGTACCGGTAGTACAGATGACTGACTTCGAAGAGAAAGCACCAACAGATGTTTCCACGTGGAACAAATTACTTTGCTTAGTAACTTGACTAACT
>DDIK01000169.1 GCA_002338505.1 Bacteriovorax sp. UBA1852
CCATTACTATAGAAACTAACTGAGTTATCCGCTGAATAAGAAGCTACATTACCAGCTCCATCACTAAGTCTATTGACAACACCCCCGTTAATTTCAGGAATAATAGATCCGTTTGAATTCGCCGCAGTTGCACTTAAAAGATAGTTCTGATCATCGCCACAATTTGTAACTGTCCAAGTTGTAACATTAGCATTACCAGCTTGAGTAATATCTGAGACCGTAAAAGTTGAGTCATCAACTTGATCACTAAAAGATACTTTAAAATTAACAGGCAAAGCAGTGGCCGGATCAGCCTGGCTTGTAAATGTACATGTCCCAATGCTCTGTGCTTGGGCCTGTTCAATATTTACAGAAAGTCCACCACCAGCGTATAGAATATTATTGTCTATGTGAGTAGATAAGTTATTTGGATTTGAAGCAAGATCCGTTAAGACCATTGCATTGATCGAGATATCAATGTTTCCAAGACTTGAAGTCGACAAGACTCGATAAGTGAAATTTTGATTATCTCCAGAGTTTATGAGTTCATCAAGTGTAACTGTTGCTGAACCTTGAATATCAATATCTGACTTAGAAAAACTAGACAAATTTATAGGCTCACTAAAAGTAATACTGAATTCAATGGGCAACGAAGCTGAAGGGTCTGGAGAGCTCTTATCAATAACAACACTAACAGGTGTTGTGTCATACAAAATAGTATTATCAATTGAGATTGAGCTTGTATTAGTTTTTTCATCATCTACAGCGACAATAACACCACCAGGAATAGATGGAATCACAGTCCCCTCTGTCATCGGCCCAGTTGCTCTTAGAGTAAAATTCTTGTTATCACCTGTATTTGTAATGATCCAATTTATACCTGTTGCACTTCCCTCATTTTCAATATCAGTGATATCAAATGTCTCTGGCTTAATTTCTCTACTAAAAGTAATTTCATAAAGAAGATCATTAGTGTTGCTTGGATCGTATTGAGATGAGTGTTGCTCAATTTGTGGAATAAGTTCAGTTTGATCATTTGAAGAGATATCACCAAGAGTTTTCTTCACAAAATCCACAGTTATTTTTGAACCTGAACAGGAGCCTAGTGCAAAAAGAAATGTGAGAAGTATAAAACTTTTAATCATTCACTTACCAATCATTAACGTGTCGCTAAGGATATTTTAGTTCTGATCGGTATATAATGATAAATACTTTAAACAAGTCTATTAATTTCAAATACTTAATAGGCATCCATCTGATCAAACATAAGAGAAATCGACACAAAAAGTTGGAAATTTTGCAGTCTAGAAGATTAGAGAAGGACGTAGCGCCTAAGTACCTAAATTCACTCATTTTTTATATTAAGGGGTTCATATCTTGAATTTCATCGTTTGAAGTCTGGAAAAACTAATACAGGGATTCTATTTCAAGAATCCCTGTTGTAAAAATTAGTTTGAACCAAAAGGTAGAGAAGAGTCTTGAATATTGATCTTTATAGTTCCATCAGACTTTTTAATAAATCCTAATGTGTACTCTACTTTTGTTTCTACACCACTTAGGTCAGTAAAGTAGTAATGTCCCATAGCAACTGCTAGGTTATCATTAAATATCATTCCATGGTTTTCAAATCTCACATTCGTCCATGGCTTAATTGCAAATCCCTTGTCTTCTGGGTACGAAGCATTTCCTCCAACAAAGTATGAAAGTGCACCTTCCACAGTTGGTCTAAATGGAATATCAGCAGCAAGAGTTGGTTTAAATAAAACAGTTCCATCGTTATCATAGTCATAGCTATTTAAGATGTGATCTAGTGCGGCCGCACGATAATCGCCTTTAGCTTCAAAGACTTCCCCAATATGAACAATTCCGTCACCCCATGCTTTCTGGGCTGAAAGTACATCTGATTTAGTAATTGAACCAAAAGCATTAAAAGCAAAAGTTAAAAAAACACTAAGAATTAAAATTTTTTTCATCATAATCTCCTTTGAGGTTTTCATTTGTTTAAGTGAGACCTTTATATCGAGGAGATAACGTTAAGAAAAATAAATAATTTTTAAGAGATAATTAAGATATACTTAACCATTTTTTCCTACAAACTTTCTGCATCCATAATTGATGAAAAGTTTTCAACAATATCCGCGATTTCATTCTTTGTAACGAGCTCATTCTTTCTAGTTGTACAATAGAACTTCTCGCTCACTTGCATATCTCCAAGATGAATAATGGCATTATTCTGGAGAAGAGATCTTGCACCAATCTGTGCCAGAACAACAATCCCATAACCTTCCCTTGCTAAAATTTTCTTTGAGGCCGAGTCATGAATTTCAATTACGTTTTCATAATGTACTTGATGCTTTAAGTACCACTGATCAATAATATGTCTTAAATTTGAATGAAGGCTTGGATGAATTAAAGGAGCATTGTCTAATGATTTTGGAAATCCTTCACGGATATATTCGAATTTTTCTGTACCATAGAATGAAAGATTTGATTCATAAGCATAGTGCGAGCTTATGGAATTATCAGCGTCATTTAAAGGGATATTAGATAAAATAAGATCACAATCTCTGGCGATTAAATCCTTTATTAGCTTTTTATCATCTCCCTCTGTAATTCTAATGTTCGTATTTTTGTGATTAGCTAGGATGTGCTGAATAAGTTTATTCGTCATCGTTTTAGGGAGTCCAGAATTAACCCCTATAGAAACTCTCGTTTTCATTGTGTTGCTATTGATATTACTTATGAGCTCTTCACCTGTGGAGAAAATCTTCTCAGCGTACTCTAAGACATATTCCCCAAAGTCAGTAATAATCAATTTTCTTTTTTGCCTTAAAAATAGCTTATTTCCAAGAACATCCTCTAATGACTTAAGTTGCATGCTAAGAGCTGGACTAGAGATTCTTAAACTCTCAGCTGCTGCTTTTATAGATCCTTTTCTTGCTATCTCTCTAAAATATTGTAACTGTTGGTAGTTTATCCACATCGCTCAGCTCCGCTTGATTAGATGTTATTTCTTGTATTTTAATGGCACTTTACACTTAAGAAACTAGAACCGAGCTCGAGTAACTAGCTAGGATAAAAAAAAAGCCCAGTGGGTTAAACTGGGCTTTTTAAATGCTTCAAAAAAATGGTGCCCCGACGCGGATTCGAACCACGGACACAAGGATTTTCAGTCCTTTGCTCTACCAACTGAGCTATCAGGGCGTAATTTTCGAAGTGAGATATAATATAAATACTCACGTTTAAATCGTCAATTTCTTTTTCTTAAAGTTTTAAGTTATTTTAATTTGGCTCTTTAGATAATAGAATAACCTTATGAATGACTTAAGCCTTACAATAGATAAAATTGTCTTAAATATTAACGAAACCCAGGTCAATGCTCTCTACTTTAGACCTAAGAATGACTCAGGCAAAGCGCTTGCGACTTTCACACATGGTTTCACCTCTTCTAAGTTTAGTATCTTAACTTGGGCCCAGCGCTTAAGTGATGAGGGAATACCAACGGTTATCTTCGACCAACCGGGTCATTTTCTAGGTAGTTTTCATGATGTTAAAGACTTTGATGTGTTTCAAGATATTGCTCCAAGGCTATTTGAAAAGGCCATTGCTCTACATAGAAAACACTATGATGACTTTGATCAAAGAACCCTAATTTTCGGTGGTCACTCTCTTGGTGCACTCACCTCTCTTCTTCATCTTGAAAAGTCTCAATATGAGAATAAGACTTTGTGTATAGGTGTAGGCTTTGGCTTTCCACCTAGTGGAGTTACACATATTTTTCAAAGCCCTCTATTTAAAGCGACGATAGATATGAGGCGACAACTTGTAAGTGAACATCTTAATCCTGATATCGTCTTTCCGTGGATAAAAGAACAGAAAGAGAAACTACAAATTTCAAATACTAGAATTCATCTCATCACAGGTGAAG
Organism: Bacteriovorax sp. UBA1852; assembly: GCA_002338505.1. Lineage (GTDB taxonomy): Bacteria > Bdellovibrionota > Bacteriovoracia > Bacteriovoracales > Bacteriovoracaceae > Halobacteriovorax_A. The sequence continues at coordinate 3,908 of DDIK01000169.1, forward strand.
ATGATGCCATTGTTGGAAAGACTGGAAGTGAATTATTAAAAGAAGAGCTCGAGAAGAATGATAATCATGTGAGCTTAGAAAAGCCTCATAAGCTCTCTCATCATATGCCTGAAGTAGCTGCTGTTCATATTAAGAAATTTCTAAAGTCAGAAGGGATTATTTAGACTTATCTTCTTAGAAAGCTCATTAAGTTTTTTAGCATTCCAACCCTACCAGTTCGAGCGATTGGAGATGCAGCGAGTTTCTTCTTATACTGACGATTAGACATATTATTTAGAGTTTCAACAATATCTTTAATAGGCCTTTTTAAAAACATCTCAATGACATCTTTATTCTTAGATGAAAACTCTACACGCTCCTCATCTGTAACTTCAAGGTTTTTTAAAAGCTTGATATTCCATGGGCAAACATCTTGGCAAATATCACAACCATAGATCTCACCTCCACTTTTTTCAATCCCTATAGGAGGTTCTGCATCTTTAAAAAGTTCGATAGTAAAAGTACTAATACACTTATCTGCAAAGATTGTTCTATTTTGGACATCGATCGCATCAGTAGGACAAAGATCAATACACTTTGTGCAATTTCCACAATGATCAGTATCTACGGAATGAGTTTGATGAAAGAGCTTCTTAGAAAGTAGTAACGAGCCAATTATGAAGAAGCTTCCCTTACTCTTATTTATCAGCATAGAGTTCTTTCCAAACCAGCCAAGGCCGGCCTTATGTGCAAGATCTCGTTCTAAAACAGGCTGAGTATCAAGAGTAAATTGAATATCAAGATCGGAATCAAGAGCTTTAATCTCGTCTGCAATTTTTTGTAACTTATCTCTTAGATAGAAGTGATAATCAATCCCATCAAAACCCATCACATAACTAGCAATCTTTGCACCATTACTTTCTGGTGACTGATAAAATTCTTGTAAGATCTTTGAAGACTTAGAATAATCAAATGACATGACGAGGGCCTGAGCAAAGTCAGGAAAGTAATTTCTTATATCCTCACGCTTATCTTTTCTGTGATCAGCTAAATAGCCAAGCTCACCGTGATCACCTCTATTCACCCATGCAAGAAAGCTTGGGTAAGTAGAGGGTTTAGAGTCGTTTACAATTCCGTAGAGCTCGATTCCAAAACGACCTAGTATCTCTTTGAGTTTCTTATCGTTATTCATTTAAACTTGAGGAATAATTTCAATTGCGCCAGTAGGACATGAGTTTACGCATTCATTATCCATGGTGCATAGACTTACATTCTCGGAGTTAAGATGTGTGTGCTGTGTTTCTGCATCGCCTATCCAAATCCCATGAGGGCATACTGTAACACAATTCTGGCAGGTCGCGCATACACTAGTATCTAAAAGAATTCTTTTTTTTTTATCGCTGGCCTCTTCGAGGTTTTCTGATGATCCTAAGACCTTTGGTGCATCTTTGATGATTTCAATCTTGACGGAATTTGAACTTGCCTTAGAAAAGATTTTACCATCACCTCGAGAGATAACGACTTTATCCCCTGTAAAAAGTTTAAGTCTTCTCTTGGCCTCTTCGACAACTAGCTGATGATATCCGGCCATATCTTGTGCTGTCTCTTTGATTATAAAAGGATAAACTCCCCAGTAAAGACAAACTCTTCTTGCGGTGTCTAGCCGTGATGTAATTGCTGCAACTGGTGTATGTGGCCTAAAACTAGAGATTTTTAAACACGAGCTCCCGCGCTCAGTAATGGCAAGAATTCTTCGCGCGTCTATTTTCTCAGCTATCATAGAAGTCGCAACCATTAACGAAGCATTCATTGAAGAAAGATCCACATCCCTTAGAAGTGGTCTAACTTTTGGAGTCTTCTCTGCCTCGATAATTATGTCATTCATCATTTCAACTGCTTCAACGGGATACTTACCAGAGGCAGATTCCCCTGAAAGCATAACTGCATCTGTTCCGTCCCAAATAGCATTCGCAACATCACTGGCCTCAGCTCTTGTAGGCGTAGGATTATCTGTCATACTCTCAAGCATTTGAGTTGCCGTAATAACAGGAATCATTTTGTCATTACATCTTTTGATGATATCTTTCTGGATTGCAGGAACAAGGTGGTTACCAACTTCAACCCCCATATCCCCTCGAGCAACCATAATAACATCTGTGATATCTAAAATTTCTTCTAAGTTATCAATGGCCTGAGGTTTCTCTATTTTTGAAATGATTGGAATATTCACTTTATAGCTATGTAATAGACTCTTTACTTCATAGATGTCTTGTCTTCTTCTCACAAAAGATAAAGCGATGTAATCAATACTTTGAGTTAGTGCAAACATTAAGTCAGCTCTATCTTTCTCGGTAAAAGCTGGTGCTGAAACTTCACAATCAGGGAGATTGATTCCCTTATTTGATTTTAACTCACCCGCAACAGTAACTTTAATCTTGTAAACATCTCGGTCTCTCTCAATTGCTGTGGCACTAAGTTTTCCATCATCAAAGAGAATACGTGCACCATCAAAGCAGTCATCAACAAGTGCTTCATATATCGTTGGAATAAAATTATCTTTATATTCAGGATACTCGTCTCTTAAACGAGTAGGTCCAATAACCCAAGTTTCGCCTTCTTTAAGAATGAGATCTTTTTCAAGCTTATCTGTTCTAATTTTTGGTCCTTGAAGATCAATTAAGATGGCGACCTCTCGTCCCACATTCTCACTAGCTTGTCTTATATTTTCAATGAGAGCACGATGAGAATCATGCGTACCATGACTCATATTAACTCGCGCAACATTAAGCCCTGCTTTAATAAGGGTCTCAATCATTTCGACGGTATTACTTGAGGGTCCTAGGGTGGCAACAATTTTTGCTTTTCTAAGGGCCATATTAAACTCCAATTTAAGTATAGCCTTAGATTAACATTTTTTTTGTCATAGAAACAGAGGGATTAGCTGTGCATATTGCGTCTATCTTTCGCTTCTTGCTCAATAGATCTGTGATTTGCTTGACGCAGCTCTTCAATTCGATCTGAAAATTGACTACGCATCGTTGCTTTTTCAAGTTCTGCTGACTGATAGAGCTTTTCGTAATCGTTTCTCATCTCATTTACTTTACTTTGAAGCTTTGTCTTACTCTCATCTCTTTCTCGTGAGAGCAAATCTTCGTAGTATCCAACGATCTTTTCAATCTGCCTATCGGCCGTATCTTTTGCTCGAGATAGTCTCTTA
>DDIK01000143.1 GCA_002338505.1 Bacteriovorax sp. UBA1852
AAGAAGGAAATTATAAGATGAAAGAATTTATTAACATTGTTGCAGATCCTATCTACTCGTTTCCGATCGTGACTGTACTATTTTGTTTAATGATGAAGTATTACCGTGTAATTGGAACAAAGAAGTTTGGATTAACAGCTTTAATTGCATCAATTCCTGTAGTTGTTTGGTTCTGTTTAGATCCGAATTTTAGGGCCATTATTCTTTGGCCGGATAATATTCCAATCAACATTATTATTATACTTATTGCGTGGCTGACTTGGTATTCACTTTATCGTGCAGCACTCAATGATAATCGACTGGATCAAGGCTTAGGTCCTTGGGAAGGAACTCCAGAAAATAGAGAAAAAGTTTGGGTTTGGCCTAATCTCGTTTACACAGAATTAATGTGTATGATTGGTTGTACTGTCTTCTTAGTTGTTTGGGCGATTGTTTTTAAGGCGCCTCTTGAAGAGCCAGCTAACCCTACTTGGGCTCCAAACCCAGCAAAAGCTCCATGGTATTTTCTTGGACTACAAGAAATGCTTGTTTATTTTGACCCATGGATGGCAGGTGTTGTTCTTCCAGGAATCATTGTCGTTGGTTTAATCGCTATCCCATATATTGATACTAATCCTAAAGGGAACGGATACTTTACAATTGCTGAAAGACCTTTAGCAATGTGGGGATTTCTCTTCGGCTGGTTTGTACTATGGCAGTACTTAATTATTGTAGGGACATTTTTGCGGGGTCCCAACTGGACATATTATGGACCATTTGAGTATTGGGATTTTCACAAGGTTGTAGCTGAATATAATGTTAACTTATCAGAGTTTTTCTGGATCAAGTGGTTAAATAGACCTATGCCATCAAATATGTTCGTGAGAGAACTATTTGGTATCATTATATCACTTGGGTATTTATTTATAATTCCTCCAGCATTTGCAAACAGTAAATGGGGAAAGAAGATAATAGATAACGTAGGTATGATTCGTTATTACATTTTGATTTTCTTAGTAATTGGTATGGCATCTTTACCTATAAAAATGGTTTTAAGATGGTTGTTTAATTTAAAATATATTATTGCTCTTCCAGAGTTAGAGCTTAACTTATAATTTTTGTTGTAAGATAAAAAGGGTACACGCAATGACAAAAAAACATGAGCCAGGTATGGCCTATGAAATGAAAAAGCTTCATAAAGTATTTGCTGCTTTTTCTCTTGTCTTTTTATTCTCAGTTATTTGGGTTTTCTTAGATGACTATATCAGACCTTGGAAAGCTTACCAGGTCGAAGCGATGAAGATCGAAAAAGAAAAAATCGCTGAGAAGATAGAAGCCGAGAAAAAAGAAATTAACCAAGACGAAATTGCTAAGCTCGATAAGAAAATCGAAGAGGGTGCAAAAGTAGTTGAAGCTAACGGTAAAAAAATAAAAGAGCTTCAAGATGAACTTCGTATCTTGGAAAGAGATCTTAAAGAAGAGACTATTGTTAATGGTTCTTTAAACTCTAAAGTTTCTGCTCAAACTTTTAACTGGGGAGTTGCTCATTCTCATCACGCCCCATATGCCGGTAAGTTGAAAGCTGAACTAGATAAGAATAAAGCACTCTTTGCTGAGTCAAAAGATAGAATGAAAGGTCTTCAGGCTAGAGAGAAGAAGATTAATAGAAGTATTAATGAGCTTAAGGCTGCAGTAACAAGCGTTCAAAAAGAAAAAGAAAGTATCTTGATGAAAAAAGATCTTTTAACTATCGCTTTAAATAAGAAAAAAGTAGACCCAATATTCGCTATTAGAAATGCTCCTTTTGTAGACTTTCTTGATCCAACTATTAAAATTCAGCAAGTGGTTCTTGAGAACATTACTGATGATAGATATTTTCAACATGTACCAAAGGTAGATCGTTGCATGACTTGTCACACTTTTATAGACAAGCCAGGATATGAAGACCAACCAAACCCTCACAGAACTCACCCAAATCTCGACCTTATGGTTGGAGCTAAAGGTAAGCACCCAATGAAGCAATTTGGTTGTACATCTTGCCATGGGGGTGAAGGCCATAGAGTTACAGACTTTAATTCAGCAGCTCACATGCCTAAGAACGAAGTTCAAAAGCAAGAGTGGATCGAGAAGTACAACTGGCATGAACCTCACAAAGTACCTAAGGTAATGTATAAGAATGGGCAGGCTGAGGCTGGTTGTGTAAAATGTCACACAGGTGTTCAGTATATTTCAGAAGCTCCAGTTGTTAATGAAGGTCGAAGAAATATTGAGAAGTTTGGTTGTTATGGTTGTCACAAAATTGAAGGGTGGGAGCATAAGAGAAAACCAGGTCCAAGTTTAGAGAGACTTGCTGCAAAGATTGACAAGGAATTCTTTAAAAATTGGGTTTGGGACCCGAAGGCATTTAACAAGCACGCGAAGATGCCTTCTTTCTTTAAGCAAACGAATAACTCAGAGCCAGAGTTTGTTGCTAAGAACATTGCAGAAGTTAATGCAATGGCAGACTTTATATATGAGCAGTCGGCACCATATAGACCTTTTGCAAGGTATAAGGGTGGAGATGTTGATAATGGGAAAAAGCTAGTAAGAGATCTAGGTTGTATGTCTTGTCACGGTGTAGATGATTACCCAGTTGAGAGTAAGATAGTTGATCCTCACAAGGGACCTCACCTTAACTCACTTGCTTCGAAGATTAAAAGTGCAGATTGGATGGTATCTTGGTTGAAGAAGCCAACTCATTATCAAGCAGATACAATTATGCCTTCTTTCAGATTATCTGATAAGGAAGCGAATGATCTTACAGCATATTTATTAAGTAAAAGAAATAAGAGCTTTGATAAGCTAAAGTTTGCACCTCTTAATAAAGACCTAAGAGATGAGATTCTTGTAACTTACTTCTCAGCTTTTGATACTGAAGAAGTAGCTAAGAAGAAGCTATCAAGCATGAGTGACCATGAAAGAACAATGGAACTTGGAAGAAGATCTGTTGGTAAGTACGGTTGTTACTCTTGTCACAATATTAAAGGCTTTGAAGATAGGGCGCCAATTGGACCAGAGTTAACAAAGATTGGTTCTAAACCATTAACTCAATTTGGTTTTGGTCATGAGTACGATGTTGAGCACTCAAGAGACGGTTGGATTAAGGCTCACTTACTAGACCCAAGAAGATGGGATAGAGGTTCAGGTAAACCTTTTAAGGATCTTACGAGAATGCCTAATTTCTACATGACTGAAGAAGAAGCTGATAAAATTACAGTTGCTCTTATTGGTCAGGTTGATGAAAAAATTCCAGCTAAGGGTGTTAAGAGACTAGATTCAAATGAGGCTAAAGTTGCTGAAGGGATGAAGGTCGCTATTAAGTATAACTGTGTTGGTTGTCACCAAATTGATGGCGAATACGGACGTTACTTAAAGATATATGAAAATGATGATATTAACGAAGGTCCACCAAGACTCGTTGGTCAAGGTCATAGAATGCAAGCTGATTGGTTTCATTATTTTCTTGGTAATATTTATCCGATCAGACCTTGGTTAAAGGTAAGAATGCCTTCATTTGATCTTACTAATGAAGAGAAGAATAAATTGACGGCTATGTTTCAAGCGAAGTCTGATGTTGGTCACTTTGAAGAAGAAGTTCATAGTAAGGTTGTTTGGGAACCAGGTGAAAGAGATGCTGCTAAAGAATTATTTGAAACTTTAGCTTGTACATCTTGTCATGCTCAAGGATACACAGATGACGAGCCACTTGCTCCTAATTTAAAGTATGCGAAGAGAAGGCTTAGAGCTGATTGGATTGAAAAGTGGTTAGCTGGTCCTGAAACAATTATGCCAGGAACATCGATGCCAAACTTTTGGCCTGATGGTGAAGCTGCAGATCCTGATCTACTTGATGGAGATGCTAAGAGACAAATTAAAGCCCTTACTAAGTATATACTTGAAGAGGGACATGACTTTTATTCACCAAAACATAAGAAGAAAAAGCTTAAATAAGGAAGAGGTGTTAAATGGGCGGACACGCAAATAAGAATCTAGTGCACGATGGATTAATTGAGTACCCAGATGATCCACAATTTGGAAAAGCAAGTCCAAACAAGATCGGTATGTGGCTGTTTCTTGGAACAGATGCGATGTCTTTCTCTGGTTTATTGCTTGCTTATGCTGTTCTTAGAGCAACACAACCATGGCCTAATCCTGTAGAAGCACTCGGTGGTGTTTTTCTATCAGGGATAATGACATTTATCCTAATTTGTTCATCAGTATCGATGGTTCTTTGTATTGATGCTTGTAAGCAAAGGGATGCCAAGGGAATTAGAAACTGGTTATTGATTACAATCATCGGTGGATTTATATTTCTTGGAATTCAGGTTTATGAGTATTTTCACCTTGTAAATGACTTAGGGATGACCTTTGCTACTTATGAGCATGGAAATAATCTCTTTTCTTCAACTTTCTTTGCTATTACAGGTTTTCATGGACTCCACGTTTTATCTGGTGTCCTCTATCTATGCTGGATGTATAAGTTAGCCTTAGCGGGGAGATTTGATAAAGGTGATTATGGTCTATTAGAAGTTGCTGGTCTCTTCTGGCACTTTGTCGACTTAGTCTGGATTCTTGTTTTTACATTTATTTATTTAATTGAATAAAATATCAAAGCCCGCTTAAGCGGGCTTTTTTTTTGAGTGCTTATGAAAATATATCTTTTATTGTTATTATTTTTTACATCATGTTCATATTTTTCTAATTCTGAAAAACATGACTTTTATCGCTCAATGGAAGAAGAGAGTTCTTGTGAAGATGGAAGTATCAGATCTGGATACGAAAATCCTTCTGCGATCGATGGTAAGTGTCGCTTAATCACTCAAACTTGTGTTAATTCAACATATATCGGAGCGAGACTGTACCCAACTTGCGAAGGAATATCTAAGAATTGTGGCACTTTAAAAGACGGCGAGAGCTTCTCTGGATATACCTCAACAAAATCACCATGTGTAAAAGCTAGTCATAAATGTGTTAATGGACTTATAGAAGGGCCTTTAAAGTTATATAAAAGCTGTAAGTAGACTCTTTGCCATGGAAAACTTCCTTTAAGTGGTGTAATACTAAATTATGAAAACAATACAATTTATACTTTTTTCGATGATCCTCCTATTAAGTGAAGCGATGGCTTGTCCAGGTTGTGCCGGTTCTATGGATAATCCAAAAGACAGTATGCTCGTTTGGATACTTTGTGGTTTCATTGTTCTGACTTATGTCCCATTTTATATAATCTACAGAACAATAATTAAAAATAGGCATCTAAGTGAAACTGAAGATGAAGTCTAACACTCAAAAGTTTGCATACTCTTTCATTTTAATTTTAAGCTTCTTGATTTTATCATTTTTGGCATGGTTCATTTATATTAAGCCAGCAGCTTCAACCGAACTGTATTGGGTGAGCTCGTTGCCAGCACTCAATGCATTATTAAATACACTAAGTTCTATATTTCTTGTTGCAGGCTTTATCTTTATTAAAAAGAAAAATGTTAAGGCCCATGTTCTTAGTATGTCTTTTGCTACCGCAACTTCAGGCTTGTTCTTGGTTAGTTACCTCACTTATCATCACTTTCAAGGTGATACTAAATTCATCGCTGAGGGCCCAATTCGCTATATATACTTCTCTATACTTATAAGTCATATTCTCTTATCGATAGTCCAGGTTCCATTAATTTTTATTACCTTGTGGAACGCTTTCACAAAGCGATATGAGAAACATAAGTTCTGGGCCAGATGGACTTTTCCTATTTGGCTCTATGTCTCAGTAACAGGTGTTATCATATTCCTCTTTTTGAAATACTTAAATAACTAGAATCCATATATCAGCTCTTTAATTTCTCTTTCATCTTCTTTAGACATTGAATGAGGCCATGGAGGCATCATCTTATTCTTAAACAGAAACTTAATGGTCTCAATATTTTCAACGTAAAGTGGTGATCTCCCTCCCTGATCAGAGTGACACTTAGTGCATGATTTTATTTGAACCATACTAGTCCCAAGCTTCAATGGTTTCATTCGATCGATATTAGTATTCTTTCTAAACTCTACTCGACCGTAACTCTTAATCAGATTATTCCATTTAAAGACTGTCATCTTGTCGATTAAAGACATTTGGATATCTTGGGATGAAGTATTAACTCTTATAAGTCGAGGTCCTCCTGAATGACATCTCAAGCAGTCTGCCTTATATTCAATCTCTTGGTTATTTTTAATTTGATGATAACTCACTTCATATGGAGACTTCTTCTTGTGAACTCGAATTTCAATATGATCCCACTCTTTTGAACCTATTCCATGATGAGATTGTTTCATCTTCCACACGTCGATATGTTCTTTCGAGACTAGACTGACTTGATTAAAGACAGCTTCCCCTTGAGATGTTTTTGATTCAAGTGATTCAAATAATATGTCTTCATTGAAGATACCTCCTCCTAAATATTCTAGGAGGAGGTATATAAGTTTAAAGACACTCAAAGTATTCAACACTCTCTCCGTAGCTGAGCTTTGCTTTGACTTGAAATATGTCATTATACCCATTTGAAGGGCAAACTCGTGCGCGACAGGAACCACTGTGATTACTCGGTAAGCTGTCATAACTAACAGTAACATTTAGCTTTTCACCATTCTCGTCAAATAACGTGTACTCAGGACCTTTGTCAGAAAGTAGATCTATTTTCATTTTACCGATCATAAACGAGCTAATTTTTCCCTTGTTCAGAATAATACCCTCTTGAACATTGTTCTTTTTGTAGAGAATAAGCTGCTTATCCTCTCCTTCAAGACTGCTGCAAACTAATGCATAACTTTGTAAACTTACTAACGTTGCTAAACCAATAATCATTTTCTTCATTTCTATCTCCTTGTTTTGATTTGGTGAAATATTTATAAGTCTGAATTTGATAGTTGAAAAATTAATAATATTTATATATGTATTAAATTAATTTATGGATTTAAAGTACGACGATATACATACATTCTTAGAAGTTTATAAGGCGGGCACTTTTACAAAGGCTTCAAGATCACTTGGAATAACGCAATCTGCTTTAAGCCAGAAAGTATCTCGACTTGAAGAAGTACTTAATGCAACCCTGTTTATTAGATTACCTCGTTCGTTGGAGCTGACTTCTAGTGGTGAAAAATTACTGATATATGCAAGACAGTGTGTTCAGTTACAAGATGACTTTCTCAATAACTTTGATCAGTACAGTGAAGAATTAAGTGGAGTCATTAGAATAGCTGGATTCTCATCTGTGATGAGGTCAGTCGTTATTCCAGCTCTTTCAAATTTTATTACAGAGAATCCTAAGGTTAGTATAGAGTTTTCTTCTCATGAAATGGGGGAACTTGAAGAGATGCTTCTCAAGTCACAGGCTGATTTTATTATTACCGATTATTTCCTAAACAAGACAAATACTGACGAAATTCAGTTCTTTGAAGAGGAATACGTAGAGATCTTCTCTAAGAAAAGTAAAAACAAAAGAATATATCTTGATCACAGCTCCATTGATAATGCCACAAGCTCGTTCTTTGATTTTCAAAAAATTAAAATGACCTATGAAAGGCGATATATGGGAGATGTCTATAGTATCATCGACGGTGTTAGTTTAGGTCTTGGGCGAGCGATTATGTCAAAGCATCTTGTTCTTAATGATAGAAAGTTTTCAGTTGTTAAGCACAAGAAGAAATATATTCGGCCAGTGGTATTATCGCGCCTAAAGCAGAAATACCACTCACCACTTCACAGTAGGGTATATGAGATTCTTACTGAGGATCACCTTTGTTGAGTCTTGTTTTTGGAAGAACAACAGAGTGAGGCTTAACAGTAACCTTTTCTCCTATAATGACATCTCCCATTAGCGAGGCCTTGAGACCAATTGTGGCACCTTTTTTAATCTGTGTTTTGGCCAAAACTAAAAAACCACCTTGTGCGTAATGGCCAAAGATTGTTGCTGATCCGCCAATGGTCACATTATCTTCAAGCTCAATAAGACACGGGTCAGAAATATTTGAAGTGTTTACAACACAGTTCTTTCCAATCTTCATTCCCATTAACCTATAAAATAAAATATTGAGTGGAGTAGGTGTTACAAAGTCTAAGAAAGTATATCTTACAAGCTGAACAAGAGCATTGTGATAATACCAAGGTATTGTCTCCAGAGAAAACCAATTTCCTCTAAATGGACGTATTTTTCCTGGCATCAGTTTATTAAAAAAAGGAACTACAAGAATTAGGATAATTCCATAAAGTAAGTACCCTAGAGAAAGCGCCATTCCTGTTGCAAAAACTCTCAGTAGTAAATGATAGTCAGCAGTAAATTCATAAACGTTTATGACGAAGTAGACACCAGGAGTAAAAGCAATAGAGAAGGATAGAAAGTATGCAATGGTTGCAGGAACAGCAGCAAGAATAAAAGACATCCCTTTATTTCTTCTAAGAAACCTTTCCATAGCACCAGCTAGGCCTGTCTTATCTGACTCAAGTGAGGTGACATCAACTTTCTTTCTAGTTTTCTTAGCCTCTTCAATATGAGGCAGGTCTTCCATGGCCTTTTCTTTTTTCTTAGTCATATTACTCCTTCAATCTGACTAATTACTTTTGCGCAATTTCTTATATCTTGTTCATCTAGATACATCGATATTCCAAAACGTAGAATATTCTTTCGAGAGTCAGTCATTATGTTTTTATCTCTTAAGTATTCTACCACTCTTGTCGTGATTTCAACACTGGGTAAGCGGTACACTAGGAAGTTCCCACAGTTTAATGTATCAGATACAAGGTATTGCGCCAGTGCTGTCATTTCTGTTTCTTTAATAAATAGATTTTG
>DDIK01000223.1 GCA_002338505.1 Bacteriovorax sp. UBA1852
TCAATTAAAAGCTGAGTTCGTAACTCATAATGAAGCAGAGGAAACAGGATCTCTTTTAAAAACAGCAGCCTCTTTAAGAGCTCAGTTAAAAGTCGCAGGTATCATTGTTTCAGCTGAAGCAACTCACTCTAAGGCTTCAAAATCAGCATGGAGAATATCAAGAAGTAGTGATTGGTTTCAGTCTCTTACGCCTTTTAGACCAATCTACAGTGATACCATTGGAAATGCACAAGACTGGCTAGGAAAGAGTGATCAGGCCTACAGCCTTGCAATTGGACATGAAGTCAGTGATCAAGTCACACCGTATATTTTTGGAAGATATCAAGGAGCACACTTCATTTTCAGAGAGAGAGAGTCTGCTCACATACTAAGAACTGGCGATGAGACAAAATCACATGGTGGATTGATTAGAGCAGGGCTTGGAACAAATATCTACTTTAATAAGTTTAGAGTAGTTTCTGAAGTTGAATATCTCGAAGCTAAGAATGCAGTTTTCTCTAGTAGTTCTGAGATTAGAAGCGACAGAATTAACAGCCAGTTTAAAAAGAAAGATTATCAAATCGTTTTAAAAGTTGATTACAACTTTGATGGCGATAAATTCTTTGGGATTTTATAATGAAAACTTCAGTCGTTCTAGTATTATTCTTAATGCTTCTGAGTTGTGGTGATAGCAAAACAACCACCCCTGCGACTGATGACTCTCGAAACTTCTTTCAACTCTCTGACAATACTGGCTACTCACTTGATGAGTTAGTAACTGAATCAAATGACATACTTGAAATGATAGCTAAGAGACTACTTCTGAAATCTACTGCAGATGTTGATAAGGAAAATCTCACGACATCAATTAAGCAAGTTACTAAGTCTCTCATAGATCTTGCGAAGAATACTAATATAACGTCATCGGTGCAAATTATAGCCAATGCAGTAGTTACTTATGAAAACTCACTTATTCTAAAAAGAGACAAGCCAGTTCTTGAGAAGTTCTTCTCTAAGATCATGTACTTAAGTGTCATGTATGCAAAGAAGTATGACATTACAATTCCTGAGTATAGAGGCTCTTCAATTCTCTTTCATGCTTTTGGCAGAAATGATCTTGGAAAGTTCACAACGGCAGAACTTACGCTGACATCACCTAAGTGGAAAGCAGACATTGGAGGTGGTAAATCATTCGCTAAAATAGAAGCAAATGAGTCTGTCTCGGAATCTTGGTTGCTATCCCCTAAGTATGACCTTAAAGGGAAGATTCCTCGAGAATTCTTAATCTATCATATCTCTAAGAATCTTCTTGATTATAATAAGATTAAGCTCATGGTTTCAACGAATTACAATGGTGGTAATCCTAATAAGGCTAATTGGGATGAATATAGTCTTTCAGATGATAACACGCCTCCTAAGAACACTTGGCATACAATAAAAACTCCTTCTATTAATTTTGAGAAATATGCAGATAAACAAATTGTTATCGCATTTAAGTTTTACGCAGAAGCTAGTGATAACTATACTTGGGAAGTCGTTAATTTTGAGATCAAGGGTATCGGGCAACAAGCACCTGTCTACACTTATAAAAATGACTTTTCACTTTTAAATAAAGTAACTGAATACCCACTTAATGACCTGACGAAAGTTATTCAGGCAGTATATGAAGGTGATACGCCAGTTAGATTCAAATTTAGTAGAAGCAATGATTTACTCTATGCTAGTGGATTTAAGCAGGAGCATACAGGATCTGTCATACTCTACTCAGAAGATATTGACCTCACTGGTATCAACTCACCATATGTACAAGTAGATAATTCTTTTCGCTACTACTCTGCGTATTTACAAAAGAAAGAGTTCTTAAAAATTGTCATGCTAAAGAGCACTGATGTTGGAAAGAAGGAAAAATTATACAACCTCAAGTTTAAAGGCAGTGAATTTATCAAGGTGCCAAATCAATTTTTAGGAAAGAAGATTAAATTAGGTTTTATCTATAAGCACGAGTGGCTTGGAGGAAATAAGTTTGATGCCCCTAATTGGGAAATCTCTAAGATTAACATTTATGAGTCTGAGTAAGAAATAGGAAAAACATGAAATCATTAATGAGCTTACTATTCACATTGATACTAGCAGGAACTCTTCTTCAGTCTTGTTCAAATCCAGCTTATGAAGTCGAAGAAAAGACTCAATCGAATACTTTTGGCATTAACTCTACTGAAGAAAAAGACGGAAATCGAGTGGCTGATATCATCAGATACGAACACAATTTAGATATTGTTCTCTATCCGACAGACTTCTTAAGAAAAAATAAAGAACTCACCAGTAAAAGAGACAAAGACGAGTGGAGTGATGCAATAGATGAATTTGCACTAGGAACAATGAAGGGAAAAGATATAAAAAGTCTTATTATAGAGAGATCAATGGAGAAGTACGAAAATCCATTCTATGTCTCAGGACTAAAGTATCATATACACTTTGTTGGAGGCCTTTTAAGAGTTGCAAACTTTGCTCGTTCACAAAATGGTCAACTAGAAGATGAAAAATTATATAAAGTAGCTATCAGCCAAGCCTTTTACGACAATAGACAATTCTACTTTCCAAATTATGAATACAAGAACGGATTAGGTTACTCTTTTAGATTCTCTGATCGAGTGATAAGCGTAGAAAAAACACTAGAAAACTCAGATTACAATCCAGTTAAAGATAAGCTTTCAAGATCAATTGTATCGAAGAAGGTTCTTGGAAATAAAGGAGAACTAACAATCTCTAAAATCCAGGGAGACTCTTTTCTATCCCCTATTTATGGATATCAAGTCACGACATCGGGCATAGTGACAGCAATTGGCGAAAGAGAGGAATACCCAAAAGGTACAGAATTTCTCATTCAATCTCCATCAAAAGACGAAGACCCAAAAACAAGTGAGGCACTGAAAGTCTACTTATATAATAAATTGGACTCTGATCTAAAAATTGGAGATTTTATCAGTGTAACTGGTATCGTCTATGAGCCTCTTAGCGGCTCAGGTCTCTCTTCAACAGAGATAAGAGAAGTAAAAGATATTTCCATACTAGAGAGCGGGCTCGAGCTTCCTAAAGCTGCTTTTCTGACTAAGAGTGAGATCAAAATACCAAATCAGCAAATCTCTAAATTTCAAGGGAACCTCAATGATAAGAGATCCCTTGATTTGAATGACACAATTGACTTCTTCGAATCAATTGAGCACATGAGAGTCAAAATTTCTAAGCCTCGCGTTCTTGGCTTTAGAGGAGGACGAGAAGATCTGATTGCTCCAGATGGGAAAATTGGTCAAAAAAACTATGTCAGTCTCTATGTAAGAGTTGATGCCGACACAGATTTTGATGGGCTCACAAGTAATGGTGGTCTTATTCTAGATGAAGATACTCATAATCATAACCCTGAAGTACTTCATATCTCCACAGGATCATTTTCAAGGGGTATTGATACGAAGAGATTCTATAAAGTTGGCGACATCTTAGATGGAGAAATTGAAGGTGTATTTACCTATTCTCAAAACCTCTTTGGAGACGGTGAATATGTGCTCATGACTCCTACTAAGCAAGATATTCTATCAGACTCATCTCCAGCAAAAGAAAATGCGACTCCTTTAGAAGAACGTGCAAAGACAACTTTAAAAGGAGACGCAGACAGCCTCACAATTTCGACTTACAATATTGAAAACCTTGGTGGGAATCAAGATGCTAGAATCAAAAATCTAGCAATCTCTATTAAGAGTAATCTGAGATGCCCAGATATCGTCAACCTTGTCGAAATCCAAGATAATAATAGTGATGACTTCTCTGGTACGACAGAGGCAGATCTCACACTAAAAAAGATCATTGATAACTTAAGTTCATGTGGCTTTAAATATGCACCAATAAATATTGACCCAGTTGCCTTTGCAGAAGGAGGACAACCAGGGGGAAGTATTAGAGTTGCGATGATCTATAATAAAGACAAATTAAAGTTTAATTACAAGAAAATCCCTAATGCCCTAGAAGAAACCGTAGTCACTCTTGATGGCTCACTCTCCTATAATCCAGGACGCGTCTTTCCAAATGATAAGGCCTTTTCAAACTCGAGAAGAAGCATCGTTTCGGAGTTTGAATTTAAAGGAAAGAAGATTTTCATTATTGGAAATCACTTTAATTCAAAGCTCGGGGACAGAAGTCTCTACGGAGCACTACAGCCATTTTCTTCAGGCTCGGAGACGAGAAGAATAAGAATCGCTGCTAAGATTAATCAATTTGTCCGTACCATCGAAAAGAGATCACCTGGAGCAGGTGTTGTTGTTCTTGGTGACTTTAATGCAAATATCAAAGAAACTTCAATGAGTGTTTTAAAGGGAAATAGCCTTATAAACCTTATTGAAGACGAAAGATTTGTAAACAAGAGAGATCGCTACACAACAAACCACAATGGTACAAGTCAGGCCCTAGACTATATTTTTTCTAATAAATCAATGCATGCAAATGGTTACGAATTAGAGGTACTGAACATAAATTCTGATTTTATGGGAAGAATTTCTGATCATGATCCCCTTGTAGCAAAGTATTACTTTCCGTAAATGCTAAAAAACCTACTGGCCAGAATAAACCAGTCCTACTTTGACAATAAAGTTTCTAAAAGCTTTGAAAACTTTTATAAAAAGTCCCAATCCTGTGAAGCGTATCTACATTTCTGTCATGAAGTTCAAGGACAGAGCTATCCTGTGCAAAATAATCTTTCACAAACTCAGTATCTCGACATGATCAGCTTTTTGAATGAGAAAGAACAAGGAAGTATTCTTGATCTCGGCTGCGGCACAGGAATGCTCATTAAAGAACTGAGTAATCGACATAAGCTCAGTGGTATAGACATTGCGTTTAGCTCATCTGAATTAAACATCACAAGATGTTCCTATGAAGAGCTATCGTTAGCTGATAATAGCTTAGACGTTATATTGGCGATAGACTCACTTTACATGATTAAGAATAAGAAGAAATTATTCAAAAAACTAAAGAATGCCTTACGTCCGGATGCTACCTTTGAGATTCACCTAACAACTCTTACGAGCTTAGAAAATAATGATATATACCAAGCGACAAATGATGTTTTCCATCACCTAACAATAACTGACTATACAGAACAAGATATCAAACTATGGGTAGATGCTCACAATTACTTAATTCAAAATAAAGACAAATTTCAATGCGAAAGCTGTAAGGTTGTTTACAAGACTAAACTTCAAGAAGTTCAAAAAAACATTAAGCTTAAAGACCAAATGAAACGCTTTCATATTAGGGCCACAAAGTAGAGCATAAATTGTCCCATTATTTTACTTTCTTACTTACTCATATAAACTAAATATATGTTTTTAGAAGTAGATAAAAAGAACGAAAGCTTTGTTCTACCATTTTTATGTCTCTTTTCTTTTATGGCCATATTCTTTGGTACGTATTTATTTTTGGCCTATGATGCACTCTCTTTATCAATGATACTATTAGCTCATATGCTCTTTGCATGGCTTTATTATCCGATAAAAAAATATACTAACTATACTGTAGCAGCTAATTGGATTATCTTTACTCTTTTCTCTTCACAAATTCTTCAGTCACTCCTAACGGGTTCGCTTCAGAGCACGGCATTTTGGTGGTTAGTATTTACTCCAATACTAGCAGCAATATTATTAGATCAGCTTCATATAGTTATATGGACTCTTATCAATCTTCTAGGCCTCATCGTACTGTTTCTCCCACATGTTGGTCTTATTAAATATATAGACCTATTTGAAAAGACTTATATTAACTTAGGAATTAACTTTGTCATGATAAGTTCGGCCCTAGGCTTGATACTAGTGATTTTACAAGAAAGATATATTCGGACTCAAAAGAAGAAAGAAGAGCTTAAATTTGAGTCGTTTATTCAAACAAACTTTAATTCACTTTCTGAGATGTCAGCAAGTGTGGCACATGAAATCAACAACCCTCTATTTGTTATTAAAGGGAATTGTGATGTTCTAAGAAATATCATAGAAAAATATTCAGTGAATAATGAAATTGATAGCGCTATTCAAGAAGACTTAGAGACTTACTTGAAGAAAATTGAAAATGCGACAAAAAGAGCAACTCGAACAACAAGATCGTTATCACAACTCACACGTGGGATTAATTTTGATAAAACCGAGATTTTTAAAATAAGTGATGTCTTAAAGCTTATTTACGAAATCAATAAGAAGAAGTTTCTTTTAAAAAATATCGAGTTTAGTATTCCAAGCGATCAAGAAATGAAGGACATAAACTTAAATTGCCCTAAAGGACAAATTATCCAAGTATTTTTAAACCTCCTCAATAATTCATATGATGAAGTTGGGGAGCAATTATCAAGCTGGATAAAAATTCAGGTCTTTAAGTATCATTCATTTGTTGAAATACACTTTATCGACTCAGGCAAAGGGATATCTCTTGAAAAGTCGCAAGACATATTTCAACCGTTATTTACAACTAAGGAAGTTGGTATAGCTAAAGGACTAGGCCTCTCATTATCAAAGGCCATCATGAAGAAGAACTTTGGCGATATTTATATTGATCACACCAATAAAAATACCGCCTTCGTTGTAAAACTACCTACAGTTAATATCTAATCATTAAAATAAACTAGCAGCATCCATAGTCTCTAAAGTGTTATGAACATGCTTTAAAAACTTAGAACCAATCTCACCATCAATTAAACGGTGATCGTATGTATGAGTAGAATACATGATATCTCTAATCGCGATAGCAAGTTCATCTGTTACAACTGGAGTCTTTCTGATTGAACCAACACAGAAAATACCAAGTTGTGGTTGTAGGATAACTGGAGTTGCCGCTACGACACCAAAAGATCCATTATTAGTGAAAGTATAAGTTCCACCGCTAAGGTCATCCATTGTCAGTTTCTTCGCTCTAGCTTTTGCAACAAGATCATTTAACTGTCTTGCAATCCCTGTGATATTTAAGTTATCAGCACCTTTAATAACAGGTACAACTAATCCGTTTCCAGGTACTGCTACCGCACAACCAAGATTAATATCTTTCTTCATGATGATATTGTCACCATCAATAGAAGAATTAACCATTGGGAATTCTTTAAGCGCTTGTACAAGAGCATAGAGAATAAAGTGAGTATAAGTTAAAGAGAAACCTTCCTGCTTTTTAAAGTCGTGCTTAAAGCCTTCTCTAAATTTTACAAGATTTGTCATATCAACAGTGTCAATAGAGTTCACATGTGGAGACGTCATCTTACTAGCTACCATGTTTCTAGCAATTGCCTTTCTCATATTATCCATTGGGATGACTTCAACTCTATTATTACCCTCATATGAAGTTGTCGACTTATTAGCACTTGGCGCTTGAGTCGGTGCGCTTGCACTCTTGGTCTTAGAAGTTGATGATGAAGAAGAAACAGAAGAACTACCTTTATTTTCTACGAAGTTTAAGAAGTCTTCTTTATTAACTCTTCCACCTGCACCACTTCCGCTAATATTTTCAAGCTCAGATAGTTCAACACCATGCTTGTCAGCTAGTTTTTTAACAAGTGGAGTATAAAATCTTCTCTTACCACTAGCACTTTGTGATGAAGGAGCTGCCTTAGGAGCAGCCTTAGGAGCAGCCGCTTCAGATGAAGAAGAACTTGCACCGCTTGAACTACCACCAAAAGCGATATCTGTATTTTGCTCAATTGAAGCGATCTTGATACCAACATCAACAGTATCTCCTTCTTCAAAAAACACTTCTTCAAGTCTACCTGAAACTGGAGATGGTATTTCTGACTCTACTTTATCAGTAGAAATATCAAGAAGAATTTCATCAATCTCAACCATATCACCAGGCTGCTTGTGCCACTTTGTAATTGTCCCATTCGTAATCGACTCACCCATTTGCGGCATAACGATTTCTTGAAGTTCAGAACCTTCTTGCGCTTGTGCTTGAGGCTTTTGTTCTGTTTTTTCTTCAGACTTTGGCGCTTCGGCACTAGCGTTAGCATCATCATCAATAACAGCAATGAGAATCCCAACATCTATCGTGTCGCCCTCCTCTGCCTTTATCTCAACGACTTTTCCCTCTACTGGTGAAGGAATTTCTGATTCAACCTTATCAGTAGATATGTCTAAGAGAATTTCATCAAGTGCAATTGTATCCCCAACCGCCTTGTGCCATTTTGTAATCGTACCGTTTGTGATCGACTCACCCATTTGCGGCATTACGATTTCATGTTTCATATTATTACTCCTATATATTTAGTTATCTTTTAAAAGTTTAATGAGCGACCTTTGGCATTCATCACAGACTCTGCAAGGAATTCACCAAGCGTTGGATGCGGATGAACAGTAGCAAACATCTCTTCATCAATTCCTTCCATTTGTCTGAAAAGAACATACTCATGGATAAGCTCTGTGGCCTGAGTTCCAACAATGTGAGCACCAAGCATATCGCCATCTTCACCCATTAAAGTTTTAACAAAGCCAACTGTCTCATTTGAAGCAACGGCTTTTCCATTTGCCTGAAAAGGAAGCTTACCAACTGAATACTTAATTCCTTTTTCTTTCAGTGCCTTCTCTGTGTAACCAACTGAAGCAACTTGAGGCTGACAATAAGTACAGCCAGGAATATTCATCTTATCTATTTTATGTGGGTGTAGGCCTGAAATATGTTCAGCAGCTACGACTCCCTCATGAGAGGCAGCATGAGCTAAAAGAGGTGGCCCTGAGACATCTCCAATAGCATAGATATTTGA
>DDIK01000017.1 GCA_002338505.1 Bacteriovorax sp. UBA1852
GTAGCAGATGGGTCGCCTTTGGGATCGATGAAAATAACCGAGTCCCCTTCTTTCATTTTTTTCTCAATTAAATTATCTATGGCGACATTCTTTCCATGGCCAGTTTTACCAATGATGACAAAGTGCTTATTATAATCAAATTGGTTTAGTTCTATATCCTGTTTTCTTTTGTAAGAGTAAGCAAATCCATAGGGGTTAGTTCTTTTAACAGGAAGCTCTAGGTCTTTTTCAGAGAGCTTATTGTCATAGACTTTTGGCCTTTCAAACATAAAATCATAGATGCGTGCGCCATTATCAAAGAAATTATCTGACTTTTTATCAAGCCACTTGAGAGCATCGAACATTTTACTCAACTCTCACCCCCTGCTCATAAATTTTATGTGAAGGAATAATGATTTTCTTATCTCCTTTAATCATCACTCTTTTTTCTGTTTCGTACTCTTTAAAATATGGAACGACTGGCTTCACCCCAAGCTTTCTAAGCTTATCGATTTCCTTTGAAGATAAGTCCTTAACCTGTACATTTGAATTTTCAATGCTCATTTCTGAAAACCCTTCTTCACCGAAATACTCATCCAAGGTCTTAACCGACTCCATGTTCTTGACATCGACAGGCTTTAAATTTTTAGTTGGATTACCATCTTCATATAGATAATATCCAAGCGTTCCTGCCAATACGGCCCCAGCGACTGCTCCGATGACGGTATTAAAAGGGTCACTTTCTTTATTTGGGGATAATTCTTTACCTATGACACCACCAAGAAGTGAGCCAGTAATACTCGTATATGTAACCTGTTTTTTTAGCGAGGAGCATGAAGTTAGAATGTATAGTGACAGTATTGGTACAATTTTATAGTTCATAAGAAAACCTCTCTTTAAATCTAATAAATACTTTTTTATTTTTATTCACTCTAAGAATTAAGTTTCGTTCTTGTGCTCTATTTAGCATTTCATCATTTGCAGCACCAATACCACCCTGAACTCCAGAAACTACGGTGTTGCCAGCATTTACTTTGAACCTAGAGCCAACATCAGTTTGCTCTACTGAAGCAATGCCTCCTAGCATTGTCTGAAATCCTGCGGCAACCGCAGTACCGAGGATACTTTCTTCAGAGCCATCATAGATTTCATCTGCAAGAACTCCAGGTACTTTGTACTCGTCGATAATAGAGGCACTGACTTTAAATTCATTATTCGGAGTAATTAGTTTGGTGCAAGTAAAGTCCACTCTATAGTCATACTTCTGTGCCCAGTTAACTCCCTCACATTCAAAATAACTACCTTCTGGAATTTTAAAATGACTATCAGGATAGACAGGCAAACTAAATCTTCTTCCCGATGAAACAATATTGTCAGTTATTGTTGCGGCGAATGTCTCTAAAGAAGAGATAACAACTTTATCCTTCTCGAAAAAAGGATTAAATTTAACAACTTTCTTCTTTTTGATAGCGGAGCTTATATTTGAAACATTATCAGACTGCCGACTCATCAGAAGCTTTTGAATATCTTCCTTTGATTTGCCTCTGTATTCTCTTGGGAGTCTTTTACTCGTAACAGCAAATACTTGAATAGATAGCGTAATTAATATGAGATACTTCATAGGTTCACCTTTTGACCGTTAATCAAAATTGGACTCCATTTAGAAACATGCCCTTGTCCCTTGATGAACTTGTTATTAATCTTTGCGCCTTTTCCTACTTCAACAAAATAAGAGTTTTTAGACTCGTATATATTTATGCCTTTATATTTCTTTATTAATGAGCCGACTTTTCCTTTTCTAGCGTCACCCACTCTAACGGAGTCGTGATAATTATTTTTTGAGTAACTAACCTTGAACTGCTTAATGTTTCCGTCTTCAAGATAGCATGTCATGTTTGCGTCATGTCTCATTGGTACTCTTAAGAAAAGAGAAATACTTTTATTCTTTCTTCTTTTCTCCATATGAAACTGATTCTTATTGAGTGCGATGTCACAGGCCTCAATTCTCTTATCAAAATGAATAGTTGTTACATTATTAGTTCCTAAAACCAAAGGAACAAACTCTGTTATAAAAACAAAAAAGTTTTTCATAACTCCTCCCCTTTCTTAATTTGCGTTATTTCATCTCTTGCTAAGATAAGCTCACTGTAATTTGAGACCTTGTACTCAAAAGGAAATGAAGAATCTTTTTTTAGTAAAATCTTTAAGGAAACTAGCGTATCTTGAAAGCCATCAAACTCTTTGAAAACTAGCTTACACTCATCATTATTAATCAATTCTGCACGAAGAAAGTCCTTCTTATCAAAGCCTTCAAGGTTAAAGTCTGAAAACTTGTTACTTTTTAAGTAGCTGATAAGATCATCTGTAAGAAGGAGAGACTCAGGAATTTTATTTAATATTCTCTTCGTTCCTTCGACACATACGTCGAGGTTAAGGTTCGTATCATTAAAAACTTGGCTTGCTCTAAAGGCGTAATGTCTTGAATGATACATCCAATAAATATTAATCGTTATAAAAATCGGTAAAATGATAAGAGTTAAAAGCTTGATTTGTCTGTTCTGCTTTTCCAACACATTTTCAAATTCGGTATGCTTAGACATCTTTACCTCCTTGGAATTGGTTACTTTTTCCTTTCATATAATTTTTTGCATGTATGTTTTTAAAATTATGGTCTTGTCTCGTTGGAGCAGAAAGCTTCTCAAAATGACTAGACACCGCTTTTGTTGTATTAACGTGCTTATCGTAGGGAAGAGATGGGACGTGCCTATCTGCATAATAAACTCTATTATTTTGCGGCGTTTCTGGGTCAAAGTTGAACTTACTTCCCATTCTACGTTTAGAGTCATTATCTAAAGATGCCCATGTCGCACTATCGTGATGATAATAATCAACGCCCTTTTGAGGAAGTCGTCCCTTACTTGAAATACTATCAAATAACTGAGTTGACGTTTTATTTGATAATCTATCAATATTCATACTAGTAAGAGGGATGCCATCTTGGGGAACTGCTCCAAACTCAGATTTAAAATTCGATAACGCATCCCCTCTTCTACTCATTTCTTTAATTGTATTTAGAGGTGAAGTAATAGATCGATATGCCATGAGTGCTTTTTCACTCTTTGAAAGATTTCCACTAAAAGGTGACAATCCTGTAGGTGGCTTATTATCAGTCAAGTTTGACGCCGCATTCATAAGAGAACCATGAGCAAAACCAGCGGCAGAAGCAAGAGGGGCCGCAAACCCCAATGCCTTTAAAGAAACTGCTGTTGCCGCAGTCTTTGCGACAGAGACACCAAGAACTCCCGCCGTATCCCCTGCTCCCATTCCATCGATTAGAGATTTTGATATTTTAAAAGAAGAAAAGATCATGAACATAAAGACTATTGCGAGAATTACCCCTATCATGGACAACTCATCGACAATCTCCTTTCCTGCTATCATGGACAAGAAATTTGTCATGATAACGACAACAGGAGGAAACGTTAGACCAAAACCATAAGTTTTGAAAATTCCACTATAAATACCTTGATACATTGGCAATATACTTAAAAGAACTTGAACATACCCAAGGGCGCAGAAAAGAAAGTAATAGACACTAAAAGATACAGATATAAAGATAAAAATACCTTTTAAAAATAATCTCAGTGAGAGCTTTGAAGAGTCTTTTCTGAATCTATCGACTTCAACTGCAAAGTCTTTTACAGAATTTAGTGCATTGACTGCTTTTTCTGCGATATGTCTTTCGATCGCCTTAATCCAACCTCTTTCATTGGTTTTTTTGAGTGAGACTTCTCCATAATTGGTTTTCGCTCCCTTACCTATAAGACTCTTACTGCTTTCCAGTTCTTTGAGTAGAAAATTCTTATCAGAAATTAGGGAGTCTCCAATAGCACAGCCAATTTCCAAAGACGCAAAAGTTAAAAAAGGAATTATAGACATTAATAAAATGGCTCTAAAAAGAGCGAGTAATAAAGGCAAGACTTCAACCTTTATAATATATGAGCATAGTATAGCTATAATAAAGATAGACGAGATGATTCTAACATCAGTCATAGTTCCTGCTATACTTGTGTGAACATCATAAAATGCCTCTGAAAGATCAATGAGAATTGCTCCACCTATCTCCGTCTTAAAAGGATTGATGAAGTTTGGCGTATAGCTCATTACTTCTTCTCCTGCTTTTCTATAAATGCCACATAGGCAGGAAAAGGAGTATTTATTGGCAATAGCCCATGAAACTTCATGAATTCAAATTCTTGAAAAAGTTTATTGTTATTCTCTGTTACATCTTTTGAATATTGGTATGCATAATAATTCTTATCCTGCTCAAAAGAGTGAGCATTAGTTTCGGCATCAAAGCCATTTATTCTATTAGTTGTTCCTTGATTACCTATCAATGTAGGCTTTCCAGAACTTGCTTCCTTTAAAAGGCGCATTAGTTCTTTGAGTCTTAATTCTCTACTCTTTTTATCAAACTCATCTTTTTTTATTAGGGCGTTTACCATCCTAATTTCATTTTCAGCAAAATTAACAGACTCATCTTTCAAGGCCACACCAGTGGCAACATTATCCCTTAAGGCCTGAATGCTTTTAACATGAACCATTTCTTCTTTAATATTTGATATTCTTTTTGCTAAGTAATAAGCATATTGCGCTTTATTTATATACTCATCTGCAACATCGTATTTTTCTTCAAGCATTTTTAATTGCTGTGAAGAGATATTTAAAAGGGTTCCTATTTCAACAAGTGCTTTCGTTTCAAGTCCTACAAGCTGCCATAGAGCAACATTCTCTTCACCAACAACTGCGAGGGACGATGAAGATGTTAAAAAGAGAAATATATACAACTTCTTAAACATAATACTTACCTCTAACGTACAAATTAAATGCGTCACGAAATGGTAATGCTCCGTTAAGACTATCGAGAAAATCCTTTTGCTCTAACAACTTTTCCTTTTCAGACTGAGCTAGTTCATAAATTAGTGGATCTGGATAAAGACGGAGGATTTTTTTAAAGTCATTGGTTTTTATATAGAACTCAGAATATTCATTCTTCTTACTATCAACATCTTTAGTGATTATTTGTTTTTCTTCTTCGTTTAGAATTGGAGCTGCAATGTAGGGTTGATGAAAGTAACCTTTTCCATAGGTGTTACCAATAATTGCGTTAGAGGCGTCGGAGTTATCTCTAAATAGCTCGTTTACTTCTTGAGTGAAATAAAAGTTTGCCTCTAGTTTTTTTCTCGCAGTCTTTGCATCTGATCTTAGTGTTTCAGGTATCTCTTTTAGGTAATACCACATCTCATCATAGAAATTAGCAATTCTATCATAATTTCGTTGCGCCAAACTACGCACAAAAAGTACATAAGCAGCAAGTAAATCCTTTGGTATTTTGTTAAAATCAAGATAGTAGATATTTGGTATTTCAATTACATCATCTGTGAAATAATCAAAAAATCTAGTAAAATAAAAAGATATATTAGCTACAGATGTTAGTTTTTTGTCGATTAAGACAATAAAATCTTTAAATGTAACAGACAGCTCTAAATTCTCTTTAATGAGTCCATAAAGCTCTCCTCTTGAATGCTTGTCGAACTCATTTTTACCAACAATGAGTAGAATAAACTCATAGATAAAATCAGGCTCTTTAATCAGGAAAGGATTAATTTTTTCACTAAAGGATTTAGCACCTAAGTAAGATGCAGTCTTTTCCATTGATGCTCCTAAGTCGAAGAAGCCAATAGTTATTTTATCCTTATATATCTGGTGTAAATTGAAAGCGAGATAGTTGGCCACATAGGACTTTCCTTTTCCAGATTCACCTGTAAATAGCCAATTATAATTTGATGCTCCCACATTGAAGAAATCGATATTTACTGTTTCACCTAGCCTTGTTGAAAAAGGCACACCAACTTGATGAATAGACTCCTTATTTAGAGGCAGAAGTCGCGCTAAGAGTTTACTATCTATTTCGAAGGAATATCTGAATGACTCACTCTCGTATAAGTCAAACTCTTTAATAACTTTTCGAAGTGCATGTTTTTCAACTATGAAGCTATGCTTTGTCTCTCTTAAATTATGACATACATTTCTTATGTTTTCCCTTAGTTCATTTTCGGTGTTACCTCTACATATAATCCAAATCTGAGTATTAAAGTGTGATGCACGACCTTCGGCGAGGTCTCCAAGCCTACTAAAGGCTTCGTTGGCAGACCTCATATGTTTAAGATCAGGTTTTTTTGAGGAGTTCGTGACATCTAAATGTTCGAGGTATGATGTACCAAGCTTCCTTTCAGTTACAGACACTGGTATTTTTTGATACATAATTACATATTCTTCCGAATACGTGTCTAAGTGGAATTCTCGAATACCTGATTCTGGTAGGCCATCAAGTCTTATCAATCCCATTAGACCTGTACCTGTGTCAATCACACTCCCTCTAACACTGAGTTCTCCATCATAACTGTGAAACAGGTTTTCCAGCATTTCAAAATTATCTGTCTCAGAGGTAAAAGTATCATGTGTCGTGAGGGTAATTAGCTTTCCTCTCATGTCCTTAGTTTTAAAAATAAGATATTTTTGATTATCAACGGAATGATTAAGAAGCTGCTCCATCTTAGATATATGTAGAGAGCGTTCATCGTACAAGAACTGCTCGTAATCCTTCACGTTGGCCTTAGCTAAAAGAACATTATTCAAATTATTCACCTCTCCTCCTAGAAACTGCAAGAAATTCAGAACCTCTTATCTTGTATGAGATATAGTCTTCAGCTTGGTGCTTGTGTCCGTACTTGTTTTTTAAAGCTAGTAAAATAAATAAAGGCAATATTAAGATCAAGTGAACTAGAAGCGTATAATCTTTCAAGAATTGAAAAGGCATTAGGTTAACAAAAGCAACGACAGAGCTTAGAATCATTGTATCAAACATCGTATAACACATCGCCAGTGTTGCCTTTCGATCGCCATCATTTCTTTTTACTAGATCAAGTTGATACACCTTTACCTCACAAAATAAGCAATAAGAGTTACTAAAGCTGGAGCAACAAGACCTAAGAATCCTAGAGCGGACTTCTCTTTTATTTTCTGCATCGGATTGTCGATAATTCCAAAGTTTCCAAGAATAACAACCACAGCTATTGCTCCTGCTGTAACACCTACAATCCCTAGAGAGGCCTCCCTTAAAACCTTTGACCCAATACTTGCAACATCTAATTTCTTATATTGCGCAAAAGTATCCATATTTATCATCAGAACCGTTAACCAAAATGATACGTTTTTCATCTTTACTCCTTGTTTTGTATTTACCTTATTAACTAGAAATCACTTTCATAGATTTCTTTCTTTAATATTTCATATTTGATATTTCGTTGCTCAAACTTAGTTCGGACTGAATACTGACTTCTGTCTGGCTGTACTTCTATGCAGCTAGATCTCCAATACTGACCAGCGCATGTTTTTCTAATGCAATTATCGCTTAAGTACCCATCTTTGATTTTGCTAAATACACGCTCTTGAGATATTTCTAGATTTTCAATATCTCTACTGTCTTCATTGTCTAAAACAATGTTCAAAGACCTACCATTTATGGAATTACTTCTCGAAAAATAATCTTCGATGCTTTTTTTCTTATTATTAAGTGAAAGACTTAATGATTCAAAACCTGAGAACGCTGATCTATCAATAAAGGTGTCTACAGCCGCCATCCTTATATCGCACGTATACTGCGACATATTTCTTGTTGTATCATATGCCACGCAGACTGTTCTCGTGTCACAGCGGCCTTTGTTAAGAAGAAATCTATCGTTATGAGGATCTCTACAAGACGACCGATCTACTTCATCCCTAGTCTTAACACATATTCGACTCCCCTGTGTCCCAATCCTTGTTGAATGATTTTTTAAGTAGTTTCTTTGTTTATATTTTGTATATTCCTTTGATAGTCTTATACTCAGACTTTCGTAAGGCCTAATTAATTTCTCTTGGTAGCTGGGACTTGTGATATTAATGGATGTATATCTTTTCTCTGCCAAATTGAGTCTATCTAGATTTGTTACATATGAAATATAGTATTGAGTTCCGCTTATACTATCTCGACTAAAGCCTTCGCTTGAGATCTTCCATATGCCCTTTTCATAATTGCTAGAATCAATTTCTTTAATCCCATCCCATGAAGACATAGTGTTGGAAGTGTCGTTTATAGAATAAAGCTCTTCATCATTAAATCGAACCTCTCGTGAATTGTTAAAGATCAATTCTTTAAGACCATCTTCACTTGAAGAAAGATACTCTGATAAATTATCTCCCTCTAATAGGACAACTCTTCTAGTTTTTGATTCTACATTCTGATCCAGTTGGTCTAGCGTTAAGACGTCCTTATTTCTAACTATACCCGCATTTGAAATTCCCACGAGAACCAAGTAATCGCCAGTGCCTATATACTTAATAGTGTTTTTATCAATCTTAAAGCGAATTTCTGCTGAATTAAAAAACATGCCAGCATCAAGGTCAAGGCTCATTCCGATAGGTCTTTGAAGATCATCCAGTGCAACTCTAGTGTCTAAGTCTATTAATTGATGGTTTAGCTTGTCATATATTTTGACTGAGATCTCAAAATCGTTATATTCTTTAAAATATAAAGAGTTTGTCACGGTAGCTCTTGTCCTTAATATGACTTCACAAGAATTTGAGCAATGGTCATACTCGTCAAAGATATAACGATTATCTTCAAAGTCTCCAGTTAATACGGTCGATCGCTTTATAAAGTTGTACTCAAATGAAGTACCATTTCCTAATGTTGCTTTTTTTACATATAAGTTTAGTAGACTCTCATCAGATTCTTTTAAATTATTAATGAGTTTCTCGTTTGAAAATATTTTAAAACTGTCAACGATAGTTCCAAGCATAGGAAGATCAGGGATATCTTTTCGAGTACCTAATTCTATCTCTTTTACATCAGAGACATAGTCTCCATCACTATCCTCCTCTTCCCTACTCTGAGCATCTTGTGTTGTATTTGTAACTCCATCATTGGGTATTTTTCCTTCATCCTCCCCCTTATCTTTAGAAACAGAACAACTAATTATAAAAATTGATAATAGTATCCATATTGAAAATTTCATTTCAAAAATCCTTTATTCTTAAATGTTGATAAAATCTTGTTTATCCGCTTATCTGATAGCGAAGACTCTCTTAAACCTAATTTTTTATAAAATTTGCGAACATCTTGTCGCCCCTCTGAATTCCATAAAGACATACCTTTTCACGTCATTAAACTCTTAATTAATACAGCAATCCTCAATAATTCATGCTGTATTATCTACTCTTTGTTGCTTTCTGCTTATCTTAATCTCTTAAGAAATAACCATTAACCCCTATTAAAAACAAGTCAAAAGGATATTTTCTAAACTTTTCTGTTGCGCGCGCACATCAATAATGGTTTAAAAAACTCTCAAGCAACTGTTTATTTGAGGGAGGAAGCAAGATGGAATGTGCGAGCGAGCATTTACCCAGCGACAAAATAAGTTTCAATAGAAATAAAGCAAAAGCTTCAGCTATGAACATCCTAAACAAAGTCATCCCAAGTAAGATGAATATCTCTGAATGCGCTCGTGTTTCTAATGCATCTAGGTCTAACATCTCTAGAGCTCTCAAAGGTGAATCTTTACTAAATGCGAACGCCCTTTGCACGATCATCAAGAAGGCTTATCTATTAAAATCATCTCATGAAATAAAATCACTCCTAACTCAGAACGATGTCCATCTAGACGCTTATCTTGAGAAAGAACTAGGAGAAGAGTATCTTAATGGGGAATTTGTTCCCTCTGAGATAACAACCAAACTAAATGCTGCTATTTCGGACACTAACGCACAAATGCTTTACACTATATTGTACACAAGAAAGACTCTTAGCACTGATACTATTATCGAATTGTTTGGTAGTATCCAAGCGGAAATACTGTTAAACAGCTTCATAAAAAATGAAATTGTTGTTTATCACGAAAAGTTAAAGACGATAGTAATAAACGACAATCAATTCTCTACCGACACTGAGTTTCGGAAAAAGCAGATGAAGTTTATTATTGATCAAATTAAGAACACAGAAGCAAGTATGCAAACAATGCAGTATCAATATGATAATATTCTAATAAGCAAAAAGTATGCGAAAAGTATTAATGAGCTAACTTACAAATATAGAAAAGATCTTAGGCAACTAGTTACAAATGCTGAAGCAGAAGATTTATCTAAAAGAAATATTGTTATGAATTACGTTACAACAGTCAATCAAACCTGTCTCAAATTCAAGCAAGAGGTGGCGCAATGAAAAACACAAGTATTATTCTATTCATCTGTTCATTATGTTCATTCGCACTAGCAGGACCGGGAGGCTCTGGCGGAGGCGTAAAAATTAATGCTGATATTCGAACAAGTCTAGATATCGACAAACTAATTGGTAATGACAAACTTCAAGCTATTGTCTCTCAATATAAATTAAAGAATTCGAATCTGAATATTAAGGTTTCAAAAAAGAACATCTCAGATATTCTTTTAACTTCAGGAAATATTGTGAGACCTGACTTTAGTCAAGACGATAAAGCGACAATTAACATAAACTCAGCTATTGTTGATGACATTCAACTATTCAATGGTGATATAATAAAATTCAAATAAATACGTTGGGGGACCAAGTCCCCCAACTCTTTACTAAAGCTCGCTCTGAGGCTATAAGCTACTAAATCAATAGATTTCTCTCGACAATTATATACAAAAGAAAGCACAAAATGCGACGAACTAAATCAACTGAAGGATCTCTTCAATCTTATCCTTAAGGTCTTCTTTCTGCGATAATGATAGTGACTCAATTTTCCTTTTGCTAATCTGTGCAATACCATTTTCTAAAAAAAGTATTCTCGTATTTTTGAATCCTTCGACCTTCGACTCCACTTTGTCAGATCGATCTGTTTCACGTCTCCCCTCAATAAATGGAGTCATCAAGCACTCTACCTTTTCCTCTAGAATGAATGCCACTTCTTCGTCAGAGAGACTTTCTCTTTTCTTTTTCTTAGACATATCTTTGCAAGTTTTTGCAACATCCTTCAAGAAAGTCTTATTTCTAATCTCATTCTTCACAATCATAGCTCGAGTTGACTCTGGAATAAGTGAATAACCTAAATACCGATAAAGTAGAGACTTTGAAATATCAAGATATTCTGCAAGCTCCTCTTTTCGGTCAAAGACTCCCATCTTCCACAATGATGCTATCTCGACACCCTTATCTATTGGGTGAATATTTTCAACATGATGATTTGCAGATACTGCTGCACACTTTGCACCAATCATATCTTTATGTATCATTACATCCGTTGTCTTATACCCTAGCTCTTTCATCGCACGTAGTCTACGATGCCCAGACATCAAAACATATTTTTTACCAATAAGACTTTTCTTTTTCTCCCAAACAATTAAAGGATGCAGCAATCCTTCAGTCTCTATAGACCTTTTAAGAGAGTTTAAGTTTTTATCGTTCATGTAGGATCTTGCTTGCTCTTCGTGTAGTTCAATATCAGAGATACTTATAGTCGAAGACTTCCCAACTAGACTCATGTGCGTATTCTTACCAACCCGTTTATTTTTTGGTGTCTCTGTTACACAAGCATCATAACTATACTCAGTACTCATTTTACCACCCCAACGTTCTTTTTCGTGGGCCACGACTTGTTTGATCTTCTACATCTTTGCTGTGCTCTCTAGAAATAAAGTCTAAAAGTTCAAAGACTATTTTTTTGATATCAAGAATTGCATCCACAGTAGTTTCTGGGTAGGCCCAAACAGGATAAGACATATCTGTTGCTTCAGTGATTTCATAGTGAAAATTAATGTGATTTTCTAGCAAGACCTTTCCAAATGCTCTATTCATCTCTTTAATCTTCTTCTCTTTTTCAGCCAGACTTTTTACTGGCCTTGTGAAATTAAGCAGAACTCTAACATTTTTATCTTTATATTCAGTATCTGAAATCAGAAGAGATTCTCTTATTTCTGGAACAACTTTACGAAGCGAGCTTTTACTAAACTTTGTTGGCTCCATTGGAACTAAACAAAGGTTGGAGACTTGAAGTGCTAGCCTATTTAAAAAGTTGGTCTCAGGGTGAGTATCAAAAATAACAAAATCATAGTCATTCGCCGCCAACTCAAGGTCTTTTCGAAATTGAACAAAAAGTTTTGAATTGAAGTGATTATTCGTATTTGATAAATGCTTCTTTAATCCACTTAACTCTTCTTCACTTTCTCTAGAACTCTCTTCCAATATCGAATTGATTTCACCAACATTTGTATTTGCCGGAAGTAGTGATAAACTAGGATTAATTTTTGTAATCAAATCTTTTATTTCTTTATTCTCACAGAAATAGTCATATAAAGAGAACTCGCTCTCCTCTATTGTTTCATTAAATAAACTAGTCAAGTTTGACTGAGCATCGAAGTCAACAAATAAAGTCTTGTATCCCAAGAGAGATAGAAGTAATCCTAGTTGATATGAAATAGTGGTTTTTCCAACTCCCCCTTTCTGTGTTCCAACAGTAAGATAGAAAGTCTCATTTACTCTAGGAAATTTTTCAGTGAACATTTTCTTATTAATTGTTGAGCAGTTATCTACACTTAAGTACAACTCACCATCATCGGACTTTATTATTTCTATACCTAAAGAGACCGCTAAGCTTTCAATCATTTCCAAGCTTGAATCATTTAAGACTATCTGTTGTTTTAGTGACAAGAAAAGATCCTCAAACGGATTAACTATTTTCATAAACTACTCTTTTTAATTCCACCCGGGTGGAAAAATGTTTTTTGCTTATTTATATTTTAATTCCACCTGGGTAGAATTAAAAAGCGGGCAAAAAATACTTGTTCAAATTTAATAAATGAAAAATTGTTTTTAACTTAATAAAAAAGTAATTAAGTTTTAAAAATTCTTTTTAATAAACCAAGGTAAACTTTTCTAGGAGTTTTCCGAGAATTAAAATAAGCTTAGAATAGATATATAGTTTTTAATTCTACCCAGGTGGAAAACAGAGGGATCGATGAATAACAAATTGCAACAAGCTCTTGCGAATAATAGGGGACTTCTATCTGAAGAAAGCACAAAAAAAACAAAGAGACTCAATCCAGAAGCATTGCTAGAGAAGTTTAGTCATTCTAGAGTTTTCCTCGTGTTTCCAATACTCTTATTTGAAATACTCGTTTGCTATTTAGGATTTCAATTTTATAGAACAATTGGCTTCGATAACTTTTCAGCATTCTCCTTGTCCTTTGCCACTGAGTGCTTCTATATGTACTTTTCATCAAAAAGGGGACCAATTAACCTCTTAATAAGAGTCATGTTTCTTACTGTGAGTATTTTTACGCTATCCTATAATGCATATACTAAAGATGCTAACCTTGTTGATTACAAAAATAACTTAGCAAAAAAAGGAACTATTATAACAGACAGATTGAGAACAATAGAGCGTGACTTTACAAATCTAGAGAAGGAGAGGGCGCTAATCACTAAAGAAATGGAAGTCTTTATAGAGAATGAGATGATTACAAGAGGCAATGATGTATTAAAGCCAAGAAGAATTGCTTTAAATAATGCGTATAATAAATTGATCACTGAGAAGAAGTCTTTAGAAAATAGATTTGAAAACTATTCTAAGACTTCCTCAAGCTTGTCCATTAATGAGCAGTTAAGCATTTTGACAATAAGAACCTTGATTACCATTTTAGTCTTTTCCCTTATTCAGATAGCAATATGTATTTCCTTACCCGATGTTATTGATTCTTTGAAATTCTATTTAGGGATTAATTCAACAGATAATATATAAGTATTTATATTTATTTATCTATATTCTGTTGAATTAGTACTATTCATTATATTTTCTATTACTTAGAGGTCAATAGGTAACTAAATCAACAGAGATAGGGAACTAAAGCAATGGCCTTTGCGGACTAATTCAACAGAGCTTGGTAACTATTAGCACAGAGAAGACTTCATGTAACTAATTCCACAGGTGAATGGTAACTAATTCGACAGTGTGGTTAAGTTCGATATGATTATTCTGTTGAATTAGTTACCTTTATTAGAACTAGCCTTTCCATCTGTGGAATTAGTTACTTTTTTGAATGTAAGAGTTATGTGTCTGTTGAATTAGTTACTTTTTTATGAAGCACTGTTGCATGTCTGTGATTTTGGTGTGAAATGGTGCGGCCTGTTGAATTAGTTCCTGAAAATGCGGGTCTGTGAAAATAGTTCCTCTTTTATTTCTGCGGTTGTTTTAGTACTATTTATATACACCTGTTGTTTTAGTAACAAAAATACCTCAAGGAAGTGAGTATGTCAGAAGTGTTACATGAGAATGATCTAGATAGTAACCCGTTATCAATTATTAGCACTCTTCAGAGCGACGATGTAGAGAGTGAAGTAACTAAAGGCAAGTTCAAGGTTGAGTTAAACTTGGGATTGGCGTTACCTTGTGTTTTTAGACCAAGTGCTGAATATGATTTAACAAAAGAAAATAAGTCCGTTGTGAAGTTCGTTAAAGATGATGGAAGCATTGTTGTCTTAGGAGTCTCAACACAGTCAAATAATGGCCCCCTGGGAGCATTTGATAACGACGTGCTTACTGTTTTATTAACCCTTGCTTGGGAGCAGAGAGAGGGAAATCAGCATGTAGAAAAGAGTAATGGATATAGAGTCTATTATACCTTAGCAGAAATTTGTAGAAGGTTAGGGATATCTGAGAATACAAGCTATTCTGTATCAAAGAGTATAGAAAAAATTAAGTCACAAAATTTGAACTTAAAAAACTTTATATACTCATCAAAAACAAAACAGACTGCAATGGCAAAAGAAAATACCAGATTAATTCTGAAGTCTGGAGAAACTGTTATTGGTAGGTCGGATTCTGACTTCACTCAATATAATAAGTCATTTTGGATAGAATTTGATTCTTATATCATGAAGAATATGCAAGATGACTTCATCTCTTTGGTACATGAAAAAGATTATCTATCGCTCAAATCAGGCCCCCAGAGAAGAACGTTAGTATTTTTAAACTCTAAAAGAAGAGGGTTTGGAGATCAGTTCGTCTTTAATCTCGCAGAACTGGCTGCTATTTTAGGGATTCATGAGAGCCCTTCGAAAAGAAAGCTAATAGACAGATATCTGAAACAGCTCAAGTCTAAAATGGGAACTTTTGAGTATAAGATCGATAAGGTTAAGGGGAAGCAGATGTGGAATATTCTTATCTGCTTCACAAGAAAGGATCTTGCTCTAGAGGGCCACAAGGATAATTTCTTTTTGGAGCTTGAAAAATTTTATTCTGAGGAATCAATGGAGAGCTTGGGAATAGAAGAAATTGATGTTTTAAATTATAAAAGAGAATTTTCGTCACAATATGAGAGAACTCATGGAATAAGAAAAATTAATCTTCTTCAAGAGGAAGTTTGTCCCGCGGAACTGGCTATCGATCTCACTTTATTTCAGGTTCTTGTGAATGATTATAAGATAACTAAAACCTTTAAGGCTTTACTGAAAGCAGTTTTTAATAATGTGAATATGGGCTCATTTGAACTACCTGATGGTTATAGGTATTTTGTAACAACGAGAAATAAAGAGAAGAGAAAAAAACACCTTCAGATGACAATTAAGCAAGAGGTTTTAAAAAGAGAGGAAAGAGTTAAAAAAGAGGCTAGGGACTTTGAAAAATCTTTTGATCTCTTTTTTAATGATGTTTTGCAGAATAATAAGACATATATGAAAAAGCTAGAGGCCCGTGCTAGCGAAAGACTTGCTGATGATTCGAATAATCCTGTGTTTGGTCTACTTTTGCAGTCAGAGATGCAGAACATCGCAAAAGAAGACTTTTTAAATGGAGATATTCTCGATGATAAAGACATTGGTAGAATGTCTCGGAAAGTAGAATTTGTGAGAGATTGACCAGAATATTTCTAAAGAAAGCCCAGGAAGAAAGTCCGATCTTTACGACCCCTGATATAGTTGATAGATCCATAATATTTAGAGCAGCGCCTCCGATCACAATAGCGCTAAATTCTAGTTTTTTTGAGTTTAGGTATAAATCAAACTCTTTAATCACATCTTTCAAAACAGACCTCATTCATATATTATGACATGATTTTGGGTGCAAAATAGCATCCATAAAACTCAATGGTCTTTTACATAGATTCATGTCATCTCCATTAAAACCTATTGGATCGGCAGACAAAAATTGCCACGGATACCTTTCTCATTTTGCAACTCCACATACGAAGTTTCTACATCTGAACTACTAGCAACCAGCTGGGCTTCGGCAATACTTTAGATCATCACCAAAGCATATTTCACTTAAAATCTTGATTTTATCGTTAACGAACCTGTAGAATTGTTTTGTCCCCTTAAGGTGAATACGTGGAACAAGGCTAAATACATCAATTTGACCATCATGATCATAGTCATATCCAATATAATTATCCATTACTCCAAATTCTTGTACAAGCCGCAGCTCTAGCCGATTTTCTGTGTACTTACCATTCTGGTAAACTTTACTATATCCGGAACATTGATCAACTCTTGGAGTTGCAAAGATTTTCCAAGGCTTCCCCTTCTTTTTTATATAGCTTATAGGTAGCTTTATTTTTTTAAGGAGATCTTTACAACCTTTGTCACAAGCTGTGCCTATATCTTTAATTGGAACCTCATAAAAAATATGCATAAAACTTAGGTCAGACTGAAGTTTTGAATGTAAAACTTGGCTCACAACTTTAGCTTTTGAAATATCTACAGGGAATTTTCTTCCCCATGAAAGATGGACTTTCTCAAGATTTTTACTAAGTGCTAAACCATCATGGCTATCTGATGGTAATACCTGTTTACTCATTTTAAACACTTTAGGAATATGAATGCTAAAAGGGCTTTTGAAAACAACGATATCATCACTGCTTAACTGATTGTCTTCACACTTGTTAAACTCTATGTAGTGCTTAAGATTTTCTCCATCTTTTTTCTTAACGATTGTAAGTTTCTTGAGACTGTCTTTACATACCTGATTTTTTCCATAGATAAATGACTTTACTTTTCCGCACTTATCCTTAAAAGATGAAGGACATAATATGGACAACCGGTTATTCTTTTTTTCTACTATTTTTGCGATATATATATCGCCAGTTCTATCATAATCTGTTTCGGTGTGCATCCAATTTTGGTCATTCGCCCATGTTGAAACCCAACTAAGTTCACAATTCGCCATTACGTAAGAAGATAAAAATTGACTCAGCAAAAAAAATATAACAATTCTTTTCATTATAACACCTCTCTAAAGCTGTACTTTTGAAAACAGTAACACCTAACTTTTCGGAGATCATAATGAAATCTACATATATTTTTCTTTCTTTTGGTTTTCTATAGATTGATTAATATACAACAGAATTCTTTAGACTTTACATTGCTACAAAATATGCTCAGAAGCCAACCTCATTCGCTACCTGATTAGCATTCTCAGCACCATTCATGATACATGTGATGATCTCGGCTCTCCAATTAGCTCCAGAGATCATTCTATTGCGATACTGAAGGTTAATCGAGACTAGCTCATCAGCTGTTAAAACATCATCTTCTCGTATTCTAGTGTTTCCTTCAGGAACTAATATATTGATTGCCTTTAAATGTTGACTAACCAAGTACTCAACTTAAACTAAGTGATTGGGCTTCAAATATTCAGTTTAAGCTTATTCTATCAAATAGTTTTGCATAAGTTGTCGAATTTTCTTCTGGTATTTAACGCCTTCATTTTCACACTTTCTCTTAAAAGCTTCTAGCAAAAAATTATCAACTCTCATAGAGATTAGCTTGTTTTCTTTTATACTTTCGAGCTTAGACTGTCTAAAGTCCTCTAAAAACTTTGAAATCTGAGTAGGGGATAGATCCTTTCCTGTTTCAAGGTCTTCCTCTTTAAAATACTGAACAGGTCTTTTCATAGCTTCTCCAGTGCATCGATATCAACTAAATCTTGTTCTCGACCAGATAACTTCTTCATTTTTATAAGATCTTTCTTATTGATAACTTTTACATCAAATCCTTTGATTCTCTTATTGATAGTTTTTTGGTTATTGAGTGACGTTGTTATTATAATATCAATTTGCTCACTAGGGTCCGATGGGTTAATAAAATTCCATGCTATCATATTCTTATTTCTAATAAACTCATCTTTAAATTCATAAATATCTTTTGCTTTAACTGGGATTCTGGAAATCAAGCCAATCTCATTTAAAGCTTTTTCGCAATTGCTTAAGCTTTCTATTGACCACTTAATGATAAAGTCGATATCCATTGTACCTCTAATTGCCCCATGAAGATTGACAGCATGTCCACCAACAATGGCGTAGGGGATATTGTATTTTTCAAAAACTCTACATACTTTTACTATAAACATGTCTATATTTTACCACAGGCTTTGTTTTTTTTGTATATATATTTGTATATGTCTTTACCCATGTAATATAGGTTTTATCGGGGAGCGATATAAGATCTATATAAAAACAGCTAGATAGGTCATTTCTAGATGACTTTGATTGAAAATGGATGATCCACGATAAACAGAGTTGAACGAATGAGAACTATGGGGTTTGATTGAATTACCCTTGTCTTAATTAGGAACTTCTACGCTCTAAGGTAATTTAAATTGAACAGTTGAGGTGACCTTTAACCTCTTTTTCACCAAGAATTATTGTTAGCATAATGAAATTAAATGATAATTTCCCGTGTAAATACAGCTATGCCTCTCGTTCTAAAGAACGAGTAAAATTGAAAACATTTAGATGAGCCTTTAAGAAGAATTATAAAAACTGCTAAGAGGGATAATTTTTAATCTCTCATGTCCTTCACAGATAGGGCAGTTAAATACTTTTTCATAAATAAAAGTATAAGGCTCTTCTTTTGGTATTGTTACAATCTCAGCAATTAACTTAGCCTTCTCTTTTAGAAAGCTTCTTGCTAGCTCAATGTTAACTTTCTTAAATCTGCTTCCTAGGATTCCATAGTGACGTATTCTAACAAATCCTCTAGGTAATACATGCAGTAAAAATCTTCTCATAAACTCAACAACATCAAGAACCATTACTTTCTTTTTATTATTGTCTGCATAATCACGAATGATAAAATGAACTTTACCATTTTCAAGCTTCTTTACTCTGTAATTAGAAATAGCTATTCGATGAGTGTAATTACCTAAGTAATTCAGCACTTGTTTTGGGCCTGCAAAAGACTTCTTAATATAAACGACCCATTTCTTCTTTGTCGTGCTTATTAAAAGCCACTTAAAGGTTTTCTCATGCTGTAGATCTTCACATCGTCCATGAAACTCTAGATTCCCGTTCTGGTACTCCTTCTCAAGGAAGGATAGGTACTTCCCTCTAAATACAAGACTTAGAACTTTAATTGGAAGTAAAAACTTTTTCTTGATTTTAACCCAAGTTTTCTTTTCTTCATTAATTCCTCCACTTGGTATTACAACGTGAATATGAGGATGCTCTACTAGGCTTTGTCCCCAGGTATGCAAGATAGAAAAAAAGCCAATCTTTGCTCCAAGATACTTAGGATTCTCTGCGACCTCTTTTAAAGTTTCTGATACCGCTCTAAATAGTAATTCATAGCAAACTCTTTTATTTTGCAGGATTAATGGATTTAACTCATGTGGAAGAGTGAAGACAGCATGAAAATAATCAACAGGAATAAGCTCTTCTATTCTTTTTTGTACCCACTTTTCTTTCTTTGAAAACTGGCATTTTGGACAATGTCTGTTCCTGCAAGAGTTGTAACTCTGATCTTTATAGTCACACTTATTACATTCCGAAAGATGTCCTCCTAAAGCTTCTGTTCTACAATTTACTATTGCATTAACAACTTTCCACTGCTCTTTTGAAATACCTGTCAATAAATGAGAATACTCCCTAAAAATGTCTGCGACCTCAATATTTGGACGATACATAACTACCTCAGGAGGTCTTTTTCTATACTATCAAGAGGGGACTTAATGTTGGCCTTATTATAATCAACGAGATGGGTATAAATAGCAGTACTATCAATTCTATCGTGTCCTAGGAATAACTGAATATACCTAAGATTTAGTCCATCTTCTAGAGAATGAGTTGCATATGAATGTCTTAAAGTATGAACAGATACTTTTTTCTTAATTCCTGCTCGTTCCGCCGCAGAATCTAAAATCTCATTTAGAGTTTTTGGATTATATACCTTTCGTGGGTGATTGCTTGGAAATAAAAGATGTCTTCTATTGATCTCAACTTCTTGCCAGTACTTTCTCAAGTATCTTAGAAACAATGGTGACAGTGGAACAAAGCGATCCTTTCTCCCCTTTGAACATCTAATTTTAATAAGCATTCTATCGCTATCAATATCTGACGACTTTAGAGTCATTACTTCTGACTTTCTAAGCCCACATGAGTAGATTCCCATGAACATTGCTCTATGTTTAATATTTTCAATAGCGTTTAAGATCTTAATGACATCATTTTTTGAAAGGACATCTGGAAGTTTTCTATACCTCTTAACAAAGGTGAAGTCTTTTTCATCAAATCTCTTCTGAATTACGTGATTAAAGAAGAATCTAATAGCAGCAACTTGTGCATTTACTGTAGCAGGGGCTCTTTTTTGATTATTTATCAAATGAAGTTTAAACTTCTTTGCATGGTTGATCGTGAGTCTCGCTGGAGAGACTTTTGAAAAGGTGATGAACTTTCTAATCGTTGTTGCATATGACTTCTCTGTAGATTGACTAAAGCCTCGTGCACGTATTTCATCAATTAATTTGTCATGATAATAACCCATCTTAAATTCTCCTGGTTAGGGTTTAAAATGGGAAAATATGACTATAAGTACTTATTGGAAATGATTAAGATGCTTCTTTTAAGAATCCAAGAGAATTAATAGGTGAGTCCTCAAAACGATTCCTTCTCTTGTTGTATTCCTCTGTCGTCTTAACGGAGCTATGTCCTACATCTTTTGATACTTTGACAATATTAGCACCATTTTGGAGCGCTGAGCCGATATAAGTCGCTCTTGCAGAGTGAGGAGAGACTCTTTTATTAATTCCTGCTAATTTACAGTACTTAATGAATATATAGTCAATTGACTTCGGTCTGATGGGTTTTACGAGATTCGCATTTTTCTTTGATGGGTTTTTGCTCGGTTGAAAAATCCAGTCTTGAGGGTGAATTTCACGACCGCCATTTTTCATATGAGTTATATAATCATCTAAAGCTTCAGAGCACTGCTTTGGTAAAAATTTTATAAGAGTCTTTCCGCCTTTAGCATTTACTGTAATTGTCATTTCACCATTAATCTCTTTATAGTCTTTAAGTTTAAGATCGATGAGTTCAGATTTTCTTATTCCAGTTGAGAAAAACAATAAAACAATTGCTTTGTGTAGAGGAGATGCTTTTTCTTGTATGATTTCTAGAACCTTAATGACTTCTTCATCACTCAAGTCATTTGTTTCAGTTTTCACTGTTTGCTTTGGTTTTTTTACACTATCACAAGGGTTATAAGTCATATGATTTTTTTCAATTAAAAAACGATAAAAAGTTGAAAGGGTAGATATCTTTCTATTAATGCTTTTGGGTGCATATTGATTTTTTGTTAACCAGTCTTTGTAAGCGATGACATGTAGCTTATGAACTTCCGCTGTTGTTAATCTTTTAAAGTTTGATGATATGAACTCAAAAAAGCTTTTTAAATCATTTCGATATGATTCTCTTGTATGCGCAGATTCAAAATTTTGAAAAAACTCAAATTCGAGTTTTTTTGTGTGATCTGAATTATTCAATGACCCCCAGTGTTAGGATAGTTTCCAC
>DDIK01000053.1 GCA_002338505.1 Bacteriovorax sp. UBA1852
CTAGGAAAATAATTACACGCAACCATCTCACCTAGATACTTTCCAGTTTCAGGATCTTTACCTTTTTGA
Source organism: Bacteriovorax sp. UBA1852 (assembly GCA_002338505.1). Lineage (GTDB taxonomy): Bacteria > Bdellovibrionota > Bacteriovoracia > Bacteriovoracales > Bacteriovoracaceae > Halobacteriovorax_A. The sequence goes on from DDIK01000053.1 coordinate 70, forward strand.
ACCCATTTAAAAATATCTCTTACAATATAATTACCATCACGATCAAGACCTAGAACTTCTGAGATATGTGAAGTTCTTCTACCTCCATCATGGTATCGATTACATTGAACAATAATCTGCAGGGCCGAACCGACCATTTTCCTAATAGCGTCTGGTGGTATCTGAGATTCTCCCATTAAGCATAGCGTTTCTAAGCGAGTACAAGCATCCACTGGATTATTAGAGTGAACGGTTCCCATACTTCCATCGTGACCGGTGTTCATAACCTGAACAAGATCGAGTGCTTCAGCACCCCTAACCTCACCAACAATGATACGGTCAGGCCTAAGCCTCATGGCAGAAATAACGAGATCTCTTATGGAGACCTCTGATACACCACTTTTTGGATCTTCTTTACGTGTTTCGAAGTTAACAACGTGTTGAGCAGAAATTTGTAGCTCGGCCGCGTCTTCAATAATTATTAATCTTTGGGTATCAGGAATTCGACTACCTAGGACATTGAGCATAGTTGTTTTACCGGAACCTGTTCCACCGGAGACAAGAATATTCTTTCCAAGATAAACACACATACTTAAAAAGTTAGCCCCATCTTTTGACAATGAGCCAAACTCTACAAGGTCTTTTAAAGTAAGTTTCTCCTCAGAAAATTTTCTAATCGCAACAGTTGTACCATTCTTTGCCATAGGCCTTAGAACAACGTGGATTCTTGAACCATCAGGAAGACGAGCATCAAGTCTAGGATTCTCTGAATCAATTCTTCTATCAAGACTGGCAGCAATTGAATTCATTGCGGCAATCAAGGTATTTTCATCATAGAATTGATTATCTGTTTTATAGACAAGCCCACTTTGCTCAACAAAGATTTCATGAGGGCCATTGATCATAATCTCAGATACACTAGAATCTTCAAGAAGATCTCGAATAGGCTCTAAGAAATTATAAATTGCTTCCTGATTAACAGATGACATTTAACCTCACAACTGATGTTCTAAGGTTCTATTCGTCTTTTGGCCGCCAAATCTTTATCTTTTTACTCTCTTTTGATGCTAAATCTCGCTTTATTCTCTGTCTTTTTGTGCGTGGGTGTTCTAAAACAGTAATTTTTGACTTCTTGGCGAGACTTGGACAGTAGAGATCGTATTCACCTGTGCGAGCAAAGTAGACCTCTTGCTCAGCAATCTTACCTCTCTTGGCCTCGAGAAATAGCTCTTTGCCCTTAATTATAAAGCAAGATGGCATTTTAGTTGTTGAAGTAACAAAGAACCTCACCTTTTCACCAGCGTAGACAAATTGTCTATGGGGATAAATGCCTTCGTCGGAAACGATATATGCAAGCTCCCTCTTAGGCCTCTCATATTCTGTTCCTTTAAAATATGTACTCTCCAGAGCACTGACATTGAGAAAAGCAAAGATAGAAAATATAAATATATAAATGATTTTACTATTTTTCATGTTTTTCTGTTCGGAAGATTACGAAAAGAACTTGAGCAAAAGAATCAACAAAGGGGCGCAGCGATTATGTATATTTATTAATAGTGACGGTATATCTTATGAGAATTGTATCCATAAAAAGTATAGATATTTTTGCCCAAAAAATCTCGATATGATGTAAAATAAAATAAATTTAAAGGGAGAACTTCATGAGTGATGTTATTGAGTTATTAGACTATACCGTTAGTGAGCTTGGAACTATTAGTGATCCAAAATATGTGCTCGACTCAGACCCGGTTTCAAAAGCTATTAGTCTAATGAAAGAAAACTCTCTTGGTTCATGTCTTGTTATAGACGAAAAAATTAACCTTGTAGGTATTTTTACCGAAAGAGATGTCCTAAATAAAATCATCGGTAATGATGAATTATTAAACGAACAGATTAGTAAGCACATGACAAAGAACCCACAAACAATAATGGCCAATGATTCTGTAGTGATTGCATTGCAGATGATGACAAAGGGTAACTTTAGACATTTACCGGTCGTTAATATGGAGAAGAAAGCTGTTGGAGCAATCTCAATTAGAGATATCATGCTCTTTCTAGCGAACCACTTAAAAGATGAGTAAGTTAAGAGCAATCGTAGTTGATGATGAAAAGTTAATAGCTGACTCTATTCAGTTGGCACTCATAAATGATGGCACGATCACATCCGTTTCTCGTTCTAATAGCGTCAAAGAAGCGATGTTAAAAATAAAAGACCATCGTTATGAAATGATCATCCTTGATTTAAATATGCCGGGAGCAAATGGTATAGAGCTTATAAAGAAGCTAAGAGATATACCTTCGTATAAACCAGAGATCCTAATTGTTTCAGGGCAAGTTGATAACGAAAATATTAAAGAGTTATTAGAGCTTGGAGTAAAAAATATTCTCACGAAACCATTTAATACAAAAGAAGTAGTTTCAAAAATACGAGCAATGGTAAACTAGCTCTCAAATATCTTGCTTGTTCTTCTTTGGTATCACTGGAATAAAAGGCTTCTTTGAGTTCTTGACATCTTTAGCAGCAATTTTTTTAAATTTAATAAGAATTTTTTCTCCCTCTTGAGACATTAAGGGATTATTTATATCAACACCTTGTGGAATACCAACAGATTTTGAAAAACTAGACTGACTTCTGCGAACAATCTCACCTTTGTCATTCTTTATCTCATTAACATGGACACCTTCAAACTTAACTAGTCCATCTTCAATTTTTATATCTATCTTGTCGTCTTTATTTTGGTACTCTACCACGAGAACATGATGGCCATCATCTTCTACCCAGGTGGTCTTAACACCTTTTCTACTAATTTCAAAAGTATCATTTGAAAAAGTCCCAAAGGCATTTCCTCTCAAGCGATCAAACATCTTATAAACATAATCATCAAAGACTGACTGATCCTGCTGCATCTGTTTAAACATCTCTTGCTGCTGTTCACGCATCTGCTTCATCACTTCATCGAGATTCTGTGCGTACGATATATTTAAAATGAAAAAAACAATTAAAAGCTTAAGCGTTTTCATAGTCCCCTAAAACTCCATCTAATTTTGAAGCAAAAATAAAGTCACTCTCCACTAGGTCATCTATTTTATGCGTCCATATTTCTATGACAAGTTTATTAAAAGAAATATAAAGGTCTGGGTGATGCCACTGTTCATCAGCGAGATCGCCTATCTTATTCGCAATCTCAAGAGGAACTTTAAAACCTTTTAGTGAAACCTCTCTCTTAAGACGTTTCTTATTATTTTCAAAACGCCAATCATCATGAAGCTCCTCCATGAATTGATTTTTCAAATTGAGAGCTAACGGAGGAACTCCTCCTTCGCACGGAATACATTTCTTATCTCTTAATGACATTACTTCCTCACAATACTAATCAAAGTTTAACAATTCTAATACATCAACCGCAGGTTCTTCATAGGGATGCGCACTTCTTAGTGCCGTCAAAGCTGACTCTATTATATTATCTTCACATATCATTTCAACTTTTAACTCTTCTACTTTTTCTAGTTTATCTATTTTACCAATTGTTGGCGAAGCACTACCCACAGGTCTAAATTGACCTGTCCCAAGTGTTTCGAAAGAACAATTCTCGTAATTTCCTATACGCCCTGCACCAGTGGAAAAAAGCGCCTGTTTAACCTTGTCAGCACTTCCTACAGGGACAAAGAAGATTATTTTCTTCATCAGTCGCTCCATTTTTAAATCAATAATAATTCTATCATCATCTGACATATTTTTGAAGTTTCTTTCATTTTCTAACATACTGACAATATTAGGTTTTCCTTATGGACATGTTTGCTTTATTAGGGAAAAATTATCTTTAACACTAAATCAAAACTACCAATTATATGAAATGATCGCGTAGGCACTCAAGGAGGATGTGATGAGAAAAGGATTTCTAGCGCTGATGATGGCAACATTTTTAACTGTACCAGCAATAGCATGTGATGAGCATGGAGTAACAGGTATCGTTGAAGATAATAACCTATACATCGCTGTTGGTGAAAAGAACACTAACGGATTAACAGAAGAAGACTTTAATGATGTTATCAGTAAAGTAGAAGCAATCTATGCTCCAATCATTGAAGAGATGGGCAAGAAACTTATTATCGAGAGAAATTGGACAGACGGAACTGTTAACGCTTATGCAAGACAGTCTGGAAACAACTGGCACGTAGCAATGTTTGGTGGTCTTGCAAGACACGAAACAATCACAAGAGACGGATTTGCATCTGTTGTTTGTCATGAGCTTGGTCACCACCTAGGTGGAGCACCAAAGAAGAAGTCTTGGTGGTCATCATCATGGGCCTCAAATGAAGGACAAGCTGATTACTTTGCAACTTCAAAGTGTCTAAGAAAGTATATGGAAACTGATGACAACATTACAATGGTTAATAACATGGACGTACCAGCGACTGCTACTGCGGCATGTGAAAAGAACTTCAGTAATGAATCTGATGTTGCAATGTGCTTAAGAGGATCAATGGCAGGAATGTCTCTTGCGAATCTTTTTAGAGCTCTTAGAAACCTAACAACTGAATTAAAGTTTGATACTCCTGATTCAAATGTAGTTAGCTCAACTAATGACAACCACCCTGCTCCACAATGTAGACTAGATACATACTTTAATGGTGCATTATGTGACGTTGATCACTATACAGATGTTGATCAAAGTGATGCTAAGATCGGTACTTGTAATAGAGTTGATGGTTATAACCAAGGTGTAAGACCACTATGTTGGTACAAGCCTGTAGCTTCAAAGTAATTCATTTAATTGTTTAGACAATAAAAAGAAAAGGAGATCGCCAGATCTCCTTTTTTTATATGATAAGTGTATTTTAAGCTAATTACCTCGCCTCAATATATTCAAACGTTGGACGATCATAAATATTAGAGCAAGAGTCAACAGCTTCAAAAGGGTTCTCCATCCTTACAATGTTCTTGAAAGCATCTCCTAGTTCATCAAAAAAACCATCATATCTAGACTCTATGGTTCTTCCTGAATAAACTTCTTCTCCATTTATCACACCTTGAACAAATTCATATTTCTCATAAGTTCTAAGTTTACTAGGATTTTTTTTCGTGTGAAGAACAACTTGAAACTTAGCTTCTTCAGCATTTGTTGTTAGTTGATACTCTTTATCTTCAAGAATTTTCTGAGCGTCTTCAGAAATTTCTCTTCCTGTATGCTCGTCAATAATAAATAAGCTACAGTCTAGTGTTTTTGCATAAGTGAATATAGACATCAGGCATAGAATGATAACTTTGAATTGCTTCATATGGGCTCCTTTATATTCTGAAATTATTCAGTGGTAAACAAGTAACACACAGCAACATAAAGAGAAAGAGTATATGTAATTATTCCATCATCAATTTAAATAGAAAGCATCCAACGTGCATTAACATTTAGAAAGTTTAAAATTAGTGACTCATTTGAAAGCTCATTTTTTAGCTCTCCAGCAAGAAGTCTCTCACGTAAGAGTAAAATATATTCCTGCAACAGTGATTCATCACTAACCATTTGCAAAAGGATCTCCCCGGCCCGTTGAAAAGGCTTTGAATGAAGTCCTGCTTGAATATAGCTCTTCCCTACAATTAACATATTTTCTCTTAACTGGGCCCTAAGTTTTGCAGAGCTCTTAGCGTTTATGCTGACATTATCATTCGCCCAGCTTTTGATTTCTTTGATCAGTGTTTGATGTGAAAAGAAAGGTCTAACGCCATCATACTCAAAACCCCAAGGGACTTTCTTAACCTGAACCCCTTGGCAGACTATTTTTCTAGCATCGTCCTGCATGGAAAATGATTTAATATGGGAAGTTCCTTTGATCAACTCAACACCAGTATCTGATAAGCACTCATATACACAGTGAAATGAAATAGTTTTAGGGTAAGGCTCAGATAAGTTATTTGAGAGATATCGCTTACTCTCAGGCTTCGCAAGACATTCACCCTCTAGCATCGAAGCAAATACAGTAGTCGACATGATAAGAACGAATATGATCTTCATAAATACATCCCAATAAAAAAAAGGGCCTAAATAGACCCTCTCCTAGATAACTCACCCTAAATAAGGAAAGCTATGAATATCATTTTATAAGACCAATTTCACGTAATCTTTGTTGTAAGAAGTCACCTGCGGTAATATCTTCATACTTTCGACCATCACCAATACAGCTTGGAAGACATGAGAGACTAGCATTTGAATGAGGGTGAACAAAGAAAGGCATCGAATATCTTTCACTACCATCATTATCTGGATTAATTACTCTATGTATTGTCGCTGGAAGCACTCCATTAGTAAGTCTCTCCATCATATCTCCCGTATCAACGACAAGTTGTCCAGGCTGCGAATTAACATCTAACCATGAACCATCCCTATCTAAGAGCTGAAGTCCTGAAGCTGTAGCGCCAACTAGCATCGTGATAAGATTAATATCTCCATGTGCCGCGGCCCTTATTGAATTCTTGGTATCTTGACCTTTTGTTGGTGGGTAGTGAATTGTTCTAAGAATTGAATTACCATCTGTAATCATATCCTTGAAAAAACTTTGTGGGACATCTAAACCGCGACCAATCGCTTCGAGGAGAACTTCTGAAGTACTATCCATAGCAGAATATAAGTCAGTAAAAGCTTTTTGAAAGTGCTTAACTTCATTAGGCCATACGTTGTCAGGGTATACACCCCTGTATGGAGAATCTGGACTTAGACTTCTTCCCACATGCCAGAATTCTTTAAGATCTGGATGAGGATTATCCTTAGCATGTTCTGTTCCAAATGGAGTGTATCCTCTTTGGCCTCCATTTGAACCTCTATATTTAAGTTTTTGTTCAACTGGGAGTTTAAAGAATTCTTTAACCATCTCATAAGCATCGTCTACTTTAGACTGCTCTACTGTATGATCCGTTAAGACAATGAATCCATATTCTTTAAGTCCAACCATTATATCATCGACAAATTTAACTTGATCAGATTGAGATCCATTAACATAACTTAGTAAACTTAGCTCAGGTACTTTTCTTTCTGCTTCAGACATATGGCCTCCAAAAATTTTATATAGGAGACACTACATAGGAGAAATTTTTTAGTCAAACTGATAAATGCCATAACCTGTAACTAATACAACCACAAAAATCAATAAATTTAGATACTTAGTCATGAGAATGTCGAAGTTTATATAAAAAGCATCTCTATATTAGATAAGCACTGAGTCTATTTTTGAAGTTGTCCCTCTTTAAGACTGACAATGAACTGTGTTCCACTATCATCACTGGTAAAAGATATTTCTCCTTGAAGTCTATCAACCATTTTCTTTACTATGTAAAGGCCCAGGCCACTTCCAACGTTGTCGTTGTGAAAGCGCTCAAACATATTAAAGACTTTTTCATGATACTCTTTAGGGATTCCCTGCCCATTGTCTTTAACAGTGAGAAGAATTTTACCTCGGTCCCTGTTAATACTGACATTGATTTCTTGGTTTCTATCTGAATGGCGAAACTTAATACTATTTGAAACAAGATTATCAATGATTCCTTTAAAAAGATAACGATCAAGAATAACCTCATCATCATTTGACTCAATAAAGAGAGAGATTTGATGATCTTTGAAGAGTTGAGAAAACTTATCTTGAAGTTCTTGATAGATCTCTTCCACAGAGAGTTTCTCATTTAGAATTTGGATATTATCCACTTTTGCGATATTTAATGTACTCTTGATTGTACTCTTAAGTCCATCGACAACTTGACTCATATCTACAAGATTTTGCTTTTGAAGTTCACCATCTTCAAGCTCTTCTAAGGAAAGGTTTATAAGACCTTCCATAAGTGTAAGAGGCGCTTTTAAATCGTGGGAGGTACGATAAGAGAAGCTTACCAATTCATCATTCAAGGCCTTGAGCTTTTGTTGTTGAATGTAATCATCATGAATATCTTGGCAGGTTCCATAGAGTCCAATAATTTCACCACGGTCATTTCTTCTTGCTTTTCCTATTGCAGAAACCCAACGTGGCCCATCGGAGCGCTTAACTCGAAATGACATATTATACTGTTGCCCATTTTCAATACAATTATTAACGGTAGATTCCCATAACTGAACATCGTCTTCAAAGATAGTACTCTTATGCTTTTCAAAAGAAGGTGGTCCAAGAGATATATCCTCTTGAAAAATTTCATACATCTGGGGCGACCAAGTAATAGAGCTATTAATAACGGAAAAATTCCATGAGCCAATATTTGCAACAGCTTGGGCCTCGACAAGATTTCTTCTTAAGAGATTTTCTTCAGTGACATTTTCTGTCGAAAATATAAGCCCCTCAATACTTCCATTAATGTCTTTAAAAGGCTTCACAACCCAAGAGATATAGATATCACTTCCATCATTACCGATGAAGTGATCGGCTTTCTTACTCTGCTCAATGCCTGTATTTAAAACTTCTTTATGAACTTCTTTCCACGCCTTTGGAATATTCGTAAAAACTTCATAATGATTCTTGCCAACAACACTTTCCCTAAGATCATAATCGAGGAGCCACTTACCACTATGAGCAATATAATTAAGATCTCTATCAAGTACCGCTACAGCACTTGGTAGATCTGTGATTAAATTGAGATATTCTTTCTTATCCATTTAAAATTTTCTCTACCATAACTTGATCTAGTGGCTTTGTTATATAGTCATCAACAAATTCATATGAGCGACAAAGAGAGATGTCTTCAGAATTATCGGAAGAGCTAACAATGATAACTGAAAGACGATTCTTAAAGTCACATTTATCTAACTCCTTAAGAAGCTCGCGACCATTCATAATTGGCATATTAATATCAAGAGTGATTACAACCCTATGATCAATCTTTTCGCTTGAAGAAAACTTCTGACAGAGATATTCCAAGGCTTCCTTCCCATTCACTGCTTCGACTATTTCGCGAGTAGCATCGGCCTTAGATATACGTCTCTTGATTAATCTGCGCTCAACAGTATTATCTTCCACGATGAGAATTTCATTAAATTGAGAGATATTCATCTGCATATTATAAACCAAAAATAAAAAAAATGAAGAAATATATTTTATTTCCACTCTATGATTTCAGAGATTTAGTGTAAACTACTTAAATATGTGAGAGCCCACACGAATACAAGAGGCCCCAAGAGGAAGCGACAGCTTGTAATCTCCGCTCATCCCCATCGACAGTCCTAGCTCGGGATTAAGAAGATCTCGCATCGATCTTAGTTTGCGAAAGGCATGAGATACTTCTTCATCTCCCACAATTTCTCTATTTGGTGCCATTGTCATCAGTCCTAAGATATTAAGATATTGATGATCTGAAATGCATTCTACTAAAGCACTATCGACTTCTAAGAACCCATCTTTCTGTGGCTCACCAGAGCAGTTAACCTGTAAATAACAATCAATGGTTTTCTCTTGTGCTCTAGACTCTTTGAGAAAGAGATCAAGATGTTTCTTATTAGCAATTGAGTGAACACAAGAGAGATTATCAATAGCGACAATGTGCTTGATCTTCTTTGATTGAATTCTTCCTATGAAGTGCCATCTAATATCGACAAGATTTAATTCTCTAGCCTGTTGTGATTTTCTTTGAAGATCTTCAATTCGGTTTTCACCAAAGTCTCTGTGACCTAGGTCATAGAGAATTTGTATATCTTCAAATTCAGAATACTTTGAAACTGCAACAATCGTCACAGGTAAATCAGTAAGAGATTTTACATTCTTAACAAGAGAGTCAAGATTACTCTTTAAGAGGTGCTTCTTTGACATCTATCTTCTTTTTTTTAAAAGAGAATTTTGCATTCACTTCCACGTCATAATTATCTAAAACTTCTTCAAGTAATTTCTTAGGATCAACTCGCTCCATATGATTGGCAAGTTCATCTCTGACACTCTCGATGAATTCTTCTTTCGCGCCCTTAGCATTACTGTAAAGACCGTTAATAATATCTTTTGGCAAAGGTAGATCATGGAGTAAGTTCTTTACTGACTCTTCAGTCATAAAAGCTGCACCAACTCCAACAGAGACAACTTTCTTTATGACATCACTAAGAGAGTCCTTAGAATTTCTTTGATCACTTGTATCATCTGAATCAGACATTACTAACTCCTAAAGAGATTTTGCTCTCTCTCTTATACTTTCCATTAGTCCAGGAAGTTGAGTCTCGGTAAGCTTTTGAGCAATCTTTCCTGAGCCAGGAAAAAACCCTTTGGCCTCAACTTCAACGTTATAGACAACCTCAGTTTTACCATCACCCAAATCTTTAAGATCCCAAGATCCAGAGTTGACCTTAAATAGATCTCCAGACTCAAAAGACCAACTTATTTGAGTTGGTCTACTTTGTTCTAGCTTTAAAATATAGTTTAACTTCTTTATGACATTAATCTGATATTCAACACGAGACTCAGTTTCACTTGAATCAAGAATGGTTACCTTATCAACTCCCGTCATAAACTCAGGATACTTTTCATAGTCGAGAAGAACTTCATAGATATTATTAATATCGACATCAAAGACTTCACTTCTTGTTGCATGTGCCATCTATAAATTCCTTCTAGTATCTTGGTTTTGTATCAAAGTGGTGCTCGGCATGAATCTTTCTAATTGTTCCAGACTGACTTCTCATAACAATGGAATGAGTAATTGCACCCCATGGCTTAAACTGAACACCCTTTAAAAAACTTCCACTCGTCACACCGGTTGCACAGAACATAACAGGCCCAGAAGCAAGCTCTTCGATAGAGTAAATCTTATTCATATCAGAGATTCCCATCTTCTTAGATCTCTCAATCTCTTCTTGATTTCTTGGCTTCAAACGCCCTTGAAAATCACCACCAATACATCTCAATGCAGCAGCAGCAATTACGCCCTCAGGAGCGCCACCAGTACCAAATAAAATATCAACGCCACTTTCTGGCTCACTACAAGCAATTGCTGCAGAGACATCACCATCACCAATAAGTTGAATTCTAGCGCCCGCTTGCCTAATATCTTCCATAACACCTGCGTGACGAGGTCTATCAAGAACTACTGCAGTAAGATCTTGAACACGACATTTCTTGGCCTCAGCTAATCTCTTAAGATTCTCCTGTGGACTTTCATCAATATCGATAACACCTTTACCTTCAGGTCCAACTGCGATCTTTTCCATATAAGTGTCTGGTGCGTTTAACATTCCACCTTTTTCTGAAATGGCCATAACAGAAATTGAGTTATAACCACCGTTAGCACAAACCGTCGTTCCCTCTAATGGATCAAGTGCGATTTCAAGTTCAGGACCTCTTCCAGACCCAACCTTCTCACCAATATAGAGCATAGGTGCTTCATCTCTTTCACCTTCTCCAATAACAACAGTTGCATTACACTCAACAGAGTCAAGCATCTGTCTCATTGAATCAACGGCTGCCTGATCTGCGGCCTTCTCATCTCCACGCCCCATAAGGCGAGCACTGGCAATAGCTGCCATTTCTGTAACTCTTACAAACTCTAGTGCTAGATTTCTATTCATATTTTTCCTCTTTCATTATTTGTTATGACAAAATTATATGAGTATTTTTATTACGTGTCTAATAAAGTTGAAGGTATTATTTAAGATGCATTGCCCAGTTTTCGACATAAGAAGTCATAAATGCTTGCTTCGATCATCTCTTCATCAATGCCATTGATAATTCTAGCTGTAAATTTGAGTTTTTCTTCATCAAGCTTATGATCTATAAGAAATTCAAATTCTTCTTCAGTGATTAGTGGTGAGTCATGATTCTTGACTGAAACCACTTCCCCGCTTTTTAATCCCTTGCCATCATTCCACTCTACAAAGTGATTCATCATAATAACCTGAATCCTACTAATCTCATTGTCATTATGTGTCCACACAAAGATTTCAAATGGTCCATCAGCTCTAAGCCAACAAACAAGGTCATGGGGAATTTCAATTTGTTCTTTATAGTCATGAATAGAACGTAAACACTTTGCTATATTTTCTACAGAGAGAAACTCTTTTAATTTCTTTTCACTTTCACGGCCACCTTCAAAAGTAACAGCTATAGAGTCTCCCTCGATCCTAATAACCTTAGCTGAAATATTAATAGAGTTCTTAATCCAATGAACTTCACCCTCTATTTTATCGCCAACTTTTAAACCCGACTCTCCATCTTTTAATGAAATTCTCATTCCAGAAAAGGAGATATCCTTAACCTCATAACTTCTATTATCAGATTCACTCTGTCTAAAAACTAAATAACTAAACGGGAAACGTGGAAAAACACGTTTTTCTGATATACCTTTACCTGATTGTACTAAATTTAGATGTCGATCCACTTAACTCTCCTCAATAAATGACTAATTGTATTTTATATTTGATAGTCATTTAAAAAAAGACGGAAATTGATGCAAAAAGATAATTACCTACTGCGCAATATAGGCTATCTCTTTACGCCAGATTCCACACCGTGGTAGATTAAGAGCATGAATGAAGATCAAAAAACACAAAGCTCAGACTCAGAGAATGTCACAGATGAGTGGCAAATCGATAATCTGCCTAATCGATTAACCTTGTTTAGAGTTGCACTCATACCTGTCATTGTAGGCTCACTTTGGGTTTGCACGACAGATATCAAAATATTTGACCTCATTAAAAAAGATCTCGGATATATTGCAGGCTGGAGTTTTGTCCTAGCTTCTATAACTGACTTCTTTGATGGCTATATTGCAAGAAAAAGAGGGATAGTTACTGTATTTGGCTCATTCTTAGATCCTATTGCTGATAAGTTCCTAGTTATCTCTTCTCTTGTTATGCTCCAGGCCTTAGGCAGAGTCGACCCCCTCGTTGTAGTGGCACTAGTTCTCAGAGAGCTTTATATGACTTCTCTAAGACTCCTTGCAAACGAAAGAGGCCTTAGTGTGCCTGTCGACAATCTAGGAAAGTGGAAGACCACTTTTCAAATGATATCAATCCCAATGCTCATGGCCTGGGACAAGCCTTTTAAGTACCTCTCTTTTCCATTTCTTGGAACTGCACTGATTTATCTGGCATTTTTCTTTTCTGTTTATTCAGCAGGAAATTACACATATGGACTTGTTAAAAAAGTAAAAGAATCTCGCACAAAGAAATTGAAGGAATAATA
>DDIK01000133.1 GCA_002338505.1 Bacteriovorax sp. UBA1852
TAAAATTAAAGACACTGTAGAAGATGGATCTCCTTATGACGAAGTCGCAGTTTTTTATCGCACAAACTCTCAGTCTCGATTAATTGAAGATGCCTTGAGAAGTTCAAATATTCCATACCGAGTAGTTGGTGGAATAAAGTTCTATGAGCGTAAAGAAATTAAAGATCTCTTGGCCTATATAAGAATAGTAGTAAATGACAAAGACTCTCTTGCTATTAGTCGTATTATCAATGTTCCTACTCGTGGAATTGGTGCAACGACAATTAGAAAAATCGAAGAAGAGGCAATGAAAGGTCAGATGACTCTGTGGGAAGTTGTTGGGAGGATTGTTGATAATCCAGAAGACTTTAAACACATAAGGCTTACTTCTCGAGTAAAAAACTCTCTTGCTCACTTTGTTCAAATTATAACTGATGCAAAATTAGCAGACGAGACGGCCTCTCCGTCAGATGTTTTTGAAAAACTCTTATATGAGTCTGGTTACTGGGAAATGCTCAAGGCTAAGAAAGATTACGAGTCTCAGGCGAGAATGGAGAACCTTCAAGAACTTGGTAATGCCATTTCTCAATTTGAAATGAGTGATCCTGACGCAAACTTACAAGCATTCTTAGAAACGATAACCCTAGATCAGAGCTCACAGCAAGATGAAGACTCAAAGCTAGGTGAAGTGTCACTTATGACAATTCATGGAGCTAAGGGACTAGAGTTTAATCATGTTTTCGTAACAGGCTCAGAAGAAAATGTCTTTCCAAGTTATCAAAGTATGGAAAATGGTGATGAAGGAATAGAGGAAGAGAGAAGATTATTCTATGTCGCAATGACAAGAGCAATGCAGAGACTCTATATATCTTTTGCTCAGGCAAGAATGCTATTTGGGCAACTCCGTTTTAATGGTCCTAGCCGCTTCATTCACGAAATTCCAAATAAGTTCTATCACTGGGAAAAAGTTGGGGGAGGACGTCAGCAGTTCTTTGATGACGATAGTTCTGATGACTGGGATGATGCCAGTGATCCAGAGTATGATGAGCCAGTTTACAGAGTAGAAACAAGGGCCCCGGCAAATAATAAGTATCCGAAAGGTTCTAAGGTTATTCACTCTCTATATGGAGAAGGGAAGATCTTGGCCTCTGAAGGGCCTTCTGGAGAAGAAAGGGTAACTATTCAATTTAGGGATGGCGCCAAGAAAAAGTTTATGGCGAAATTTGCTCAGCTTACAGTCTTATAGATATCCATCAGTTATAAAATTATTAAATTCATCAATTGTAATTTGATTCTTTTGTGATTTCTTGCAAATGATCATATCTCTAATTTCAATAATTTTATTACCATACTTTTCAACTTGATAACTTTTCTTCTTAAAGTACTTACTCTTATTGTAAGTTGTCATAAAATCAGGGTCAATTCCTACGATAAGATCAACTCTTTTGCGTGAGAGCATTTCAATTAACTGCTCGTCATTATTGACAGGGTTAATATGATATTCTTTTGGAATACTACTTTTTACATATCTCAAAAGAGATTCGTTTATGGCAACTTTATGATCTTTTTTATTATCATTTAAATCTGTTGCTTTAAGTTTATAAAAAAAGACAGGTGAATGGGTGAAGCTATCAGAGTGGATATAGTCATTCTTTTTAGATTCAAAAGCTATTATATCCATAGGAAATATGCACGAGTCTTTAGACTTTTGAAAATCTCTTATTGATCTTCTGAAAGGATATATTTTTAAATCGAGATTACTTTTACTTGATATATCTTTAAGTAGAGGAACGTATTGACCTCCAAAGTCTTCAGATAACACTTCGCTCAAGTAATATGAGTACATCGTTGCAGCCGAGCTGTTTAGTGTGTAGATGAATGTAGTGAAAAGAATAATATATTTCATAAACCAAATTTTTTGTTTAAGTATACTGCAAACAAAGAACAATTCCAGAGGTTTTATTAACGTCTCAGTAGTGGAGTTCTTTTGTCGGTAATAAATGACCGCGTAGACGCGACTACTTAAATCAATATAATTATAATGTTAAACTATAGGTATAAACTAATGAAATGAGGAATAAATGCAGAAAAAATCGACAACGAAAATTGCCCTCTCACTCGGCCTATTATTTGTAATTATCGCTGGAGGTTTAGTTTTTGTTGCATCAAAAAAATTAAATCCACAAGAGTTAAGAAAACTTCTGATCACTCAAGTTGAGTCAAGTTTACCTAATGCAAAGGTTGAAGCTTCTGAAGTTGATTTGTCACTTGGAATATTTTCTTCATATTTAAAGTTAAATAAGTTTCAAATCAATCTTAAGGACAATAAACAAAGTCCAGTTTTTAAAGTGAATAATTTAAGTGTTAGAGTTCCTATTTGGGCAATCGTTTTTGGGGGAGCAAAAATAGTTATTGATATTGAAGGTCCTGAGCTTGATTATATCGAAACCAAAAATAGCTCTAATATCTTAGCACTATTGAAGAAGCCTTCTAAGCGCCCCGCGCCCAAATCATCCTCAACAGTAGAGGATAGGGCTAAGAAGGATGAGGGTCTTAATGGGAAAGATCTCATTATTCCTGGATTTGTTGCTAGTAGTAATATTGATATTAAAATTACGAATATGAGAATTGCTTATAAACTCAAAGATTCTACCTCTGGTAAGCTGATAATAGAACGAACACTATTAAAGGATTTAGGGATTTCAACCACAACAGCCTTTGAGATTAAATCAAGTATTAATCTTTTTGAAAAAACAAAAAAGAGTACAAAGTTAAAGCTACTTGTTATTGGGGAGACAAAGCTTCAAGAATTTCTAAGTAATAATCAAATATCGCTTAAGTCATCAGTGATGCTTAGAGATATCGAAACAACTTTGTTAAATCGTGATGTTGGCTCTATTTCGATTGATTCAGACTTAACCATCACTAAAGATGTAGATATAGCGGGAAAGGTGAAAATTCTCCTGGAGCAAAGAGACTTTG
The DNA here is from genome assembly GCA_002338505.1 of Bacteriovorax sp. UBA1852. Taxonomy (GTDB): domain Bacteria; phylum Bdellovibrionota; class Bacteriovoracia; order Bacteriovoracales; family Bacteriovoracaceae; genus Halobacteriovorax_A. The sequence goes on from DDIK01000133.1 coordinate 2,962, forward strand.
CTTCATTCTTAATTAATAAAGATAAGAAAAAGTTACAGTTAAAAAGTATAAAGTCTAATTTACCTTTGTTAGAGCTGTCTGAATTGGCATTGAAGCCCGGAGTGCTACCTGTAAAATTTGATAAGAATCACTTTCTTACGATCGAAGGTGATATTGGTATTCTTCCAAAGATTGAACCAAAGCTGACTCTGAATCTAGAAAAACCCCTTGTTGTAGATAGTGGGGTTGTTGAGGTGAGTAGTGTACTTAACGCAAAGTATGAGGGACCTAATTTTTCGCTTGTTTTTGATAATGATGTTTGGTCAGGAAAAGCTATCGTCAATATAAGTGGTGTAGCGGATCTTAATAATTTGAATATTTCTAAAATGGCGCCTGTTAAGACTCAGGTCAAGATTAGAGATATCGTTATTCCTCAGGAGATTTTCAAAAATGCTCAGAAAAAAGAGGAACCTCAGGCATTAGATAAAGCAGAGGTCTCTAAGAATAATAAGGCCAAACAAGTCACTGAAAAAAATAAAGAAAAGTTACCTAGGTTACCAATAGCATTTGATTATTCTACAACATTCGAAAATGTAAATATCAACGGTGCTACAGTCAAGGGTGAGTTGAGTGCAAATGGGCGCAATGATTTGATTAATATAAATTCAAAAAACTTAATGGTCGATAAGGGCCTCTTAAATATTTCTATAGAAACTAGAATCTTGGATTACGCTCTTAAAAATAAATTTAATATTGGAATTACTGATCTTGATATTGCTAGTGCCCAAAACTTTTTACCAAAAGATACTGCGAAGGGAATAAGTGGAATTATTAAGGGGAAGATCGATGGAGAGTCACGAGGGAATAACTATGATGTAAATATTAACCTTGGTGTAAGTGATGGAGAGATAACTAAGATTGATGTCAAAAAAATCGTTGCTGGATATGTTGATTCAATAAGTAAGTATAGTAAATCTCTTACAAAGAAAGACCTTGAGATTGATGGAAAATTTAAGTCTTTAAAGCTGGTCGGAAACTTTAAACCAGCTCAGCATAGGTTTGATCATTTTTCGTTCATAGACAATAAGAAGAAAATCAAGCTCTATGGAAAAGGGTTAGTAAGGCTTAAAGGGAAAAGTAAAATGGGACTAGAGTTACAAGTTTTAGAAAAAAAGCTTCGATCTAAAGTCAATAATGAGATAGGTACAACACGTTTACCAGTAGACTTACTAGGTAAAGGCTATGAGTTAAAGCCTGATTATTCTAAAACGATTTCCTATCTCACTAAAAAAGCCGCTAAGGCACAAGTCAAGAAACAGGGAAAAAAGCAACTTAATAAGCTTATTAATAAGCAACTTAAGAACAATAAAAATCTTAAGAAATTAATAAAGAAAGAAGATGTGAATAAGGTCTTGAAAGGATTGTTCCAATGATTGAAAAGATTCAGCCTCTAAAGTGGAAAGTCTCTCATCTTGAGCTGTTAGATCAGCGCTATCTTCCTTTGGAGGAAAACGTTGTAAAAATAACAACAGTAGAAGAATGCTATGATGCTATTAAGGATATGATTGTTAGAGGTGCCCCCCTTATTGGCTCAACTGGAGCATATGGAGCTGTCTTATCAATTATTAATAATGGTGATTTTGAAAAAGATATTAAATTATTGGAAAGTGCAAGGCCTACAGCTGTCAATCTTTCTTATGAACTTCATAAATGTTTAGAAATATATAGAAATTCGCATACTGAAGAACGCTTAGGTAAAATCCTAGAATATGCAGACTTTCAATATAAGAAATTAGAGGAGCATAATTATAAAATGGCCGAAATAGCAATTTCGGAACTCGATAAGACCTTGTCTAAAAAACAGTATAATATGATGACAATTTGTAATACAGGTTACCTCGCATGTGGAGAAATTGGTACCGCATTAGGAGTAATATCTGTTGCTCATAAGAAAAACAAACTCATTAAAGCATATCCAACTGAAACTCGTCCTTATTTACAAGGCTCACGCCTTACCTGCTATGAACTTAGTAAAGAAGAGATTCCATTTGATCTAATTGTGGAAGGTGCTTTTTCTTATGTTTTAGAGAATAAAGATATAGATGCCATCTTTGTTGGAGCAGATAGAATAGCAAAGAATGGGGACACTGCTAATAAAGTAGGAACTTCAACTCTCTCAATCGTGGCAAAGCACTTTGGGGTTCCCTTCTACGTTGTTGCACCAACAAGCTCATTTGATCTAGAGAGTGAAACTGGAAATGATATTGAAATTGAGATGCGTGATGAGAGTGAAGTGACAGCTATCTTTGGAAAGCAGATTTCTCCTCTAGGTACGAGAGCGCTTAACCCAAGTTTTGATATCACTAGAAATGATCAGATAACAGGGATAATATGTGAAAATGGAATTATAAAGAACTTTGATGATGGCTCTTTAAGCGAGATTGTTAATGGGAAATAAAGCTTCAATTGATATAGGCTCTAATAGTTGTATTCTTCTTATTCTAGATAAGAATAATGAAGTACTATTTGAAGACTCACGCATAACGGCCTTAGGGAAAAATCTTGATGATCAGCAGATGTTTCATGAAGACTCTATGAAAGACACCTATGAGGCTCTAGTCGATTATTCTAAGATATGTAGTGATCATGGAATTATGCAGGCAGGTGTTGTTATGACCGCAACGGAAGCCTCTCGTGTTGCTAAGAATGCAGATACTTTTTATCAAATGATTGAAGAGAGCCTGGGACTAAAGGTAAGGCTAATTTCTGGTAAAGAAGAGGCATACTATACTGCGATGGGTGTTTCTCGAATGTCAAAAATAGACTTTGAGAGATTTGTTATTATGGATATTGGTGGAGCGTCGACAGAGCTTATCGATATCACGAATAATCCCTTTTCAATTACAAATTCTGTCTCACTACCCGTAGGCTCTGTTAGGGCCACTGATTGGCTAGCAAATGAAACTTTTTTAAACAAGATTGAAAATATTTTATCTCAAGAAGATAAAGAGAAGTATTCTCATTTACCTATTATTTGCGTTGCAGGAACAATGACTTCAATAGCCTTAATGCTAAACTCAAAGAACTCATTTGATATGAATCTCATTAATAATACAGAAGTTAGTCTAGATCAATATATGAATAAGATAGAAGATCTACTTCAACAAGATGAAGAAAGTCTCAAGTCTTCTTATCCATTCCTAGGTAAGAGACTAGCCTCAATCAAAGGGGGCATAGAGGTTTCAAGTAATCTCTTTGAGAAGCTTAAGCCTAGTAGAATATACTTTTCAACCTATGGATTGCGCTATGGTACAATTCTTTCAGGTGATTTTTAAGGAGCTCAAACTATGATAGTCCCATATGAACCACATCCAGTACAAAAAGATACCGTTCTTTTTAAAGAAGGGATGAAGCATGACTACATCTATCTTGTTAAATCAGGAGATGTCGTTATATTAAAGGAGAATGCTGGACGTGTAACACCGGTTAAGTACTGTGGGGAAAAAGATTTCATAGGCCTTAATGACCAATTTGTTCCTATGTGTAAATCAAGTGCAGTTACTCTTGGTTTTACAGAGGTTATACCGCTTCCAAAGTCTGATGTGAGAGAGATTTTAGAAAACTCACCAAAATGGATTAACTTACTTCTTCACACACTCACAGATCGCTTAGAAGATAGTGTCAATTTTGTTTCAGAACACTTTATCACAGAAGAGTTTGAAGACTATGATGGAGAATTTACAGAAGAAGTCGAAATTAGACTTAGAAAAGTTCTTAAGGATTATCAAGGATGAATTTTAAAATAATTCTACTACTATTCTTAATTTCATCTTGTTCAACTTCTTTGAAGAATTGGCATCGAGGTGAGGACTCCAATAGTAATGGCGTGAGAGATGATATTGAGAAATGGATCAAAAACTCAACAGAGTATTCAGGAGAGACGAAGAAGGGAATATTAAAGTTTGCAAAAATTGATCCAGCTTCGTGTGATTATCATCATCACCTTAAATGTCTTGAGAATGTTACTGATAAGGCCTTTGAGATTCAATTAATTTTACTATCTAAATTTAATGATACTAAAGAGAGACAGGCCGCTTACCAAAGTAGGGTGAAGAAGTGCCATGCGAATGACAGCTCTTTATTAAATTTCAAATGTCAGTAATTTTTTAGAACAAGTTCGCCATACTTTTTATAAGAATTATCTTTGTCTTTCTTGAAAATTATGCCGTTGTGTCTTCCATGTTCTTTTTGCGAAACCCACATAAGTATTTTGTATTCTTTTTGCTTCCATAAAAGAGTATTGAGAATAGATGTAACGTTAAATATTTTAGAATTTGTTTCAGTCATTGATAATTCACTAAGAATTTTCTCATTGTTTCGCTTTATGATCGAAGAGAAGCTCCCGTTCCAAGTCTTGTCTTGATATTTAAATGAGTGCTTGATTTCGAGTGTTTCAAATGGAATGCCGTCTTTAAAGTGTTGAATGACGTATACTCCCTCCTGAATCATTGAGAGTCTGTCTTCTTTGAAAATTGCGAGGTAGCTTTCTTGATAAACTTCTTCCATGTTTAAAGAGTTGAAGTTCATTTGAGGAAATAATTTTGTATTCCTCTTCATAAAGGAAAAAGGACTTTTCTCTTTTTGTATAATAGTCTTGATAACTTCTTTTGGAACCTCTTTTGTGACAATCTTTTCTACGATATTGTCTGGGCATTGAGTAGGCGCTAGAGATAATTTATTAAGGGAAATCTTATTGTTTAAACCAAGTTCAGCAAGAAGTAGTAGTAAGAGTTGACCTGCGTATCTATCACCTAGCTGATCTTCATTAAGACTATTAACCTTCGAAAATAGCTCATCTTTGTTAATTGAGCATTCAATCTCTGGTTTAGTGTAAAGATAGAAATTTAGAATAACTGAAGCTGAAATCAGAGCGAAAAAGAAAGTCTTTTTCACTAGAGTGAAATTCTTCCTCTATTATTGAGAGCGACAATAGTATCGCTGACTCTTTTCTGAGCTCTGGAGACATCTCTGC
>DDIK01000056.1 GCA_002338505.1 Bacteriovorax sp. UBA1852
CTTCTACCTCTTCTTCTACCTCTACCAAGAAATGAGAAGATAAGAAAAATAATCAAGAAGATAAGATTTAAATAATTCTTAGCACTTCCCCTTGATCGTGATCTTGTCTTGATTGCCTTAGGAGAAACCTCTCCACTTATAATCTGACTTATCAAGGCGACACCTGTAGAGATGCCTTTGTAGTAATCTCCACTCTTAAAAAAAGGTTTTACGTTTGATATGATCTTATGTGAGGCATAGTCTGTTAAAGTTCCCTCAAGCCCCTGACCTACTTCAATTCTCATCTTACGATCGTTTAACGCAATTAAGAACAGGACACCATCATCTCTTTCTTTGTCTCCGAGTTTCCATTTATCTGTAACTTTAATTGAGTAAGACTCAAGGGCCTCATCTTCGAGCGATTTTATGGTTAAGAGTTGTACTTGAGGACCCGAACCATCACTATAGAGACTTTGTAGAAACCTGCTTAGGTTCTGCTTCTCTTGTGGTGTTAATATATTTGCTTGGTCAATAACCGGTCCACTCAAACGAGGAACAGGAAGGGCAAAAACAGAAAACGAAAGAAGCAAAGAAAGAAGAATTGACAGCAATGATTTCATCATTAGAAGCTCACCTTAGGTGCTTGCTGTACTTCTTCTATATTTTCAACCGTGAACTGTGGTTTCTTTTCAAATTTATACATAATTGAATTAGTCCATGACTCAGGTGGAACTGTGACTAAATTATTAAAGCCTTTAATTGATTCAATATATCGATTTCTTGCAACGGTAATTCTATTCTCTGTTCCTTCAAGTTGGCTTTGAAGAGCTAGAAAGTTTTGATTAGCTTTTAATTGAGGATATTTTTCAACAACAACCATAAGTTTTGAAAGTGCTGAAGAGAGTTTTCCTTGAGCAGCTTGAAATTGCTTTAGGGAATTTGGATTTAAATTATCAAAGTTTAGATTAGTTTTAGTTGCCTTTGCTCTGGCTTCAACAACTGCTGTGAGAGTTTCTTTTTCATGAGCGGCATATCCCTTCACTGTACTTACAAGGTTAGGGACGAGATCTGAGCGTCTCTTATATTGATTTATAACTTCGGCCCACTTCGCTTCAACTTCATTCTTAGCTGTTGGAATAGATCTAAAACCGCAGCTTACCAAAAAGACCATTAAAACTATATACTTCATTATTATCTCCTTAATTATAGAATTAAGTCTAAGATAATATAAATCTAATGTACAGTCACGTCCCCAGCTTTGTAATAGGACTCTCTTAAAGGAATACCAATATATTGACGGTATGGGTTTTCAAAGAGCCTTACCGCTCTTAGCTCCTCTTTTCTCACCATTTCTCTACTAAAGATAAACGTCACTCTGCCATTACCAATATCAGTTCTTAGATAAGAATTAATAATAGGTAATCCCAAAGCTAATCTTCCAACTTCTGTGTGACCTATTTCATGCGCTAAGAGCGTTCCTAAAGTGGCCTCCTCCATGTAGGAGCCAGCAGGAAGGTGACCAGCATCTCTCTTTGATGTATACCAAGGCAGCACCGACTTCATATAATAGATTTTATTTCCATTTACGCCGAATGCATCCCGAGGATCATTAACCTCAACAAACTCGAGCGTTGCCTGGTCTTTAACTCTTAAAATGAGATCACCAAGAGGACCCAAGAGAATCAACGTGAGTTGGTATCGAAGCTCTTGAGGCATTGGAGAGCGCTTTTCAAGAAAAATTTGGTCATCAATAAGCTCATAGTGTTTAACACTATTGATATAGCTTTGAACTTCTTTAACACTCGCAAAAGAAGTAAAGCAGATACTTGCTAGCAATATCAATTGAAATAAGTTTTTCATTACGTCCTCGAAATAAGGCTATTGATTAACACAGATAAAGTTAAAAGGTGAAAGCATAGAAATATTACATGACGACAATTATGGCAAGTAACTAGAATCTCAAGGGAGAACTACTAGCCACCTATTTTCTTTATTTTAATACCCTTTTTATCAAAGAATTCCTCGATTTTTTGATACTCTTTAGTATGAATCTCAATCATTGAATTCTTGTAGGCACCACCAACACCAAGAGACTTTTTAATCTCTTTTGCAAGCTTCTGACACCATTTCTTATTATCTGGTAATGAAGAGATCTCAATGATTGTTCTCCCCTTGCCAGAAGTAAGTCTACGTGTTGTTAATTCCAATTGAGATTCATTTACAGGAGTGCTCTTATCTTTTTGAGACTTACCACTTTTTCTCATGTCACCATGCTCTGATGACCAAACTAATTCACTGTCTTTCATTGTAGAACCTTAGTTGATTTCTAAGAATTTTATATCACTTGGATACGACTCTGGTATATTTGAGATAACCCCAATCCCGTCCGTGTTATCTCTTACATATTCAATAATAAGATCGTCACGTTCTAATTGCTTAGGAGGGTAGGCCCTACCAGAGAAGAGTTTTCTTCTCCAATATGAAGTAAACTGAGTTTTATCCATATTGATTACTTCTTCTAAGAATGCCTGGAAAGATGAGTCAGTAACCTTAAGATGAACAGGAAGGATTCTTTTTCCGCTTTTCCAAAAAAGCTTATTACCCAAATAAATGTTACGAACCATTTCTTTATCTATGATCTCTTCACCAGAATTCTTTGCACTTAATACGAAGTAATCCTTAGATGAAGCAAAAGCTATTGAAGAAAATATTATAAAAAAAATAAGTAGTGTTTTCATTAAACACATTCTAACAAGAAAAGGCTTCTCTTGTACAAGATAAAAAAGACAGGTAACATATTCCAATTATAATGAAGGATTATTATTATGAAGAAGTTTATTTTTCTCTCACTTATATTAAGTTTTAATGCCCTGGCAAATAACATATCTGTTAATGGTTTTGGGACATTAAGTTTCGAACAAAGTGACTCAAGTATTTCTACAAACTACGGCGTCAGTAATAGGCCAAACTTTGCAGACAACTCCGTCGCTGGTCTTACTATCAGAAATTATGTAGATGAGAATTGGGACTTTGTTTTTCAATTTCTAGCTGAGGGAAACGATGGTGAGATGGCGAGCAATGTTGACTTACTTCAGGCAACGTATAGGCCAACAAGTAATACATACATTAGAGTTGGAAAAATCAGACTTCCGATATGGATGATCTCAAATTACTATAATGTCGGTGCCCTCTATCCTTGGCTTAGACCACCTCAAGAGGTATATGAGGCCCAACCTGGTATTGCGCTTTATGGAGGAAACTTTAGTTATCGCTACATTTATCAAGACCTTACCATTGATGCCGAATTATATGGAGGTAGTACAAAGTTTAAATCCAACGGTGAAACAAAATTCTCTGGTGAGGTTTCTGACATCATCGGATCAAACTTAACAATAAACCATCAACACACCACTTTCAAAGTGGCATATGCTCAAGGCCGCTTTGCAGGTGAGATATCTATTCTTCAAAAAGACGCCATAGGAAGTACATATGACGGAAATATTACCGCAAACTTCAACCTTGGCAAGGCTGAATTCTTCTCGGCCGGCATTAAAAGTGAATTCAACGACTTTCTCTTGTGGGCTGAGTACGCTCAGGAAAAAACGACGAGTGACAATCTAAAGAAACTCGATGCTTATTATATGACCGGTGGATATTATTTTGATAATAAGAAATATCTCCTTCATATCACTCATTCTGAAATCACAAAAAGGCAAAGTAGCCAGACATTCTTTCAAGGAACTCAGGACGCTCAAAGCATCGGACTTAACTACTCTCC
>DDIK01000153.1 GCA_002338505.1 Bacteriovorax sp. UBA1852
TTGTGATAGATCTAGCTCTCTCTAATTTGCTTCTACCTCTCCATGACTTGTAAACTCCAAAATTTGGAAAGATAAACAAAATTAAGAAAGCAGTTAGAATGAAAGAAAATAAGTATTCTCTAGATACGGGAATTCCCTTAAGGTAAATTTGATGAATAATGAAGGAGATCGTAATGACTCCAGCGATGTCTAAAAACTCAGCTAGATAGCTGATGAAATTTAAAGAGGATCTATTCTTCATCCTCAGGATTTTACATTCCGATGGCGCTCTATGTAAAGCCATAGTTCATGAGTATTGATAACTTTTAGCATTCATAATTTTAAGGATATAGTATGAAAATGATCGATTTTTCTAATCGCCTAACTTTGGCTTCAATTTGGTGCATTGTACTTTTTTCTTTTGTATCATTAAGTGCGAGTGCGCTAAGTCATATCTTGATTATCATTCCTATATTCTTATCTTTATGTCTGCTTTATAAAAATGGTGAAAAAATTAAATTTACAAAGAGTATGATCTTCTTAGGAGTGATGATTTTTTTCTGCGTCTTATCCGTGTTGTTTGCTCCTGATATAGATAACAAGTTTAAGCAAGCATCAAAAGTTAAGTACTTTTTACTAGGCTTATTAGGAGTTTTCGCCTATCGAAATCTATTTAAAGTTTTTAAAAGAGAACAAGCTAAGACTATGTTTAATGTTTTTCTAGTTCTAATAGCTATTGGTAACATTGCTGGTATACATGCACTTTTTGATGGTTTTCATTATTTAAGGTGGAAGGGGGCATCGGATGGAAGTAGAGCTGCTGGAATGTATGGAATGGCAATTACTTATGGATATGGAATTGAATATATCGTTATTCTCCTTACGGGTTTGGCAGTAAACTTTTGGAGCAAATTAGATCAACTAGTAAATAAAAAACTATTTGTTTTCGCGATGATTACATGTTACTTGGGAATGTATTTTTCTTATACAAGAGGTGCTCTTTTGGCTTTTGTTATATCGATACCTTTTTTGTTTATTCTTACAAAGAAGAAGTTATTTAAAGTATCGATGGTAGCCGGGCTCATTCTTGTTATATCTCTAACCACACTTGTATTTAGTATTAGTGATGGAAATAAGTCTTTTGGTGATAATCGATTCTTGCTTTCTGCCCAAAACAAATCAAACTTAATTAGAATCTCCATATATGAAACCGTCTGGGAGGCTTTTAAGGAGAAGCCTTTTACTGGATGGGGTTATCGGAATTTTGAAAAAAATTCTTTTGAAATTAAAAGAAGGCATAACATTGATTATGCTGATTTCGGAGGCCATGCTCACAATAACTATCTTGAAATATTAGCAGGTTCAGGAATATTTGCTTTCCTTTCTCTTTTAGCCTTTTTGACGTATTGGTGGCGTGAGGTTTGGGCAAGAGCAGATGATTTAACAATTATTTTAATACCATTTTTAGTTTCTTTCCTGTTTTCGGGACTATTTCAGAACACGATTACGGATGGGGAGAATATGTTTGTAATTATGTTCATTTATACTGTTAGTCAGGGTATAAGTAAGAAACAGAAAATATTTTTATAGGTGTGTATAATGCGTGAAGAAATATTAAAACTCTCAAGAGAGTATTTTGGAAAAAAATTAGAAAAGAAAAAAATTATTGCTGGAGAGGACTACATTCCACCTTCAGGGAAAGTTATGGATGAAGACGATATGGAATTTCTTATCGATGCTTCATTAGATATGTGGCTTACTGCGGGTAGATATCATCAGCAATTTGAAAAAGAGTTTGCTTCTTATATGGAGCAAAAGCATTGCCTCTTGGTGAACTCAGGCTCATCTGCAAACCTTGTAGCTTTTGCAGCATTAACTTCTCCACAGCTTGAAGATAAAGCAATAAAGAGTGGTGATGAAGTAATCACAGTTGCAGCGGGATTTCCAACTACAGTTAATCCAATCATTCAGCATGGATGTATCCCTGTATTTGTAGATATAGAGCTTGGAACTTACGAGATTGATGTTAAGCAATTAGAGAAATCACTCTCGAGTAAGACGAAAGCGATAATGATAGCTCATACCTTAGGTAATATGTTTAACGTAAAAGAGGTAAAAGCATTTTGTGAAGAACATGATCTTTGGTTGATTGAAGACTGTTGTGATGCAACGGGAGCAAGGTATGATGGGCAGATGGCCGGAACATTTGGTGATATAGCAACGATTTCTTTCTATCCTGCACACCATATGACGATGGGAGAAGGTGGAGCTGTACTTACGAATTCTTTAAAACTTAAAAAAATAGCAGAGTCTTTTAGAGATTGGGGAAGAGATTGTTGGTGTCCTCCAGGAGTCGATAACTCATGTAAAAAGCGTTTTGGGTGGCAGTTGGGAGATCTTCCAAAAGGTTATGACCATAAATATATCTATTCGCATATAGGATATAATTTAAAAGTTACTGACATGCAGGCAGCAGTTGGTTTAGGTCAATTAAAAAAATTAAATGGGTTTATCAAAAAAAGAAACTCAAACTTTGAATACCTAAAAAATCAACTTAAAGAATTAGAGAATGTTTTAATACTTCCAAGAGCAACAGAAAATAGTGAAGCGAGTTGGTTTGGGTTTGTTATTTCAGTGAAGGAAAATTCTTCTGTGAGCAAGCAAGAGTTAGTTGAATTCTTGGAAGAGAATAAAATTGGTACAAGACAATTGTTTGCGGGGAATTTGATTCGTCAGCCACTGTATAAGAATACTGAATATAGAATTATTGGTGAACTTAAGAATACTGACTTTGTTATGGAAAATACATTTTGGGTTGGAGTGTGGCCTGGTCTCGATGAGGAGCATTTGAAATATATAGCAGATAAAATTAAAGAAAAATTTAGTGTATAGGGGTTAATAGTGAAAGTAGTAATTTTAGCAGGTGGTTTTGGAACTAGACTTAGTGAAGAAACAGGAATTAGACCTAAGCCTATGGTAGAAATAGGAGATAAGCCAATACTTTGGCACATTATGAAGCATTACTCGAGCTATGGTTACACTGACTTTGTTATTCTATGTGGATATATGGGATCTTTTATTAAAGAGTATTTTGCAAACTATTATCTTTCTCAAAGTTCGATAACTTTTGATTTAAAAAATAATTCTATGGAAACTGTATCTTCGGACGTTGAGCCTTGGAAAGTAACTCTTCTTGATACAGGCTTAAATACAATGACAGGCGGTAGAATTAAAAAAGCAAAGGAAGTTATTGGAGATGAGCCATTTCTTTTAACATATGGGGATGGTGTCTCTGATGTAAACATTGGGAAGGTTGTTGAAGACCATAAGTCTCAAGGTAAGTTGTGTACAATGACTGCCGTTCAGCCTGGTGGTCGTTTTGGGGCACTTATTTTTGATTCTGATACTGGAGACTTGAGAGAGTTTAAAGAAAAACCTAAGTCAGAAGGTGGCTGGATTAATGGTGGTTTCTTTGTATGTGAGCCTGAAGTATTTGATTATATCGAAGACGGGGCTGAAGCTGTTTTTGAGAAGAAGCCTCTTGAGAAATTAGCACAAGATAATAAAATGAACTGCTATAAGCACAGTGGTTTTTGGAAGTGTATGGACACTCTAAACGACAAGAAAGCACTTAATTCAATGTGGGAAAACGGAGAAGCTAAGTGGAAAACCTGGTAGATAAGAACTTATTTCAAGGCATCTATAAGAATAGAAAAGTATTAGTAACAGGTCATACAGGGTTTAAAGGCTCTTGGTTATGTTTGTGGTTGAAGCAGATGGGCGCAGAAGTTTGTGGCTATTCCCTTCCTTCTCCAACGAGCCCTTCTCATTTTGAAGAACTTAATCTTGATATGAAGTCTGTGATAGGTGACATTAGAGATCAGTCACTGGTTCTTAAAACATTCGAAGAATTTCAGCCGGAGATTGTTTTTCATCTAGCAGCACAGCCCCTCGTACGTTATTCATATGAAAATCCCGATGAAACATTTGAGTCAAATGTCATGGGTTCTCTTCGTATCTACGAAGCGGTGAGAAAAGTAGACTCAGTAAAAGCTTTGGTTTCTATAACCACCGATAAGGTCTATCACAATGATGAAAGTGGAAAAGCGTATAGTGAGGATGATCGATTTGGCGGTAAGGACCCATATAGTGCTTCAAAAGCGGCTATGGAAATCTTAACTGCTTCATATATTCATTCATTTTTTAATATTGATGATTACGGTAGTAAGCATAACGTCCTTGTGTCTCCAGTTAGAGCGGGAAATGTTATTGGTGGCGGTGACTGGGCACAGGATAGACTTATTCCTGATATTGTGAAGGCAACGATTGAAGAGAGGCCTGTGGTGATTAGGTCGCCTGATTCAACTAGGCCTTGGCAACATGTTTTAGAGTCACTGTCTGGATATCTATTATTAGGTCAAAAACTATTAGAGGGAAATAGCAGTGTAGCCGGTGCTTATAATTTTGGTCCTTCTGTTGATGAAGACATTACAGTTGAACAAGTTGTGAAGTGTTTAAAGAAATATTGGAATAAAATCAATTATCAAATAGAGCGTCCTGATGTTGCATATCATGAAGCATCTCTTTTAAAGCTTGATAGTCAAAAAGCTATTGATTCTCTTGAGTGGAGTCCAGTTTGGAGTAGCTTTGAAGCATTAGAAAATACTATAACTTGGTATAAGGATTTTTATGAGAGCGAAGAGCTTTCGAGTCTTGAGTGTCTAAATAGTTATATAGCAGAAGCTAGAAAGAAAGCCTCTGCTTGGATATAACTTAATTATCGAATTAAATATTTTCTAAAACTGTTTCTATGACAACTCTTTGATCTTCATCAGAGAGATATGGGTGCATTGGTAACGAGACAACCTTTTTTGCAGCAGACTTAGAAGCTGGTGTATCAGTATTAGAGAATTCTTTATACACAGGCTGATCTGTAAGTTGTGTTGGGTAGTGAACAGCCGTCGGAACATTACTTTTTGAAAGTGACTCTCTAAAACTATCTCGATCTTCTACCTCTATCGTGAATTGTGCCCAAGAGCTAATGTGTCCTTCTGGGACTTCTTGCATCTTAATTTTACCATTGAAGGCTTCACGATATTTTGAAGCAACCTGATTTCTTAGCTCAATCTCTTTCGCAAATATATCTAGCTTTTCAATTAGGACAGCAGCCTGAATAGAGTCAAGGCGACCGTTAAATCCAATATGAATGTGATGATATCCTCTTTCCTGGCCATGATTTAGCAGCTGTCTCATTTTAAGTGCAAGGTCGTCATCATTGGTAAAAACTGCGCCGGCGTCTCCATACGCACCAAGAGGTTTCGCTGGATAAAATGATGTCGTTGAAATAGTTGCGATGTTACAAGACTTAACTCTTGTTCCATTGACTGTGTAGCTAGCTCCGAAGCTTTGAGCTCCATCCTCAATAATGGCAATCCCCTTCTCTTTTGAGATTTTCATAAGGCTTTCAAGATCGGCAGTTAATCCGTATAGAGAAACAGGCATGATAGCTTTTGTTTTAGGGGTAATTGCTTCACTCACCTTTAGAGGATCTATGTTATATGTGCTTGGGTCAATATCAACAAATACGGGAACTGCACCAAGAAGACTGACTACTTCAGCGGTTCCAAAAAATGTAAAATTAGGAACAATAACTTCATCACCGTGCTTGATATCTAGCGCTAGCATAGCAAGCATTAGAGCATCTGTTCCACTTCCACATCCTATAGAGTGTTTACAGTCAATGAATTTATTTAAGTTATTTTCAAGCTCTGCAACTTCTGGTCCCATGATATATTTACCATGTTCTAATATTGCATTTATTCTACTTTTAACTTTGTCTTCGATTAGTCCGTATTGTGATTTAAGATCTATAAAAGGTATCATAGGGTCTCCGATTAATTTGTAATAACACCAGTTAGGTTTAAGTTTTTAAAGCTCTGTCTTGAAGAAAGATTTAATTCTTTTAAATTTATAATTTTACAATTTTTAAAATCCTCAAGAACATTATCTAGATTTTTGTAATCATCAGGTAGCTTAATTTTTGGTAGCTCTTCTTTATTATTGTTAACTAGATGATAGTTTTTTTCGTTAAAAGAAAAACGATCAGAATGAAATTGCATAAAGTAATCAAACGCAGACTTTATTGGTGAGAAGAAACGCGTTCGAAATTTTAAAGGAATGTTTAAAATATGAACAATAGGTTTACCTGTCTTATCTCTCCAGAAGGAGTCTAGGTTTAAAAACACGGAGCCCATTGCTCCTTCAAGTTGAATATAGTTTTTCCCATTTTGGGACTTTGTATTTTGAATCAAATTAGGCAGAGCTGCTTCAAGAATTTCATTCTTATCGACATTAGCAAAAAGCTTTGTGAGAACTGATATATTTACAAGTACAAGATTTGTATTAAAGAATGCTTCATTATCCCCATCTCTTAATCCGAGCTGTTCAAATAATTCAAGCTGACCACATTTCTCAGCTTGTGCTTTTTCAATAATCGTAAGATATGACTTACCATTTGGTTTCTTAAGGATAGATATTTGTCCACCTTTCATATCGTTTTGAGTCTTTGTTGTTGTAACCATGCAAATAGGAATCTCTTCCTCGATCATCCAACGGGTAATTGCTCTATCTGGAGTAGAACTTAAGTCCTCACCATTACCTATGCAGGCAATAATGTTTTCGCCTTTAGGTCTCTTGTTGCTGTCGAAAATACTTGCGATAGCTTCAAAACCAAATAGCCCATGTCCAGCTGGGGCAAGCCTATCTCTTGTTAGTGCACCAGATTCATCTATAGTAGGAAGATTGGTTTGAATGATAGGAGAAAATCTATTTAAATTACCAAATTGTTTATTTTTCCATATCTCATCGAATAATAAAGCAACATCTTCATTAATGATATCTTGATAAATTATCTCTTCAAAGCTTTCTTGCTTTTTGATGGCCTGAATGATTTGAGCCACTGCAATAGGGATCTCACCGTTTGATGTCTTAACAAAGAGGTCAGTCCCTTTTGCTCCAAGACTTTCTCTACCATGATGTTTGAGATAGTTAGATCTTTCAATGCTTGAGCCTACTCCTCCGTGCATTTTCTTTAACCACAAAGTTGCATTTACTTTATCTTTGGATTTGTAAGAGTTACGAATATCTTCATAATTATGAGCAGGAAATTCATCAAGTAGTTCTTGTGAAGCAATTGCCGTTGGAAAGAGACTACTTGGTTGATCAGGAGTATGTATGGACATACTTTGCTGCTCAACATCGAGTTGTTCTATAAGGCCTTTGAAATATAGTCTTTCGACATCATCTTTGATGACTTTATCTAAATCCATTTGCAAGATTATAACCTCTAAGCTTTATCAAGACAAAATAATATGAAAATTGATGTGATACTGAATAAAATTAGTCTAGCTCTGTTTGAGCGTTTCTTTGTCGTAAGCAATGTAATAGACACTATAGAATATTAACGGTAAGAAAATGTAGAGGCAAATAGAGTATGACGGAAATTGGCAAAACATTCATGAGAGAAGCACTTTCACTTGCGAGAAGAGGGCTCGGGACAACTTCGCCAAACCCCATGGTGGGAGCAGTTGTTGTGCGAGCAGGAGAAATCATAGGAAGAGGTTTTCATCAAAAAGCTGGTGAACCTCATGCAGAGCCAAATGCTATAAATGATTGTGAAATCAATGACTTATCTGAATGTGAACTCTATGTGACCCTCGAGCCATGTTGTCACACAAATAAGAGAACGCCACCATGCACAAGTCTCATAATAGAAAAAGGCATAAGAAAAGTTCACGTAGCAACATTAGACCCTAATCCCAGTGTTTCGGGTAAAGGTGTAGAGGTTCTAGAGAGTGTCGGAGTGCAAGTAAGTGTGGGTTTGCTCGAGAAAGAAGCTGCTGCATTGAATGAAGTTTTCAATAAGACAATATTAAGCAACCTCCCCTATGTTCACTTGAAATTAGCTCAAACTTTAGATGGTAAATTAGCAACACTTAGTGGTGACAGTAAGTGGATTACTGATGAAAGTGCAAGAACTCGAGTGCATGAGCTTCGTCTAAAGTACGATGCTGTAATGGTTGGTAGAAATACTTTAAATAATGACGACCCCTCTCTTGATATAAGAATGGGTATCGATGCTAAGGATAAGGTTCCGTTTAGAATTATTTTAGGAAACCCTGAAAAGTTTAAAATGGATTCGAAAGTTTTATCTGATGATTATGTAGGTAAGACTATCATTATTTCTACTAGTAATATTCTTGGAAAAAATGAAGAAGTTTTAAAAGAGAAAGGGATAAAGGTCATTAAGTTTAACGAAAGTCTCAGTGAATCGTTAAAAGAATTAAAAGAGCTCGGTGTTCAAAGTATATTGGTTGAAGGTGGAGCAAGGCTTGCGAAAGATTTCATAGCTCAAGAGCTTTATGATAGGATGACGCTTTTTGTAGCACCAAAAATGATTGGCAAAGGTTTGAGTTATTTGAACTTAGATAAAGAAAGAATGCAGGATGCTCTTACATTTGAAAATGTTGAGGTTAGTGTTCTTGGTAATCAAGCAGTTTTTGATATTAGAAGGTAGATGTGTTCACTGGTTTAGTAAAAGAAATAGGAAGAGTTAAGCGAATTACAAAGAATCGCGAAGGCGCAATTATTGAAGTGTCTTCAAAAGAACTTATTTCAGATATACAGGTAGATGATTCAATCTCTATCAATGGTGCTTGCCAGACAGCCATCGAGGTAAATAAAGACTCCTTTGTCGTTCAGGCGGTACATACAACTCTTGAAAAAACCACTTTAGGTAAATTGATTGTGGGTGAAGATGTAAATATGGAGCTTGCGATGAGGCTGAGCGATAGGCTTGGCGGGCATATGGTTCAGGGGCACGTTAATGATGTCGGTATCATTCGCTCCATTCGTGGAACTGGAAATAATTATCTCGTAATTATTGGTGCCTCAAGTTCTCAAATGAAATATATTGTTAAAGAAGGCTCGGTCACAATTGATGGAGTTTCCCTCACCGTTAGTGATATTTATTCATCAGATTGTTCATTTCAAATATCAGTTATTCCACATACTTGGGATAATACAATATTTACCAGTAAACGCGTCGGAAGTACGGTAAATATTGAGGTAGACATTCTTGGAAAATACATTGAAAGCTTGCTTTTTTCCGGTGCAGGGCATATTAAAAGTATGAGTTCCTATTTAGGAGATAAAGGTTAGAAATGTACGAATTCGATACTATAGAAAGCGTTATAAAAGATATAAGAAATGGAAAAATGGTCATTGTTGTTGACGATGAAGATCGTGAAAATGAAGGCGACTTTATTATGGCCGCAGACAAAGTTACGCCTGAGGCAATTAACTTTATGGCGAGATATGGCCGAGGCCTAATCTGTACACCAATTACTGCCGCAAGGGCGAGCGAATTAAGTCTTCCGTTAATGGTAGAAAATAATAATTGTGATTATGAAACAGCTTTCACAGTTTCAATTGATTCTATAAATGCAGGTACTGGAATTTCATGTGATGATAGATCAACGACAATTTTAGATCTTGTGAAAAGCGCAACAAATGCTAGTAGTTTTAAAAAGCCTGGCCATATATTTCCATTGATTGCAAAGAGCGGTGGGGTTTTAGAGAGAAATGGTCACACGGAAGCAGCAGTCGATCTTGCAAGAATCGCTGGTTGTTATCCGGCAGGAGTTATTTGTGAAATCATGAATGACGATGGTACGATGGCCAGAGGTGAAGATCTGTCAAAATTGGCCAAGAAGCATGATCTTAAGTTGATTACGATTGCTGATCTTGTAAGCTACAGAGAAAAAAACAGAGAAAATACAAAGTAAAATTAGGAGTTAAATATGCCACATACTTTTGAAGGTAACTTAAATGCATCAGGTAAGAAATTTGCGATCGTCGCAGGCCGTTTTAATGAGTTTATTACAAGTAAACTCTTAGGTGGAGCACTTGATTGTATTAAGAGACATGAAGGTAATTTAGATGATGTTGATGTGGCTTGGGTTCCAGGCGCATTTGAAATTCCATTGGCCGCGAAGAAACTTGCACAGACTAAAAAGTACGATGCGATTATAACTCTTGGTGCAGTTATTAGAGGTAGTACGCCTCATTTTGATTATGTTTCTGGAGAAGTTACTAAAGGTGTTGCTAAGGCCTCTTATGATACTGAGACTCCGATAGTTTTTGGTGTTCTTACGACTGATTCAATTGAGCAAGCGATTGAAAGAGCTGGGACTAAGGCTGGAAATAAAGGCTGGGAAGCTGCTAGTACAGCTATTGAGATGTCTACGCTATTTAAGTCATTTAAGTAACGAATTAAATAAAAATATTGATGCCGCGCTAGCAGCATTTAAGTGTGCCACATGTTGGTCTATTGGAATGTAGAGCTTTCTTGAGCAGGCATCAATAACTTCCCTATCCATACCGTTACCCTCGTTACCAATAACAATGGCAACTTTCTTTGGATATGTATAATCCAAAAGAGACTTCGCACCTTCTTCATTAGCAGTGGCAATGACATCGTATCCAGATTCGATAAGTTTATCTATAGTTCTAATAAGCGACTCAGACTTATGGACTCTTGCCTGAAAGACATTACCCATTGAAACACGGATGCATCTTCTTAAAAATGGTGATGCACTTTTATAGTCATATATAATAGAGTCAAAATTAAACGCTGTTGCGGCCCTGGTTATTGTTCCTACGTTTTCAGGACTTGTAACGCCATTGAATATTAAGATTCGATCACCAAGCTCTTCTAGTTTCTTTAGAGGCCTATTTTGAACAAGTGCCAAAACACCATGATGAAGTTTAAAGCCAATAACTTTTTCAATTTCAGTCTTAGGCAGAATGAAAACTTCCTCAGCTTTTTTGAGTAAATTTTGATTTTCTTTTTGATAATCAGGGGTACACAAGACCTTTAGTACTTTGAATTTAGATTCAAGTGCTTTGTGGATAACCTTGTGAGTTTCTGCAATAAATAAATCTTTATAGATGAGATTCTTATCTTTTATGGAGATAAATTCTTTAATGCGTTCATCATTAATATCACTAATTTCAATCATTTCTTTTTTAAAACCTGTTTAAGATATTTACCTGTGTGAGATGTTTTAACTTTTGAGACTTCTTCTGGTGTTCCGAGGGCCACAATTGTTCCACCTTTATCGCCACCTTCAGGACCTAGGTCAATAAGATGATCTGAGACTTTGATTACATCAAGATTGTGCTCAATAATGACAACAGTATTTCCTTGGTCAATAAGAGATGTAATTGCTTTTAATAGAACATTTATATCCTCAAAATGTAGACCTGTTGTTGGCTCATCAAGTACATATAACGTATGGCCTTTGGTTTTCTTTGCAAGCTCTTTTGAGAGCTTTAGTCTTTGCGCTTCACCACCAGAGAGTGTTGTTGCTGGCTGGCCAAGTTTGAGATAGCCAAGGCCTACGTCATTCATTGTTTTTAAAATTCTCTTTAGTCGAGGATGATTTTCAAAGAATTGTTCAGCCTCTTCAATAGTCATATTCAAAATATCAGAGATATTCTTGCCTCTGTAGAGCACAGAAAGTGTCTCATCATTATAGCGCTTTCCATGACATTCTGGACAAGTGATAAATACGTCAGGAAGAAAGTGCATTTCAATTTTCTTTACACCATTCCCCTCGCATTCTTCACATCTACCGCCTTTAACATTAAAGCTAAATCTTCCTTGCTTATAACCTCTAATTTGTGACTCGGATGTATTAGAATATAGTTTTCTAATGTCATCAAAGAGTCCGCTGTAAGTAGCGGGATTAGAGTTCGGTGTTCGGCCAATCGGACTCTGATCAAGTTCAATAATGGACTTTATCTTTTGGAGGCCAGTAATAGATTTGTAATTTGTTTTCTCATAAATGGTTCTATTCTTTTTTGAGAGTCTACTTTTTACGGCAGGAATGAGAACTTCATGTACAAGTGTTGATTTTCCAGAACCTGAAACACCAGTGATACATGTTAATACAGAGAGAGGAATTTCTACCGAGATGTCTTTTAAGTTATTATGTTTTGCACCAGAGAGTTTTATGTATTCATCATGTTCTCTTCGCCTTTTGGGTGTGGTGATCTGATGATCTCCGCCTAGGTAACTTGCCGTCAGAGACTTCTTGTTCTTTATGAATTTCTTGACTTCACCGTGTGCCGTAATTTCTCCACCATGAATTCCTGCTCCAGGACCAAGGTCTATAATATAATCACTTTCCATCATTGTTTCTTCATCGTGTTCAACAACTAAGACAGTGTTACCAATATCCCTTAACTCTTTAAGGGTTTGAATAAGTCGCGTGTTGTCTCTTTGGTGAAGTCCGATACTAGGCTCATCAAGTACATAGAGTACTCCTGAAAGAGCGGACCCAATTTGAGTTGCAAGTCTAATTCGTTGCGCTTCACCACCAGAAAGAGTTCCAGCCGAGCGATTTAGTGTAAGATAGTTTAGTCCGACATCGTTAAGGAACTTAAGTCTACTTGTGATCTCTTTAAGAAGTTTATGAGCGATTTCTTCTTTTACGCCTTTAAGCTTTAGACCATTAAAGTATTTAAAGGTTTCTTCAATAGAAATGTCACAAAGATCAATGATGTTCTTATTGTCTATTTTTGTACTAAGAGCAATTTGATTTAATCTCTTACCATTACAACTATGACACCTTTTGATTGTCATGTAATTTTCAAGGTCTACTCTGACTCTTTCAGATGAGGTCTCGTTATACTTCTTATGAAGCCAATCAATGATTCCCGGAAATGGCTTAGAGAATTCAAAATTAGAGTTCTCTGATTTGAACTTATACTTATAAACTTTCTTACTTCCATTAAATAAGAGATTAACAAATTTCTTAGGTGCATTACCTAGACTTGCCTTTAGATCTATCCCCTCTTCAAGCATTACACACTCAATCATCTTATTGATAAAGCTGTTCTTCTTCGTAATAACGGGAATAGCGCCACCTAGAATAGGAAGGCTATCGTCAAATATAAGAGATTCCGTTCCAAAGTCTTTAGATTGGCCGATTCCATTGCAAGTCTTGCATGCCCCTATAGGGGAATTAAACGAAAACAAGCGTGGTTCTAGACTTGGAAGTTTTTCTCCTGTTTTTGGAGAAATATTGTGTTCACTGAAGACGCGAATTTCATCATCTATAAGTATATGGATAACGCCGTTACCGAGTTTGTATCCATACTCAACAGAGTCAGTGAGTCGTTTTTCGACACCAGTCTTGATGAGTACTCGGTCGATGACAACGTAAATTTCGTCCTTAGCTTTTAATTTAGCTGTGTCCACATCTTCAATCATGAGGATCTCTGAATTGATTGAGTACCTAGAGAATCCCATGGAGCGAAACTTTTCAATATTGAGCTTTCTGGTCTTTAGCTCCTTACCTTCAATCTGCGCCATAAGATGAATTTTAGTTTTTTCAGGATATGTTAAGAGCTCCCTTGTAATTCCACCAGGAGTATAATTCTTAATAATTTCATTTGTATCTGGGCAGTACAGATCACCTACTCTCGCAAAGAGAACTCTTAGATAGTCATATACCTCTGTTATTGTTCCAACCGTCGAGCGAGGATTTTTATTTGTTGTTTTTTGATCAATTGCTATAGCAGGAGATAGGCCCGTTATCGACTCTACATCTGGTGCTTGCTGCTGGCCTAGAAATTGTCTGGCGTAAGATGAAAGTGATTCAATATAGCGCCTTTGTCCTTCAGCATAGATGGTATCAAATGCGAGTGAGCTTTTTCCTGATCCCGAGGGTCCTGTTATGACAGTTAGTGTATTTTTTGGAATATCAATTGAGACTTCTTTGAGATTGTGAACTTTTGCTTTGCTCACAGAAATAAAGTTACTACCTTTCATCGTTACGTCCTTTGGGCCCCGATTGCTAATTGCAGAACATAGAGGCAGCCTAAATAATCAGCTTTATTCTTACCATATAAATCGAAAGCCGTACCGTGATCTACACTTAGTCTCAAAAATGGTAGGCCTAGCGAGATATTGGCACCGTGAGTCTTAAAAAGAGTTTTGAAGGGAGCAAGACCTTGGTCATGAAACATATAGACAAATAATGAATCAGATCGAAATTTATTATTTATAAGCATACTATCTGCGGGTAAGAACTCAGAAATATTAATTTGTGGAAAGGATTTTCTTAAATTTGATAGTGTTGAGGCGAGTTTTTGCTCTTCATCACCTAGCATACCAGATTCACCTGCGTGAGGATTAAGGCCAGCGATATAGATATTAGAAAGTTTTCCAAAGTATTTAAGATAGTCTTTAATTGTCATGTGAATTTGGTCTTCAATAAGCTCAGGAGTTATATAAGAGCTTACTTCTTTAAGACTAACATGATCGCTTATAAGTAAAACATTCGCAGAGTGCGATTTAAAAAACATAGAAACATTTTTTTTGAAATACTTTCTAAAGTATTCTGTATGTCCTGCGACAACTTCGCCATTTAGTAAGAGTTGGTCTTTGCTTGTCGGCAGAGTAATAAGCGTATCAGTGTTTTTAATAATATCTAGAGACTTTTTAAGGGCCTCTGTACTTATGGGCACATCATCAACGAGGATTATATTCAAATTGTAATGAGCTATCGTAATATAATCTTTTGTGAAGACATAATTAAGCTGCAGGCTTTCACAAGTCTCAATGAGTGATTTTTTTTCACAGATTAGAGTGAATAGTTTTTGTTCTTTTCGTGATAAGAGAATATAGCTCTTTAAGAATACTTCTAGACCTACGCCTTTTTCATGGCCGCAAGTTACATAGATCATAAGAACTTTTTAATATAGTAGTTTGAAGACTCTCTTAGAAACCAAGACTCAGTCATTTTCTGAGCTTTGTCTTGATAGATAGTTTGTCTAATCATTCTCTTTTGTCTTGTGTATGAATCAGAATCAACAATATCTCTTTTTTGAATGAAGAAAATATGTGTCTGATTGTTAAAGGATACAGGATTAGTGAACTGCCCTTCTCCTGCATTTTTAAGAACTTTTTGAATTGAATTATCAAGAGAATCAGCTTTCATATTTTCAAGCTTAAGCTCAGAGACTTCTTTGTATTTTGCTGGAAGTGGCTGACCTTTTTTAAATGAGCTCATAGAGTTTTTAAAATCTTGATAAGACTTCTTAGAGATATCTTGATCGAGAACATAGTCAATGAGTGTATATTTATATGTAATAGACTGATCTGACTTATTCATTTGGAAAAACTTATTTTTAATTTCTTGCTCGCTTACAGAGATTAAAGGAATGATAATTCTTGAATTAAAAATATTATACTCTAGAGCTTCCCTAGTGATTTCAAAAAACTCATCGTAATTCGTATTATTGTTTTTTAAAAAAGCTAATAATTGAGTTCTTGAGAGTCCGAGCTTTCTTTCTCTATCCTTAATTTCTTTTTCAACTTGCTCATCTGAAATGACATAGCCCATCTCTGCAAGTTTAGAACGAATGATATTTTTCTTAATGAGAAGTTCCATGACCTCAGCGTCGCTATAAGAATTCTTCTTATAGATGAATGGAGAGATATTCTTTCTAGCATCTAGACTAGCCTGGACTCTATCTATAACGGAGAGAGTAATTATCTCATCGTTAACGACAGCAGAGATTTTATCTATGAGCTTCGCTTGAGCAAGTGTTGAAAGTAAAAGAGATATAATTAAGATTTTCATATTATCACCTAAAAAAAATTGTCTTATTAAGATATGATTTTTAGGT
>DDIK01000141.1 GCA_002338505.1 Bacteriovorax sp. UBA1852
GTGGAAACTATCCTAAAATTATCCGCAAGTAAACTAATAATAAAATTAAAATCAAGACCTAAAACATTTAAGTGGATCGATTTAGAAAAAATATTAAGCAGTCTTGGTTTTGAAAAGCTAGAAGGCTCAGGTTCACGAGTGAAGTTTATTAATAATGAAAACGGACTCATGATAAACTTGCATAAACCACATCCTAAGCCTGAGCTAAAAGCTTATCAAGTAAAACAAGTAGTTGAAAACTTAGAGTCTGGAGGTTTAATATGAAAAATAAATTTTTAGAATATAAAGGGTATTATGGATCTTATGAGCTTTCCGAAGAAGATGAAGTTTTTTTTGGGAAACTAGAGTTTATAAAAGATCTTGTTTCCTACGAAGGGCAAACTCCTAAAGAATTGAAGAATTCTTTTATAGAGGCCGTGGACGACTATCTTGATACGTGTGCCACACAAGGTAACGAACCGAATAGGCCATTTAAGGGCTCACTTAACGTAAGGATTGGAGAGGAGTTACATAAGAAACTTGCCCTATCCCTTCAAGATGGTGAGAGTATCAACTCTAAGATAAAAAAGGCAATTGAAAGAGAAGTATCTTAAATAATATCCTATTGATTTTATCAGAATGTCAGATCAAGTCTAAACTTTTACATTTAAAAATCAAGAGGATACAGCGGCACTTAATTATTAAAACAAAAAATACCGTATAAATCGCGTCATTTGAGAAGCGACTTAATTCATTAATATTATGAAGTTTTTCTTGATAAGTAGACCTATACATTCCCAAAAAGTTGCCTTTTGGCGGTTTAAGCCCAAGTAAGTAGAATCGAAAAAAGGAGTTTGTGCAACAGAACTGATATTCTGTTGCATTACTCTATTTTTAATAACAAATTAAACACAAAGTCAGTTATCATTTTATTATATTAGCTTTTCTTATGGTCAAGAAGGTGTTGTGGATGCAAGCAAATAAAAAATACTTAATTTCATATTTTTAAATTAGCCAATAATTACTGGCACAAAACATCATAAGTATAAGTAATTAATGGCTTTTATTGGTTACCGTGTAAACTTATTGCCAGGAAGTAAAAATTTCCATATCCTGTTGAAATAAAACAAGTAATGTAATAATAATGTAAACTTAAGATACAATCAACCGATAATGATTGTAACAAGGGCTTGTAAACATGAACAGTAGAAACAATAAAAGTAAGAGATCTGTTATTAAATATGGAGAATTCTCTGGAATTTCCCTTGATGAGAATGGGATGTCCATTTCCTTAAACAATCTTCCTGTTGCTTCTCACTTTTTTTCTTGCTCTGATTTTAAAGTTAAAGATATAGGTAGCTCTATTGCGATTTTATTTGGTCAAAGATCGGCGTTTTCAGATACTAATATACTTAACACTGCTGTTGAAGTTCGTTTGCAAAAAGACTTTACTCTTGAAGCAGTCTATTCAAATCACTACAAGAGACCTTCTTTAAAAAATGAAAAACCGTTTATTGAAGTACTTCATGAAATCTTAAGGTCAAAGAGCCTTGAAGTTAAAGAGCAGACCAATGATCTAAAAGTACCTCAAACAGAGTCTGCATACAGATTATTTCATGTTAATTATATGAATGCTTCGTATAGTAATGGACAAGTTCTCTTAGAATTCTTTTTGGTTTCTCCTGAATTAATTTCATCACTTTCCCAAGGATATAAGCCCAGAGAAAATTCTAGGGTAAAAAATATTATTTCTATAATTGGATCTCTACCTGTAATGACTTCATTTCTAGATGCATTTGGTAGTTGCATTAAAGAGGAGATTAAATATGATGAATGAATCTATTGAAGACTTTGTCTATGGTAGTACATGTGAAGTCATGCCTGAAAAAGAAGCTGGAGGATGGCAATCTAAAAGAAGGAAAGTTCAATCGCAGAAAATTCGTATATCACCAATTTATAGTAAAAATAAAATTGTCCTTTGCACTTCTAAAAATGCTTTCATATCAAATGCTCCAATAAGAACCTCCTTAAAAGAAAGAGCATGGCTTACAGACATTGAAACATTTAAAAGTTATTTTAAATTATCTGATGAAATGTTGGCATCATTACTTAAGACGAGCCGTACGACACTCGACAAAATAAGACGTAAAGAGCAAACTCCTAATTCTAGCCTAAAAGAGAACATTAGAGAAATTATGTCTGTTTTTATAGAAGTAAAAAAAATGTTTAGAGATAAAAAATATCATGCTAGAAGTTTTTTTTATTCTTCCAATGATTTCCTCGAAAATAAAACTCCATGGGAATATATTAAAGAAGGTGATGATTATTCAACTTCAGATGTTGCAGGTCTTCTTAGGAGAATGCAAGGTTGAATTTAACTTTTCGTGCATGCTCAGAAGAATATAAAGAGATACATCACATAATTAGTGGTATAGGTGCTAAGCAGTCTGGGGGGCGCTGGAACTTAAAAGGGACACCTGCTGTCTATACTGCACTATCTCCTGAAACAGCTGTGCATGAAAAAGTATATTATATGCTCTATCAGAAAAAGCACTTTAGCAACAATCATCTAGGAAGCTTAGCAGAAGAGTGTTTGTCATATTATGAAGTCGAGATAAAAGTCGCCAACAAAATGGATGTCACTGACTTGACAAATATAAGCAATATAAATTTATTAGCAAAAGAAAGTGGCTTAGAACCTATCGAAAATATTATAGAAACTCAAATGAATTCACCGGGATTCAACAATAGGTTTACCGCAAAAATAGGAAGTAAACTTTTAAAAGATGGTCAAGATGCATTTAAAGTTAAATCTGCAAGACATAATAACGGTGAATGTATAATTATCAATCCAATATTTTTAAAAACAGCAGATATTGAAATTGTTGAAGAAAAACAAGTTTTTTTATATTTTGACGATGGAAAAGGCAAACCTATATTAGGCAAAGGAAACCCTGTTATCAAAAATATATTCCATAGCTCATATGATAATGTAAACTTTAAAAAAATTTCTCTCACATTAAATAATTAAAGAAATCTTTCAGTAATCAAGACTTCTAACAAGGCTCCTCCTAAGTCCTTTTCGTCGTTTATCATATTCCTGAGTCGTCGTTACAGATTTATGACCAACTTCATCCTTCACATCAATTATATTGGCTCCAGAGTCTAATAATACTTCAATAAAGGTCGCTCTTGCCGAGTGTGCTGATATCTTCCCGGATATTCCTACTTTCTGACAATATTTTTCTATAATCCTATTTAATGTTTTCGGATTTATCTGTTTTTCTAGATTTGTTGGATCTTTAGGATTCTTTGTTGGTACAAATAGCCAGTCAGTAGGGGAGCGTTCACGACTTCGATCTCTCATCCAATCTAAATATTCTTCGAGGGCAAGCTCTAGTTCTGGGTGTACAAGCTTTTGTAACTGCTTTCCACCTTTGTCTGTAACTCTTAATATCATGCCATGATTAGTTTCAAAGTAGTCTTGTCTTTTTAGATTTAAAACCGCGGACTTTCTTAGACCAGTCATCCAAAGAGTAAAAAGAAGTGCTTTATGAAGTGGGCCGGATTCATCTGATTCAATACTTTCAAGCAAGCTTCGAGCTTGTTCTTTGGTCAGTGCCTGAGTTGGATTTTTAACTTCTTTCTTAGGCCTTCTAACGCTTTTAACAACATTTGATGATAAAAGACCTTCCTTTACCAGAAACTCAAAATACGCTGATATTGAAGCTAGTTTTAAATTCACTGATGTCGGTGCCATCTTATTTCCATTTTGCCCACGAAACTCAATTAAGTAGTCTCTGTATTTTGCAATATGGTCACGATCAATTTTTGTAATACAACTTACATCTTCATAAAACTCATTCATCCAAGAAAGAAAATCACGAAGAGCGATTGAATAAGTTCTCTTAGTTTCTAAAGAGATGTAATCTCCAAGAAATTTTTCATTGATTGTTAAAGGAAGAAGTACTTCCGAATTGTTTAGCTTTAAAACACCCATGTATCAATTGTAGGGGAAAAGTGTGCTTAGGGATATTTTAGGCAGATTATGCCCGATAACAGGTATTATCGGGCAGAGCTTTGAGAGCGTGCGTGTTGCCTATAAAAGGGTCTGGAAAATATTGAGAGATTTGCACTTTCGCAATATGGCTACTAAGCCATTACCCTATTTCACACGTTCATTTTATAAATAGAATATCTTTTTAACGCTAACATAGAAGTGTTAAGAATTCTTAACTAAAGACTACGGAATTCTCAAACGATAAGAAAATGATGCTTATTTATTAAAAGCTAAATCAAAAGGAGTTCACTTTATGAAGTATATATATTTATCCATAATAAGCTGGCTTATGCTTTCTTGTTCCAGTTACACTGTGCTAGACTCAAACCTACAAAAAGATTTGAGCAAAAAAAAGCATAAACCTATATTGAAACACTCTCTATATATAAGTACGGACTCTAGAGCTACTAATTGCTCATTTAATTTAGCTTCAGGTTTTGAAGAACACACAATAGATGTTTGCTTTATTAGAGAAAAACTAATATCTACATCCTTAGGAAGGTTTTTTAAAACATCAGAAAGTCGAATTAAAGTCGACACACTTTTTAGTGTTAATAACTTAGAAAGGAGTTATTACACTAACCTAGGAAGTCTGGAGATCAAAATAATTTTTCATCACCCAAATGACATTATGAACGGTACTGTAATGATGTCGGACCTTGTAGTTTATAAGCCAAGCAACATGCGGCAAGCGATTTCAGCTACACTGAATAAAATATTCATAGACTTTGCAGAGTACATACATAATCATCAAAATGAATTTTCTAATTTTATTAAAAATGGAGATCAAGATTTTGCTGTTAATTTTAAAAAATATAATAGTAATAAGTTTACAGAGCAATACATCACAAACTTTAAAAGAAGCTATGAGAGCTTAAAAAAAGATGATGACAAAAGGTTTGCTTACGAAGCATACCAAAAACAACAAAACACAGCTAAAATACTCAATGGCATAAAAAAAATGAATGATAGTTTTGAACAAATGGATTATGCAAATCCAAGACTTCATAATAGACAGCCCTCATCTACACCTCAACCATTATATCAACCAATACAAGTACAGCCATTAAAAAAGAATTGGACAAGGAAGTGTGGATATAAGCCTATGCCGCAACTTGGATGTCGAATTGGCGACTGTGTAAATGGGCGCTGGGAACAAATTTGTAACTAACTAACTCTCATTAGTATGATCGGTGGGCATGGTAAGGTTTGACTGTGCAAGACAAGCTCAACAAGAGAAATAGTGCAGAATGGACTTCCCCAAAAAAATTGGACAATTAAGTTAGGTCGGTTATAACCCTAACAAGGAGTATGACCTTGAGCAAAAACAAGAGGAAGTCAGTATGCAAGTGAGGCGTACAGAATTTTTTTGAAGGCACATAATAGAGTACCAATTATGTCGAGAAAAGGGAATTGTTATGACAATGAATTTCTTGAATCGTGGTTTGCCTCTCTTAAGAAAGAGTGGTTTTACAGACATGATTATAGAACGGAATAAGAGTTAAGGCAGATAATTTTCGAATACATCGAAGTATGGTATAATAGAAAAAGACGCCACTCGTCGCTTGATTACAAGAGTCCGATTGACTATAAGTTAACTCACGAAACCGCTCTAAAAAAACTGTCCTAAATATTTGGAGAACTCCACTCTATTATTATCTTCGTATGTATAAGACCGGAAAAGTCTTTTGTGCGGTAGTAATTTCTTGTCACAGCTAAATATAGTCATTATGTAAATCAAAGTCAATCAATGAAAAGTAAAAAGAAAACTAGTAAGGATACTCCAAAAAAATAATCTTTATGAAATGGTAGGATTTCTACACTAAAAAAAAAGCAATTCTCTCCGAGAAGAAAACAATATCTTAAAGGAAAAAAATGAAACTACTATGCTTTACAAGCTTAATCATTGCAATCTCATCATGCACGAGTACGAAAGAACTAATGGATAAGAATTACCTCAATGGCAAAGTCATTACCGAAGAGTCTAAAGTAACGAAAGAGAGAAGTACAACACTCTATCCAATAACTTTAGATAACATTAATGTTCTATTGGGGTTAAGTTTTGATCATACTAAAAACAAAAGATACCTTATTATTGAGGTTATTGGGGCGCACATTCTAAGCAAGGTGACGATCAGAATTGATGAAGATGTTTATGTGCTAAATCCAAATAGCACAGAAACGGTACGAACAAGTGGTTCAATGGGAAGTCTGAATCCATCGGAGTATAGAAACTACTCGCATCAGTATTACAATATAGAAAAAGAAATACTGGATGATGTCGCAAAGGCAAAGAGTGCATACCTAAGGGTAGACTTCTTAGGGTCTAATAAGTACGTTGAAAGTAAAATGCTAGAATATAAAAACACTGCTCCACTAAAACAAAAGATCCAAGAGTTTCAAGTTAAAATAAGTAAAACTAAATGAGATATACACATATAAGGCAAAAAAATGAAATCCAGTATTAAGATCTTTTATATACTATTTATTACTACGACATCTTCTTTTACTCACGCCTTAAAATGTAAGTATTATGAAAAACCTTATCTCAATGAGAAAGAATTTATCT
Source organism: Bacteriovorax sp. UBA1852 (assembly GCA_002338505.1). GTDB lineage: Bacteria > Bdellovibrionota > Bacteriovoracia > Bacteriovoracales > Bacteriovoracaceae > Halobacteriovorax_A. The sequence continues at coordinate 6,609 of DDIK01000141.1, forward strand.
ATTCAGAGTCAACTCTTTCTGAATGCCCTACACATCTAATGAAGAGGCCAAAGAAAAAGGAAGAAAAGATAGGAGTACTTCTGCTTGTATGGAGGCTCAAGGACATATACATAAAAGAAGATAAAAAAAAGTGTTCTTATACTCGGTATGACCAGACGATAAAAGGCTCCACAGAGATGCATTTATCACAAACTCTCTCATGTAAACTTTAGCGTAAGTAAAACAAAAGTCTAGAGCTTGAAGTTACATAAGAACTATGAGGGAATACACCAGAGCTACAATAGATAGTCATTAGACAATGAAAATAATGAGAGTAAGCTATGAATAAAAACAAGGAAGAAATCGACCGGTTATACCTGGAGTTTAATCTTATTCTTGTGACGACAGATATCTTCGAAGACTATGATACTATCGATCACGACCAGACTAGAAATAGCTTTTTAGCAAAAGCGTTATATGAAGGTCTTAAGTCAAAAGATTCAGATGATTGTTACCCCTACTTATATTCAGTAAATGAGATAGTAGAAATTCACGAATATAAAATTGATAGAACAGTCAACATAGTCACAGGCTCACTTAATATAAAAATGACTTCTTATGGAAACTTTAATGATATAACATTTATCTACATAAAAAAGACACTTGAGAATCTTAGTCGAAAAGAAATAAGTAAAGATATACTCAACAAGACAATCGTATGCTTTTTTTCAAGTAGCTCCAACGCAAGTGTATTTAGAGAGGAAATCAACTTACATGAAGCTAAAAGTACTCACACTAATCTTGAAGAAGCAACTATTCTAACAGAAGAAGATGTGGATAAACTACTCTTGGGCGTTGGGATGACAACAGAAATAGAGCATATTCCATTTCTTGCACTAGAGTTAACCCACATAAATGGTTAAAATAAGCCAACAAATGACTCGTTGGAGACTTAACTTCCGCACTAAAAGATTCGTATCCTATGTAGCCCACAGCCTAGTACAAAATAGAGGCTATATCAATTCTGATTACATTTAGTCTTTATGTATACCTGCTTTCCAAGATGGTTAAATGAGAGGTTGTTTTGACTATTATTTTCTTTTATACCTGAGCGATCGGACTGCACAAAGTCCCCAGACTCGCCAAAAGAACAAGAGACCATAGAACCGTAATTTTTATAGAAGACGAGAGTGCACCTAAAGTTGGTATTCACTATATTAAAGTGATGTCTATTTCCATCTTTTAGTGAAATTGGAACTGAGTACCTCTTCTCTCCCAATACTTCAACAATCGCATTACAGCGAGCTTTTGAGGCGAGGACATTTGACGAAATGAACATGACAAAGAAAATATACATACAAACGGACTGATTCTTCATTTATAGATCCTTTTATAAAAACAAAAACGGTTAAAATATTATAGCCTATTTACTAAAATCAATTAATCTTAATTAAACTACACCAATCAAGACTCTTCTTTGCTTTGCCGTCGTATACATAGCCTAAAGACTTATTTAAAAGTTGCCTTTTTAGATCTTTTCCATCAAATTTGATATCAGCAACTATCCTAAAATACTTACCTCTTCTAATGTTATAAAGATCAATTCGTTTAGCGCCAAGCAGGAGTTCTCTAGCGACTTTTTTTGCTTTCATTGCTATTAGCTTTTCACACTTATCTTTTGTTCTGATTTCAGCAGTATCTATTCCCCTGAGTCTTATCTTTGCGTTTTTCCCAAAAAGTGGGTGGATATCGGGAATGCTGAAGGTGAAAGTGTCTCCGTCATAATTACTTGTATAACTAACACAGTTAAAAGAGTTAGCACTATGATCACAACTTATAAGATCTTTAAACTTTTTCAAAAATAATTCATTCTCAATACGGCCGATAGCATCCTTCATGTAATCTTCTTTATTATAATATATATTATGTACGAGATTTCTATCACCTGTTATTATGGCCACATCAAGAAGATTAAAACAAGCTGTTATACTACCTTGAGCACATAAATTATTAAAAATATTCTTTGCTCCCTCATAGTTCTTTATTGTTTTGAGATATAGACCATTTAAATGCTCGTAAGACTTCTCTGCCGTCTGATAATCTTTATATCTATACATCCTGCTTTTGAAGTTATCAGTATCTGCAATTGATGTCGCATAAAGTACACTATAGCACTCTTCGTATGATAAGCATTTTTGTTTAGCCATGAATCGAAGCGAATTATAAAACTTCTTGTTTTCAAGACTATGATCCATTTTCATTGCATGATATGAACTCAGCCCCTTAAAGCAAAGAATAAAAAGTGGGCTTGTATAAACTCGCTTTGAGCACATTTCAAATGTTTCTTCAAATATTGCTGTTTGGTGCTCTTCAGAAAATGAGAAAGCTTTCAAATTAATATACAAAAATATCGCGCATAATATAACTCTACTCATCTACTACCTTCTTAATAATATCAAACTTACTCCTATTGAAATAACTCACTCTACTTTAGACTATTATTTTGTAAATCGTCCATGGCTGAAGTATCTATTTGTTCAAAAAATCTCGGTTGAAAAATTAGTTGCTCAAATTATCCAAAAAACACCTAAAAATCATTAAGTAATTATCGAAATATGAACAAGGGAACTTTAATCAAGAAATCTTCAATGCTTTATAGATGTTGGATGCTTAAATCGAGAGGACATACTCATTATACATTATTAGATCCTTAAATCCTTTATTGTTTGAGCTAATAGTAGTTATATCAACAAGTACATTGACTAGGCTGTTTATGTACTAGCAGTGCTGTTAATTTATCTTGATTAAAGGTTTAACTCATATCATGTCGATAAATAAAACAGAGCATTAAAGTACAGCGCTCAAGTGATTTGTAGGTTTTTTCGAGTGACTGCTCATTAATTTTCTCTAGAAATGAGAAGCTAAAGAATGTAGCACCGCCGCTCATTGCGCATACCTTCTAAAGACAGTAATTCTTGATAAATATTTAAAGGTCTTACCAATGGAGAAACGATAATGGATAAAGAGGCACAAAAGATAATAACAATCTTTGAAAATCTTCAGATTGTAAATTTAAACTTTAGAAAGGTAAAATTTAAAAGATCATGCAAGGATCGCTTTAGGAGTTTATTTATGGGTAAGATAGTACTTAACTCTAGTGGCACAGAGTCAGTTCTCTTAAGAACATTTGTCTTTGTGACTTTATGGTTTACCATCTTCGCAACGACCATCATTTTAATTGCAACAATTACTACTGATAAGACGATAACGACGAGCTTTAAAGAAATACTAATAAATAAAGAAATGATCATAACTTATTTTGGATTAATTGCAGCGTGTTATTGGAACTATAGATCCTTGTACTCGAGCAAATGGGAGTTTTGTTCAGCTCAAATAAAAGAGACCGACATGATTATTGCCAAAGAGAGAGAGAAAGAATATTACTCAAAGCTATTAAGCATTGTATTCTTGGATCTAAGTACCGCTTTAAAGTTAATTGACATGAGAATGTGGAGAGACGAAGCCTTTTATAGATTCTTCTTTTTCCAGTACTTACTATCGATCAGATACCTGAAAGGTAATGAGACAGTGCTATCCACAGAAGAATGTGAACGAACAGATATTTATGATGCAAGATCGATCATTCACAAAGCCTATACACAGATAGAAAGCGAGCTAATACTTTATAAAAAAAATCACAAGCAAGATGACCCCCAAGGATAACCCAGCCCCTTTCTTGCCAGACGAAGTATTGAAAAAGTTAATTTATAGACAAGATAATATACGTCATAAAAAAATTTAAGACGATTATTTATCAAATTGAAAGCTCGTCGCTTAAGGGGTTTCCCCTTAAGAATCCCCCATCTTGTAAGGGATAATATCCCTATGTCGACAAGTTAAGCCCTACGGTCATAGAGCTGATCAACTTCCATATTTGGACCATAAATAATTTCAAAAAACTCTTCTCTAGTCTTCACTATTTCTTTCTTCGTATTTTAAAGGTTTGAAGAACAGAGTCCGACGAGAAAAACAAAAGACAAAGTTAATAAATAGAGAGGTCATGGGGATGTTTTTGGAGAATTGCCTTCTGGGAATTCAGGTATAATAATCGGAGAAGGAGTTACAAAAGAATCAAAAAGAGTTCGGTTTGATAAAGTTGAAATTGAGGTTGCGATAAGTTTGTTAAAACATCTAGATTGATGACAAATTAGGAAGAGAAGATGAATAAAAAAGTAATAATGTTAAGAAACCTAAAGGAGAATTCTATAGATCTGATTTTAAAGCTATATTTCATATTTATTCCCCCAGCATGGATCTTAGCACTTGTTCATTATATAGAAAGAAAACTTCTCCAGTATTTTGCACTTTTTAATGTTGAGATTGTCAAAAGAATAAGTCATGGTGAATATATAAAGATTTCAATCTCAGACTATACTTCATACTACATAGTAGAGTTTTCAGGAGAGGGAAGCTTAGAATGGTATAATCATACTTCTAACTATTGCTGTATAAGACTTCAAAAAGAATATATTTTTTATGATGAAAATAATCTTTATTACATTGATGATTATGGGGTGATCCAATTGCCAGATAGTTTAGCAGGTGAACTTGACTCTAAAGAGAGTGATGTATTACTAAGTGAAAATTATAATTTGGAAAAGTATAGTTTGGACTACTTATGTAGAATAAAAAAAAGATATCTATATAACTTTCTATTTTCAATTACCCTTGTGGTTTTAGGCTTAGCTTTATCTGATGCCTTACTTTATTTGTCCATTTCTTATTTCGTTCTTTCCTCCATTTTTTACATATTAGATTGCACTGAATTCATTAGTTACATTGAGCAGTTTTCTACGGCATTAGGAAGAGTGATAAATGTTGCCATAATTTGTAGTATTTGGATGATATTACTAGTTTTAGCTGTTTGGTTATTAAAGACTGCAAACTTTTATTATTTGCCTGCTAATATTATA